>NZ_JAKVPY010000001.1:0-359577 GCF_022487945.1 Halomonas flagellata
CGACCGGCTGGTGCACCACGCCACGCTGCTGGAGCTGAGCGGAGAGAGCTACCGGAAACGCGCCTATCAGCGTCAATTACAGGGAGGACAGACCGCGTCGTCAGGCTGACGACAACTATCCCACCCAGCCGGTCATTTTAATTGTCGCTGACCGGTCAAAGTAGTTGACGTCGCATACCCGGGAGCCTTTTCGCGACCAGTACCTGGCCTTGATCCAGCGTTTCCCCTTGGTTGGGTGCCTTCGCTGCGCCCACCTCCACAGCGCCTGCCAGACCATGTGGTCCATTTGATTGAAGGTCCGGGTTGCACTCACGTTCTTGTGATACTGCGCCCAACCCCTGAGGATCGGGTTCAGCTCAGCTATCAGGCTGATCTGCTTGGAGGTCCTGTGCTTCCGGACCACCTCCCTGACCTTCGCGTACAAGCGCTTCTTGCTGCCCTTGGACGGTACCATCCTCCAGTCGCCTCCGAACTTCCTGAAGGTCCATCCCAGGAAGTCGAAACCCTCACTGATGTGAGTGATCCGGGTCTTTGTCTCCGAGAGCTCCAGCCCTCGCTTGATGAGAAAGGCCCTGATCAGACGCTTGGCCGATTCCACGGTCTCTTTCGAGTCCCCAGTCACGATCCAGTCGTCGGCGTAGCGGATGAAGTTCACCTTCCGGCGCCTTGCGAAGCGCTCCCTGAGGAGCTCCTCGACGCCGTCTAGTGCCAGGTTCGCCAGCACGGGGGATATGATCCCGCCCTGTGGCGTGCCTGCCGTCGTTGGAAACAGCTGGCCTGTGTCGACTACCCCAGCCTTGAGCCACTGCCTCAGCATATTCCGGTCGATCGGGACATGCTTGATCAGCCACTCGTGGTTGATGTTGTCGAAGCAGCCACGGATATCACCCTCCAACACCCATTGCGGGGAACTGGGTCGGGACAGCGCATTACAGCACTGGGCCATCGCGTCCTTGGTAGAACGATTGGGCCGGAATCCGTAGGAGTTGAGGTCACCCGTGGATTCACTCACGGGTTCCAGGGCCAGCAGGTGTAGGGCCTGCATGGCTCGGTCGCGCATGGTCGGTATGCCCAGGGGGCGTTTACCGCCATTGGCCTTCGGGATATGCACTCGACGCAGAGGCTTGGCCTTGTACCCCCTGACCCTCAGGGATAGCACTGCCTGCCACTTCGTCTCTGGTGTAGACCACGTCTCCCCATCGACGCCGGGGGTCTTGTGGCCGCGGTTCGAGGTGACTCGCTTGACGGCAATAGCCTTCGCGCTCGTCGACCGCGTGATCAGACGTTGCAGCTGCCTGACCTTACGCCAGTTGCACTCCTTGGTTGCCTTCGCTATTCGGACTTGCAGTCTCCTGACCCGTTGGTGCGCCTGACGCCACTCGATGTGGTGCCAGCCGTTCCAGAGGGGGGAGACGACATCACGGGTAGCCGTGTCCATATCTGCCTCCACTTGGATTGGAAGATCCAAAGTGGAGCGGGCGATGGGAATCGAACCCACGTCACTTGGTTGGGAACCAAACGCTCTACCATTGAGCTACGCCCGCCCATAGGGCAAAACACGACCCCCGTTGAGGGCTGTGTTCTGCCCTCGCTTTGGGGGATTGCTGCAAGTCTGTCTAACGACAGACCACCTGGTGGAAGTCTGCAGCCTTTCGGCTCGGGGCCATCGTTTCATCCCCTATCCGGCCCATTACAGGCCGGCATTCGCTTTCTCCACCATCCTTTAACCGCTACGGCATCGCTTCGCCTTGCGGCTCGCTAGTCCCCGAGGGGACACCGTGTCGGTCTTACCCAGTTCCGTGTCAGCAACACGGATCGGGAGGGTTCCGTCATTGCGCCGGTGGTCATGATGCCAACGTAGGGTAACCAAGCTATACCCTAGCCGACCACAGACAGGCCACTTATCCGCCTAAGCCTGCTCAGCTTGACGACGCTTTTAAACGGTTCGCTTACGCTAACCCTTCGATCCAGCCTAGCATCTCACTTGCTTGCGGAAGCAAGATCCCAGCTGTCCCCTCGCGGGGTCAGCTGGACCCCGAGAGGGTGATTACATTGTCAGAGCGCTCCGCACCGGGCCGTTACCAGCCCCGCACTGCTCCTAGGCTACAGGTGGTTGGACACCTGGTCCGTTACCGGCAAGCCGGCCGGACAATTGCTACACACGGCTTGAGGCCGCGTTGCCCGCAGTGTTGCCGGGCTAGGTATAATGCCGATTTCCTCAGATCTCAACGTGCCTGAGAAGGCCTGACGTACCTACGCGACCGAGCTGGTCGCACGCTTGGGAAGCTTCTGCTCTACCATTGAGCTACACCCGCGAGGCGGATTCGATAGTAAATCCAACGGCTTATGCTTTGCAAGCCGTCTCGTGCTTTTCGTGGTCCTCATCCGCTAAGTGGTTGTTTTTCTGTTCTATCAGGCCGCCGGGGCGGGAGGAAGAGAAAAATTTGCCCCGCTCGAGAACTTTTCGCTTCGTTGCTGTCTGACTGGGGGCACAGGCAGCAGCATGCGATAGCAGTCGCTAACACTGTTGTTCTGGCTCGCAGTTTCGATCGATTCTTGCCGCCTCGGAAACGGGGCGGCTTTTTCTTTGCGCGCCCGAGGGGGCAACGGCCGACACGACGACGTCACCCGGCCGACCGGGTGGCGTCGGCGGGGGTCAGCTGTAGCGCATGCGCAGGACGGCGCTGAGTACGTCGCGGCGGGTGACGATGCCGACCAGGCGACCCTGCTCGACCACCGGGTAGACCTTGGGTTTGGCCCCCAGCATCTCCTGGGCGAGGTCGGTGATGCTCTTGTTTGGCGACACGGCGAGCACCTCGTTGCGCATCAACTCGCTGACCAGCGGCGGCTCTTCGTTGAGGTAGGAACTCTCCAGTACCTTGCCCAACACGTCCTGCTCGGAGATGAAGCCGATCAAGTGGTCGCGTTCGTCGACGACGGGAACCCCGGGCAGGCGATGCAGTGCCAGGCCTTTGGCCAGGGTGGACACCGAGGTCTTGCCGGTGACCCGGTAGCAGTCACGGGACATGATCTCGCGAACGGTGGTGGGGGCCTTGCTGGGCATGGCATGTCTCCTTGTGCCGGCGATGATTGCCTGTTGCTACGGGGGCCGTGCCGGTCGGTCCCGGGGCTTTTCCTCTCGGGGGTGCCTGGTTGCCTGCGGCGCCGTACTGGGCCCGTAGCCGGGTCTCGAGTTCAGCATAGCCGACTCGCGGGGTTGCCAAGGGCGATCGGCAAGGGGCTCCACCAACGGTTCGCGAGGCCCGTACCTGCATGGCGTACGGTGCGCCGGAACCCGGGGAGCGGCATCGGCTCCAATATGTTACACATCCGATCAGTGGTCGGGGTGTGCCCCCGGCCCGAGTCGAGTTCAATCGAGTGATGGAGGCGCACCGTGGATGCCCGTGAATACCTCGCCAGGAAGGGGCTGAGTGGAGAGCGTGACGAGGAGCGGCCCAACACCCTGGAGGAAAAGGCCTGGTCGCGAGCCCGGGAAGCTGGCGAGCACCGTCCTCATGCCGGTACTCCCCATGACTGGGAGGACTGGGAGCGTTACCACGACGCGCTGGCCGAGGGCGCCTCGGAACTCGAGCAGAAGATCGATCACGACGCTCATCGCAAGGCACTCGAGCATGAGTCACGTCGGGGCGTGGAGCATTTCACTCCCGCCGCCGGTGATGGTGCGCGAGTCGACCGGGTGCCAGGCGGTCCGGCGCACGGCGCGGCGCCGGCGTCACCCGAACCCCGCGCGGCCCTGCTGGCACTGGCGCTGTTGATGCCCCCGCTTGCCGTGGGGCTCTCCCGGGGAGGCGGGCAGCGGGTGGCGTTGAGCCTGCTGCTCACGTTGCTGGGCTGGCTGCCCGGTGTCGGCCATGCCCTCTGGTGGCTGAGACGGCAAGGGCGCTGGTGACCCGCCGATGCCGTGATCGTATATTCCCTTCCTGATCGAAAGCGAAACTCCGCTGTCTGGCCTCGGCGACTCCCCCTTGTCGTGAGGTCTCATCTCTCCTGTTTCCTTTAGTGCCTGATTTTCATATAAAAGCATGTGATACCCCGCCTTTTTTAGACCAAGGTCTAGGGGCTTGGGGGGTGTTTCGGCATTGCCGTGGGATACCGGTTGGGCTAATCTCGCTATCGGAAACGAACATTAATGCTCGAGTGTGTTGCAAATCGAACAGTAGCTGGCCTGGCCCCCGCGAGGGATGGATCGGTCACTGTTCATGAGCACAGCGTGCTTCACGCATCCAGCTCGACAACAACGACAACGAGGACGCCATGTCCCTGATCCTAGAAAACATCGACCGCGTGGTCGGTGGAGCCACTCACATCGAAGGGGTGCAGTTGGAGCTCAAGCCCGGCTCGTTCAACGTGCTGCTGGGCCGTACGCTTTCCGGCAAGACCACCCTGATGCGCCTGATGGCGGGACTGGACGCACCGACCCGGGGACGGGTGCTGATGGACGGCGAGGACGTGACCGGCCGCTCCGTGCGCCAGCGCAATGTCTCCATGGTCTATCAGCAGTTCATCAACTATCCCGGCCTCAGCGTCTACGACAACATCGCCTCGCCGCTCAAGCTCGCCAAGGTGGAGCGCCGCGAGATCGATCGCAGGGTGCGCGAGGTCGCCGAGATGCTGCACATCGAGCACCTCCTGGCGCGGCTGCCCCTCGAGCTGTCCGGTGGCCAGCAGCAGCGCACTGCCATGGGGCGGGCGCTGGTCAAGGACGCCGACGTCGTGCTCTTCGACGAGCCGCTGGTCAACCTGGACTACAAGCTGCGCGAGGAGTTTCGCGAGGAGTTGCGCGCGGTCTTCAGCGAGCGCAACTGCATCGCCGTCTACGCGACCACCGAGCCGGCCGAGGCGCTGGCCCTGGGGGGCAATACCGCGGTGCTCCACGAGGGGCGGCTGCTGCAGTACGGCCGCACCGAGGACGTCTATCACCGTCCGCGGGACATCCTGACCGCCGAGATGTTCTCCGAGCCGCCCATCAACATCGTGCGGGGGATCATTTCCGGGTCCGAGGTGACCTTCGACAAGCGCCTGCACTTCCCCCTCAACGACGAGCTGCGCTCGCTCCCGCCAGGGGAGTATCGCTTCGGCGTGCGCGCCTCGCATCTCTCGTTGACCCCCCGGGCCAAGGATGACATCGAGGTGAAGATGACCGTCGACCTGGCGGAGATCAGCGGCTCCGAGACCTTCCTTCACGTGCACAACGACCTCTTTAACATGACGGTACATCTCGAGGGCGTCCACGAATTTGCCGTCGATGCGCCCGTGACCCTCTACTTCCCGACCCACAAGGTCTATGCCTTCGACCGGCAAGGGGCCGTGGTGCATATCCCGACCCACCTGGGAGGCATCTGACATGGCCGAGATCACGCTGAAGTCCCTGGCCCACTCCTACCTGGCCAATCCGGCATCGCCGGAGGACTACGCCATCCGCGAGATGAACCACGTCTGGCACCAGGGCGGCGCTTATGCCCTGCTCGGCCCCTCGGGCTGCGGCAAGTCGACCCTGCTCAACATCATCTCCGGGCTGCTGGAGCCCTCCAGCGGTGATGTGCTCTTCGACGGCGAGCGGGTCAACTCGTTGCCCCCGGAGGCGCGCAACATCGCCCAGGTTTTCCAGTTCCCGGTCATCTACGACACCATGACGGTCTACGACAACCTGGCCTTCCCCCTGCGCAACGTGAAGACGCCCGAGGCACGGGTGCGCGAGCGAGTCATGGAGGTGGCCGACGTGCTGGAGCTCACGGGCCAGCTCAGGCGCAAGGCCAAGAACCTCACCGCCGACGAGAAGCAGAAGGTCTCCATGGGGCGTGGCCTGGTGCGCGACGACGTCTCCGCGATCCTCTTCGACGAGCCGCTCACGGTGATCGACCCGCAGCTCAAATGGAAGCTGCGTCGCAAGCTCAAGGAGATCCACCAGCGCTTCAACCTCACCATGGTCTACGTGACCCACGACCAGCTCGAGGCCTCCACCTTCGCCGACAAGATCGCGGTGATGTACGAGGGGCAGGTGGTGCAGTTCGGCACGCCCCGGGAACTCTTCGAGCGGCCGAATCACACCTTCGTCGGCTACTTCATCGGCAGCCCCGGGATGAACTTCCTCGAGGTCTCGACCCGGGACGATCGGGTCATGGCCGGCGAAACCCCCATCGCCGTCGGCACGCGCCTGCGGGAGGCCGTGGCCGGTGCCCGCTCGCGCAACGTCAAGCTGGGTATCCGTCCCGAGTTCATCGAGGTATCCGGCGAGCCGGTGGAAGGCGGCATGGAGGCGGCGGTCGAGCACGCCCAGGACCTGGGCACCTACTCGATCCTCTACCTGCGGTTGGGCGAGTACGCCGTGAAGGCCCGTATCGAAGAGGACCAGGATCCGCCCGAGGGGCGCGCCTACCTTCGCTTTCCCGACAACCACGTCGGCCTGTACGTCGACGAGTACCGCGTGGAGACCAACCATGAATAAGGTCTACAACAATCGAGCGTGGTGGCTGATTCTCCCGATGCTGCTGCTGGTGGCCTTCTCGGCCATCATCCCGCTGATGACCGTGGTGAACTACTCGGTCCAGGACGTCTTCGACGCCAACACCCGCTTCTTCACGGGCACCGAGTGGTTCCGGGAGATGCTCAACGACCCGGCGTTGCACGCCGCCCTGCTGCGCCAGTTCGCCTTCTCGCTGACGGTGCTGGCCATCGAGGTCCCGCTGGGCATCGGTATCGCCCTGATCATGCCCAAGAAGGGCTGGCAGGCCTCCGCCGTGCTGATCCTGGTGACCATGCCGCTGCTGATCCCCTGGAACGTGGTGGGCAGCATCTGGCAGATCTTCACCCGCGGCGACATCGGCCTGATGGGCTGGAGCCTGCGCGAGCTGGGCTATGGCTACAACATCACGGCGAGCCCGGTGGACGCCTGGGCGACCATCATCCTGATGGACGTCTGGCACTGGACGCCGCTGATCGCGCTGCTCTGCTACAGCGGCCTGCGTTCCATTCCCGATGCCTACTACCAGGCCGCGCGCATCGATCGCGCCTCGAAGTGGTCCGTGTTCCGCTACATTCAGCTGCCCAAGCTCACCAACGTGCTGGTAATCGGCGTGCTGCTGCGGTTCATGCACTCCTTCATGATCTACGCCGAGCCCTTCGTGCTCACCGGTGGCGGGCCCGGCAACTCGACCACCTTCCTCAGCCAGTCGCTGACCACCATGGCGATCGGTCAGCAGGACCTGGGGCCCTCGGCGGCATTTTCCCTGATCTACTTCCTGATCATTCTGCTGGTCAGCTGGGTGTTCTACACCGCCATCATGAACATGCAGAAAGACCACAAGAACGAGGAGGCCTGAGATGACCAAAGCCATGCCCACGACCCCCGAGGCGGTCCGCAAGCGCGCCGCCGCCGCGGATGCCAAGCGTCGTCGCCAGGCCCGTCCGGTCTCGCGCCAGTGGCGCCGCCGGACCCTGATGACCGCCTATATCCTGTTCGTGCTCCTGCCGGTCTACTGGCTGCTCAACATGTCCTTCCAGTCCAATACCGAGATCCTGGGGGGACTGACCCTGTGGCCCGAGGCGTTCACGCTGGAGCACTATGCCAAGATCTTCACCGATCCCAACTGGTACATGGGCTACGTCAACTCCATCACCTATGTGATGATGAACATGGTGATCAGCCTCGCGGTGGCCCTGCCGGCCGCCTACGCCTTCAGCCGCTACCAGTTCATCGGCGACAAGCATCTCTTCTTCTGGCTGCTGACCAACCTGATGGCGCCGCCGGCGGTGTTCCTGCTGCCCTACTTCCAGCTCTACTACACCGTCGGGCTGTTCGATACCCATATCGCCGTGGCACTCGCCCACTGCCTGTTCAACATCCCGCTGGCGGTGTGGATCCTCGAGGGCTTCATGAGTGGCGTGCCCAAGGAGATCGACGAGACGGCCTTCATCGACGGCTACAGCTTCCCGAAGTTCTTCGTGAAGATATTCATCCCCATGATCAGTTCCGGCATCGGCGTGACCCTGTTCTTCCTGTTCATGTTCTCCTGGGTCGAGCTGTTGCTGGCCAGCACCCTGACTTCCACGGGCGCTCAGCCCATCGCCTCGGTCATGACCCAGACCAAGGGCGCCTCCGGCATCGACTGGGGAACGCTTGCGGCCGCGGGAACCCTGACCATCCTGCCGGGCATCGTGGTGGTCTACTTCGTTCGCAACCACATCGCCAAGGGCTTCGCCCTGGGCCGTACCTGAACCGGAGGATGGCGTAATGGAATGGATGGTATGGACAGTTCCCACCGCGGTCTTCTTCTCGGTCATCGCCGCCATGCTGGTCGGCATGACGGCCTGGGAGGTCGTCTCCCCGAGTGTGGAGCGCAAGGGGTTTCTCCCCATCGCGACCACGCGGGGCGACCGCCTCTTCATCGGCCTGCTTTCCGCTGCCTATATCCACCTGGGGGTGGTGGGCTTCACCCCGCTGAGCATCTGGCTGGCCCTGGCGGCATCGGTGCTGTGGTTGCTGGTACTACTGCGCTGGGGCTGAGCGAAGATCATGGAGTCACTCGTTCACGGACGAACCCCGACAACCCAAGAGGTCAATATGAAACCGATAACAATGCGACTCTCGTTACTGGCGGCCGGCGTGATGCTGGCGAGCACCGCCCTGCACGCCGACAACCACGATGCCCGGGCCATCGCCGAGCGCCTGGTCGACGAGCATTTCCAGGACTCGACCCTGACCCGCGAGGAGCAGATCGCCGAGCTGATGTGGTTCGCCAAGGCGGCCGAGCCCTTCCGCGGCATGGAGATCAAGACCGTCGCCGAGGGGCTGACCACGCATATCTACGAGCGAGATGTGCTGGCCGAGGCCTTCGGCGAACTAACGGGGATCGAGGTGACCCATAACATCATCGGCGAGGGTGATGTGGTCAACAACATGCAGACCCAGATGCAGTCGGGGCGCAACATCTACGATGGCTATGTCAATGACTCCGATGCCATCGGTACGCATATTCGCTATGGCACCACCATCAATATCTCCGAGGCGATGGAGAACGAGTGGTCCGATTTCACCCTGCCCACGCTGGATCTCGAGGATTTCATCGGCATCCAGTACACCACCGGCCCCGATGGCAGCATCTACCAGTTGCCCACCCAGCAGTTCGCCAACCTCTATTGGTTCCGCCATGACTGGTTCGAGCGCGAGGATCTCCAGGAGCAGTTCCGCGAGATCTATGGCTACGACCTGGGCGTGCCGACCAACTGGACCGCCTATGAGGATATCGCCGAGTTCTTCACCGAGCATGTCGGCGAGATCGACGGCAGCAAGGTCTACGGCCACATGGATTATGGGCGTCGTGACCCGTCGCTTGGCTGGCGGTTCCATGACTCCTGGCTCTCGATGGCCGGTATGGGCAGCCCCGGGGTGCCGTTCGGCAATCCGGTGGACGACTGGGGGATCCGGGTCAACGAGGAGAGCCAGCCGGTGGGCGCCAGCGTGAGCCGTGGCGGTGCTACCAACTCCCCGGCTGCGGTGTTCGCCGTGACCAAGATGGTCGACTGGCTGGAGAAGTACGCGCCCCCCGAGGCCAGCGGCATGACCTTCGGTGAGGCCGGGCCGGTACCCGCCCAGGGCAACATCGCCCAGCAGATCTTCTGGTATACCGCCTTCACTGCCGACATGACCGATCCCGGCCTTCCCGTCACCGAGGAGGACGGCACGCCCAAGTGGCGCATGGCGCCGTCGCCCGTGGGGCCGTACTGGGAGGAGGGCATGAAGGTCGGCTACCAGGACGTGGGGTCCTGGACCTTCTTCGATTCCACGCCCGAGGATCGCCGGACCGCCGCCTGGCTTTTCGCCCAGTTCACCGTCTCCAAGACGGTCTCCCTGGAGAAGCTGATGGCCGGGCTCACGCCGATCCGCGAGTCCGACATCTTCTCCGAGCAGATGACCGAGATGGCGCCGCAACTGGGTGGCCTGGTCGAGTTCTATCGCAGCCCCAACGAGTCCAACTGGACGCCGTCCTCCACCAACGTGCCGGACTACCCACGCATGGCGCCGCTGTGGTGGCAGAACCTGGCGCCGGCGGTGAACGGCGAGATCTCGCCCCAGGAGGCGCTGGACAACCTGGCCGGGGATCTCGACAGCATCATGGCGCGCCTGGCCCGGGCACGGGTCTTCGAATCCTACGCGCCCAACCTCAACGAGGAGCAGGACCCCGAGACCTGGCTCTCCCAGCCGGGTTCGCCCAAGGCCAGGCTCGACGACGAGATGCCCCAGGGCACCACCGTCCCCTACGACGAGATGATGGAGGCGTGGATGGCCACCGGTTCGCGCGACTGATGACCGGGCGGGTCGCCTGACCCGCCCTGCGCCCCGGCTGTCCCGGGGCCGACTCGAGACGTGTGACCGGTTGCCTGAACGGGACCCAGGGCCCCGCTCGGTGCACGCCGAGCGGGGCCTCTTACTTTGCAAAAGGGCCAGACATGCAACTACGTGAGAGCAACATTCGCAAGCTGCGCGACCGGGATTTCGATGCGCTGGTCATCGGCGGGGGCATCAACGGCGCCTCCGCCGCCGCGGCGCTTAGCGGCAAGGGTGCCAAGGTGGCGCTCATCGACCGGGGAGACTTCGCCGGCAGCACCAGCATGCAGTCGTCCAACCTGGTGTGGGGCGGCATCAAGTACATGGAGAGCGGCGACTTCAAGCTGGTCCGCAAGCTGTGCAAGAGTCGCAACCACCTGATCCGCAGCTACCCCTCCACGGTGCAGGAGATCCGCTTCCTGACCACCATCAACAAGGGCTTTCGCCACCACCCGCTCTACCCCTGGGCCGGCACCTGGCTGTACTGGCTGATGGGCAGCGCCTTCACGCGCCGCCCCCATTTCCTCCGCCCCGCCGACATCAAGGCCCGGGAGCCGATCATCGATACGCGAAACGCCCGGGGTGGCTTCGAGTACTCCGATGCCTATCTCCACGACAACGACGCGCGCTTCGTTTTCAATTTCGTGCGCGGGGCGCTGGATTTCGGCACCGTGGCGGCCAACTACGTGGAGTCGCTGGGGTCCCGGCGCGAGGGCGATCACTGGGTCACCGAGGTACGGGATCGCATGGACGGTGCCACCTTCACGATCTGCTCGAAGGTGCTGATCAACGCCGCGGGGCCCTGGGTCGACCAGCACAATCGCCTCTCCGGTCAGCACACCGAACACCGGCATGTCTTTTCCAAGGGCATCCACCTGATCGTACCGCGGTTGACCGACAGCAAGCGGGTGCTGGCCTTCTTCGCCGACGACGGGCGGCTGTTCTTCGTGATTCCCATGGGCATGCGCACCTGCATCGGTACCACCGACACGCGCGTGGATCGGCCCGAGGTCGAGGTCACCGAGGAGGACGTGCGGTTCGTCCTCGACAACATCAACAAGCGCCTCGAACTGGACAAGCCACTGGGCAAGGAGGACATCATCTCCACCCGCTGCGGCGTGCGGCCCCTGGCGGTGAAGCCCAGTGGTGGCGACGACCGCGACTTCCTCAACCTGTCGCGCAAGCACGCCATCGACATCGACCACGAGACGCGGCACCTGAGCATCTTCGGCGGCAAGCTCACCGACTGCCTCAACGTCGGGGAGGAGGTCGTCGAAGAGGTGCGCCGGCTGGGGGTGACGGTGCCCCATCCCGATTACCGCTGGTACGGCGAACCACCGGCCGCGGTCCGGGAGGCCTTCATGCACCAGGCACGGCTGATGGAGCTCGATGCGATGACCGCCGCCCACGCCTCCGAGCCGCTCAGCCTTCGGCTGTGGCGTCGCTATGGCGCCCAGGCCGTGGAGATGCTCGAGGACATTCGCCAGGACCCGCGCCAGGGGGAGGTGCTGATCGAGGGCACCGAATACCTGCGCTGCGAGTTGCGCCAGGCCCGGCGCCGCGAGATGGTCACCCGCCTGGAGGACTTCCTGCGCCGGCGCTCCAAGATCGCCCTGGTGGTGCCGGAGGAGACCATCCGGCGCTCACCCGGACTGGAGGAAGCCTGCGAGATCCTCTTCGGCGACCAGGCGCAGGCGCGCCTCGCGGAGTACCTGGCCGAGGAGGGCGATCCACTGCCCGTGAACGCCGCCCCGGAGAGCGAGGGGGATGGCGCAGCTCACGCCGCCCCCCGGGGCGGCTAGGGGGCGAGGCGTTGCACTCCCTGCCGGGCTCGCCGTCAACCTGGTGCTCTGGAATCGCGACGCCGAGCTGGTGCGCCTGGCGCTGGGCGGGGCGATCATCCTCGCCTCACTGGCGCTCAACGAGTGGTGGCTCCGTCGACGCTCGCCCGCCACGGCCTGAGGCTGTTTGCCCGCCCTGCGGCCAGCCCCCATAATGAGCGGCCGCGAAGCGAGAGGCGTGCGCATGCAATCGAGCAAGAGTGGTGGTTTCAGGAACATCGGCCTGATCGGTCGTCTGGGCAGCGCCAGGGTGGTCGACACCCTCAAGCGTCTGCTCCGCTTTCTCGACGAGAGCGGCTATCACGTCATCATCGAGGATCGCACCGCCACGGTACTGCTCGATCACGGCCATCCCGAAGCCAGCCGGCGCATGCTCGGCGAGCTCTGCGACCTGGTGATCGTGGTCGGCGGCGACGGCAGCCTATTGGGCGCCGCCCGCACCCTCTGTCATAGCGGTACCCTGGTGCTGGGCGTCAATCGCGGGCGCCTGGGCTTTCTCACCGATATCTCTCCCGGAGAACTCGAGGCGCGGGTCGGCGGGGTGCTCGAGGGGCGCTACGAGGTGGAGGAGCGCTTCCTGCTGGATGCCGAACTGTATCGCGACGGCGTGCTGTCGGGCAGCGGCGATGCCCTCAACGAGGTGGTGATCCATCCCGGCAAGGCCGTGCGCATGATCGAGTTCGAGCTGTTCATCGACGGCCAGTTCGTCTACAGCCAGCGCAGCGACGGCCTGATCGTGGCCACGCCCACCGGCTCCACCGCCTACTCGCTCTCCGGTGGCGGGCCCATCATGCACCCCAAGCTCGACGTGGTGACCCTGGTGCCGATGTTCCCCCACACCCTGTCGAGCCGGCCCATCGTCATCGATGCCGCCAGCGAGATCCGCGTGCACATCGGCGAGACCAACCAGACCTACCCCCACATCAGCTGCGACGGTCAGACCCGCGCGGTGGCCAAGCCCGACGATGTGCTGGTGATCCGTCGCAAGCCCCAGCGGGTGCAACTGGTGCATCCCCTCGGTCACAATTTCTACGAGGTCCTGCGCAGCAAGCTGGGCTGGAGCAACCGCCTGGGGGACTGACGTGAAGACACAGGCCAGGATCGAAGGCTACGACCTGATCGGCGACGTGCACGGCTGCGGCGCCACGCTGGCGGCCCTGCTCGAGAAGCTCGGCTACCACCAGCGCGGCGGGGTCTACCGCCATCCGCGCCGCCGGGTGATCTTCCTCGGTGACCTGATCGATCGCGGGCCGCGCATCCGCCTGGCGGTGACCATCGCCCGGCGAATGGTGGAGGAGGGCGAGGCCTTCATCGTCATGGGTAACCACGAGGTCAACGCCCTGGCCTACTGCCATCGAGCGCCCACTGGCCTCGGCCGGGAATGGCTGCGCGAGCATACGCCGCGCCACAACCGCATCATCCAGGAGACCCTGGAGCAGTTCCGCGACCACCCCCAGGAGTGGGAGGAGGCGCTGGCCTGGTTCCTGGAGATTCCGCTCTGCCTCGAGCGCGATGGCCTGCGGGTGGTCCACGCCTGCTGGGACCAGCCGCTGATCGATGCGCTGCGGCGCGATTTCCCCGATGGCCGTATCGACGAGGAGTTCCTGGCGGAGTCGGTGACGCCCGGTACCCGAGCCTTCCGCATCCTCGACCGGCTCACCCGCGGTATCCATATCCCGCTGCCCGAGGGGGTGGAGATCCACTCCGGCGACGGCTTCACCCGGCGCAGCTTCCGCGCCCACTTCTGGGCCCGCGAGCCGCAGACCTGGGGCGACGTGGTGTTTCAGCCCGACAACCTGCCGGGCGACCTGGAACGGCGCCCGCTTTCCCCCGAGGAGCGCGCGCGCCTCAGCCACTATGGCCCCGAGGAGCCGCCGCTGTTCATCGGCCACTACTGGTGCGAGGGGATTCCGGCGCTGCCGGCGGCCAATGTCGCCTGCCTGGACTACAGTGCGGTCAAGTTCGGCCGCCTGGTGGCCTATCGCTGGAGCGGCGAGCGCCGGCTGGATGCCAACCACTTCGTGTGGATCCGCGTGCCGCGGGAGGAGCAGGCCCGGCCACAGCCCTGGGAGATCGATTTCGATTGATACAATTCTTTACTCGAAAATTCCGACGACGGACTGAACTCGCGGGCGTCAAGGCCATCAGAGTAAGTGTTCCCTTGAATGATCCCTTGCTCTTGTCCGGCGGCTCCCTCCGCCGGATTTTTTCTGTGCGCGTCCCCGGCGTGCCGCAAGACCAGGACCGACAACTGCTGGAGTCGCCATGTACCGGGTAATCCTGCTGCCCCATGATGCCGATACCCGCGATCTGCGCCGGGCGCTGTGGGCCCACCGCATCGGCCACCGCTTCACCGAGGAGACGGAGGGGCAGGTGCTGTGGCTGGTCGATCCGGCCCAGCACGAGGCGATGCTGCGTCTGCTCGAGCGCTGGCAGCGCGGCGAGTCGCTGATGCCGGAACGGCGCCGCACCGCACCCGCCGGCGGCAAGAGCCTGATGGTTCCCTTCCGCCAGGCACCCGTGGCCGCTGCCACGCTCGCCCTCTGTCTGCTGGTGTTCGCCGTGATGGGGGTGCTCGGCGACAGGGTCATCGCCGCACTGGCCATCGTGCCGCTCGGTGTGGTCAACGGTGGCCTGGCCTTCGGCACCCTGGGCGAGGCGCTCGCCGCGGGGCAGGTGTGGCGGCTGCTGTCGCCGGCCTTCCTGCATTTCGGCTGGATGCACCTGATCTTCAACATGCTGTGGCTGTGGTACTTCGGCCGTCAGGTGGAAGTGCTGCAGGGCAGCGGGCGAATGCTGACGATCCTGCTCACCGCGGGCATCGGTGCCAACCTGGCCCAGTACGCCACCGGCACGGTGCTGTTCGGCGGCATGTCCGGGGTCGACTTCGCGCTGCTCGGCTATGTGTGGTTGATGTCGCGCCGGGCGCCGCGCAGCGGCTTCTTCGTGCCGCAGATGCTGGTGGTCTTCATGCTCGGCTGGATGCTCTTTACCATGACCGACATGGCCGCCGTCGTGGGCTTCGGCAATGTCGCCAACGAGGCCCACCTGGGCGGGCTGGTCGTGGGCCTGGTGCTGGGCTGGTATCATTCCGGGCGTGCCCGCCGCCACCATTGAGAGAACACGCTGATGAGCGACATGACCTTCGAGCGCATGATCCAGCAGATGACGCCCGCCATCTACGACGGCCTCAAGCAGGCCGTGGCCCTGCGCAAGTGGCCGGACGGCCGCCGCTTGACCGCCGAGCAGACCGAGCTCTGCCTCGAGGCGGTGATCCGCTACGAAGCGGAGAACCAGGTGCCCGAGGAGCAGCGGGTCGGCTATCTCCAGCAGCGCACCTGTGGCGGGGCCGGCAGCGGGGCCGGCGTGTCGCCGGAACTCGCGGGCCTGGCCCGGGATGCCGGACGTGACTGATACGACCCTGATCGATGCCGTCACCCCGCTGCAGGGCTGCCTGGCCAAACTGGCCATCGCCCCCGGCGCTGCGGGAGAGGTGGCGCGCTATACCCTGCGGGCCGGCGAGCATCGCTTCGACCTCAATGCGCGGCTCGGTCGGCCGCTCGCGCTCGAGTGGACCGGTGCCATCGCCTGTACCCACTGCGGCCGGGCGACCAGGAAGAGCTTCGGCCAGGGCTACTGCTATCCCTGCTTCAAGAAGCTCGCCCAGTGCGACACCTGCATCATGAAGCCCGAGCTCTGCCACTACTTCGAGGGCACCTGCCGCGAGCCGGAGTGGGGCGAGCGCCACTGCTTCCAGCCCCATGTGGTCTACCTGGCCAACGCCTCGGGGCTCAAGGTGGGCATCACCCGCCGCACCCAGATACCGACCCGCTGGCTCGACCAGGGGGCGGTACAGGCGCTGCCGGTCCTCGAGGTCGATAGCCGCCAGCAGTCGGGCTTCGTCGAGGTGCTGTTCAAGGAGGAGGTCTCCGACCGCACCAACTGGCGCGCCATGCTCAAGGGGGAGACCGAGCGCATGGACCTGGCCGCCGAGCGAGACCGCCTGCTGGCGCGCCTGGAGAGCGGGCTCGCCAACCTGCGCGAGCGCTTCGGGGCCGACGCCATCCGCCCCCTCGACGAGGCGCCGGTCGCCTTCGAGTACCCGGTGCTGGAATTTCCCGCCAAGGTGGTCTCCCACAACTTCGACAAGCACCCCCTGGTCACCGGCATCCTGCTCGGCCTCAAGGGCCAGTACCTGATCCTCGACAGCGGTGTCATCAACCTGCGCAAGTTCACCGGCTACGAGGTGGTGGTGAGCTGAAAGTGGTCGTGCGGACACGAGTCGTGTGGAGGAGGAATACCTGACGCCTTTCCGAACGGCCTGCATTATGCTCCTGAGGTAGGGATAAAAAGTGCGGGAGGGGCCATGAACGAGATGCGTGCGATGCGGCTACATGGGCCGGGGGAGCCGCTGCGGCTGGAGCGGATACCCCGGCCCGAGCCCGGGCCGGGCGAGGTGCAGCTCAGGGTGCTGGCCTGCGGGGTGTGTCGCACCGACCTGCACGTGGTCGATGGCGAGCTCGTCGAGCCCCGGCTGCCGCTGGTGCCCGGCCACGAGATCGTCGGCGAGGTCACCGCCCTCGGCGAGGAGGTCGCGCGGCTTTCACCCGGCCAGCGGGTCGGCGTGCCCTGGCTGGGCTGGACCTGCGGCGAGTGCGAGCACTGCCTGGCCGGGCGCGAGAATCTCTGCGGGCGAGCGGCGTTCACCGGCTATACCCGCGACGGCGGCTATGCGGAGTTCTGCGTGGCCGACGCCCGCTACTGCTTTCCCGTCCACGGCGATGACGCCCAGGCCGCCGCGCCGCTGCTCTGCGCCGGCCTGATCGGCTATCGCACCTGGCGCCTCGCCGGTGGCGACGAACCCCGTCGGCTCGGCATCTACGGCTTCGGCGCCGCCGCCCATATCCTCGTCCAACTCGCCGTGTCGCGCGGCCAGCGGGTTCACGCCTTCACCCGGCCCGGCGATGCCACCGCCCAGGCCTTCGCCTTGCGGCTGGGGGCGGTCTGGGCAGGGGGCAGTGACGAGGCGCCCCCCGAGCCGCTGGATGCCGCCCTGCTGTTTGCCCCGGTGGGCGCACTCGTGCCCATCGCGCTCTCCCATGTGCGGCCCGGCGGCGTGGTGGTCTCCGGTGGCATCCACATGTCCGATATCCCGTCCTTTCCCTACCGCCTGCTGTGGGAGGAGCGTTGCGTGAAGTCGGTGGCCAACCTCACCCGCCGCGACGGCGAGGAGTTCCTGGCCCTGGCCCCCGGCGTGCCGATCCGCACCGAGACCCGTGCCTACCCCCTGGAACAGGCCAACGAGGCGCTCGCCGACCTGCGCGAGGGGCGGCTCTCCGGGGCCGCGGTGCTGATTCCCTGACTGGCCGGCCGGCTACGAGAACAGCTCGCCCTGGGCATGGGGCGGTCGGAAGGCGGTGGTGTCGAGGCACATGGCCGCCGGGCTGTCGGGGCTGTTCAGGCCGAGCCGCCGGCAGGCCCTCCGGAAGCGCTGTTCGAGCAGGTCGGCGAAGACGCCCCGACCGCGCATGCGGTGGCCGAAGCGCGGGTCGTAGTCCAGCCCGCCGCGGCACTGGCGGATCAGGCTCATCACCTTGCCGGCCCGCTCGGGGTAATGGGCCTCGAGCCAGGCCGCGAACAGCGGCGCGACTTCCCGGGGCAGGCGCAGCAGCATCCAGCCCGCGGTGGCGGCCCCCGCTTCCCGGGCCGCTTCCAGCAGGCCTTCCAGTTCGTGGTCGGTGAGGCCGGGAATCACCGGTGCCACCAGGGTCCCCACCGGCACGCCGGCCGCGCCCAGGGTGCGGATCACCTTGAGCCGCGCCTCCGGCGAGGCGGCGCGGGGCTCCAGGGCGCGCTTGAGGTCGCTGTCGAGGCTGGTCAGGCTGACCATCACCCGCACCAGGCGCTGCTCGGCCAGCGCGCGCAGCAGATCGAGGTCGCGCAGGATCAGGGCGCTCTTGGTCACCAGGGTGACGGGATGGCGGCACTCGAGCAGCAGTGCCAGGATGGCGCGCGTGGTTCCCCGCTCGGCCTCCAGCGGCTGGTAGCAGTCGGTGTTGCCCGAGAGGTTGATCGGTCGACAGACGTAGCCGGGCTTGCACAGCTCCTCCCGCAGCCGTTCGACGAGCCCGGTACGGGCGATCAGCTGCGTCTCGAAGTCCAGCCCCGGCGAGAGGTCCCAGTAGGCGTGGCTGGGGCGCGCATAGCAGTAGATGCAGCCATGCTCGCAGCCGCGGTAGGGGTTGAGCGAGCGGTCGAAGGGCAGGTCGGGCGAGGTGTTCCACGACAGGGCGCTGCGGGTGCGCTCGTCGCGGACCTCGGTGGCCAGCCGCTCGGGGACCGCCTCCTGCCACCAGCCGTCGTCGACGGCCTCGCTGACGGACGGAGCGAAGCGGTTGTGCGGGTCGAAGGTGGCGCCACGCCCCTTGCGGACCCTGGCGTCGCGGTGGCGGTTCATGCTCATGGCGGCTCCTGTGCTGTTTGTTTGTACAGTATAGGAGGGTGTCGGCAAGATGCCAGCCGTCGCGCGGAGGACGGCCATGACTCTGGTAACATGAGCGGCCCGACATGGACGACTTGCCTGGAGCCACCCCGTGACCGATATCCCCCTGCCCATTGCCGCACCCGACCGCCGCCTCGGCGCGCGGGTGGGTGCCTACCTCGACACCCTGACCAAGCCGCCGGGTAGCCTGGGCCGCCTGGAGCGACTCGCGGTGGACCTGGCGGTGATGACCGGCGACCCCTTTCCCCGGGTCACGCCGCCCGGTGTGCTGGTCTTCGCCGCCGATCATGGCATCGCCGACGAGGGGGTCTCCGCCTTTCCCCGGGAGGTGACGGCGCAGATGGTGGCCAATTTCGTCGCCGGCGGCGCGGCGATCAATGTCTTCGCCCGCCGGATCGGGGCGCGGCTCGAGGTGATCGACGTCGGCGTGGCCAGCGAGGTGGCCGGCGAGGGCGTCGTCGACGAGAAGGTGCGGCCCGGGACGGCCAACTTCGCCCGCCGGGACGCCATGAGCCGGGCCGAGGCCGAGGCGGCCATCGAGGCGGGCCGGCGGGCCGCCGGGCGCGCCGTCGCGGCTGGCTGTCGCTGCCTGATCATCGGCGAGATGGGCATCGCCAACACCACCGCCAGCAGCGCCGTGCTGGCGGTGCTGACCGGCGAACCGGTGGCGCGGCTGGTGGGGCGTGGCACCGGCATCGACGACGTCCGCCTGGCCCACAAGCGGGCGGTGATCGAGGGCGCGATCGTCGCCCGCGCCCCCGACCCCGGCGATCCGCTCGGGGTGCTGGCGAGCCTCGGCGGGCTGGAGATCGCCGCCATGACCGGCGCCTGCCTGGAGGCGGCGGCGCGCCGGGTGCCACTGCTGGTCGACGGCTTCATCGCCACCCTGGCGGCCCTGGTGGCCTGCCGGCGCGAACCGGACGTGCGCGACTACCTGGTCTTCGGCCATCGCTCCCGGGAGCCGGGCCATGACGTGGCCCTGGCGGCGCTCGACGCCGAGCCGCTGCTCGACCTCGACCTGCGGCTGGGCGAGGGCACCGGGGCGGCGCTGGCCTTTCCGCTGCTGGACGCCGCCTGCCGCATGCTGGCGGAGATGGCGACCTTTGCCGACGCCGGCGTGGCCGGCGGCGACCGGGCATGAGCCAGGCGCCCCTGGGCCTGTCACTGCTGGCCCTGGTGCTGGCGGCCATCGCCGTCGACCTGCTGGTTGGCGACCCGCACCGGCTGCCCCATCCGGTGGTGGGCATGGGGCGAGTGATCGCCCGGCTCGAGCGGGCCTGGAACCGCGGTTCGGCCCGGGCGCGGCGTTACCGGGGCGCGCTGCTCACGGTGGTGGTGGTGCTCGGCGTCTACGGCCTCGCCTGGGGGCTGCTCACCCTGCTCGGCCGATTGGGTCCCTGGCTGGCGCTGGCGGCGGAGCTCTGGCTGCTGGCCACGACGCTCGCCATCAAGGGGCTCGGCGATGCCGCCCGGGCGGTGGCCTCGCCCCTGGCGCGGGGCGACCTGCCGGGTGCCCGGCAGGCGCTGGCGGGCATCGTCGGCCGCGATACCACGGCCCTGGACGAGGGTGAGGTCGCCCGGGGCGCGGTGGAGACCGTGGCCGAGAACACCGTCGACGGCATCACCGCGCCGCTGTTCTGGGCACTGCTCGGCGGGGCACCGCTGGCGCTGGCCTACAAGGCGGTCAATACCCTCGACTCCATGGTCGGCTATCGCAGCGAGCGTTACGCGGACTTCGGCTACGCCTCGGCGAGACTCGACGACCTGGCCAACTGGCTGCCGGCGCGCCTCACCGCGCTGGCGATCTGGCTGGCGGCCTGGGGCATGCCCGGCATGCGTGCCCGTGGCGCCCTGGCCGCCACCTGCCGCGAGGCGCCGCGTCATCCCAGCCCCAATGCCGGCTGGCCCGAGTCGATAGTGGCCCGGCTGCTGGGCGTGCAGCTGGGCGGCACCAATGTCTATGCTGGCGTGGCCTCGCATCGTGCCACCCTGGGCGAGCCCCGCGAGGCGCTGCACGCGGCCCATATCGGCGCGGCGATTCGCCTGATGCATGGGGGCTGGCTGGCGTTCCTGGCGGTAATGCTGCCGGTACTACTGACGAGGGAGTGGCTGACATGACGCGACCCGACGAGCCGTGGCCGGGCCATGGCGGCCAGGCGGCGCCACTGCTGGCCCGCTTCGGCCTGCCCGCCGATCACGCGGTGCTCGACTTCAGTGCCAACATCAACCCGCTGGGACCGCCGGCCTGGCTGCCCGGGCGGCTGGCGGAATCGCTCGCCGGCGTGGCCCGCTACCCCGACCCGGAGTATCGCGAGGCCCGCGCCGCCATCGCCAGTGCCGAAGGCGTGACACCGGCGCAGGTGCTGCCGACCAACGGCGGGGCCGAGGCGATCCTGCTCGCCGCCGCGCTCCACGCCGGTGGTCGGGCCGCCATCGTCCAGCCGACCTTCTCGGAGTATGCCCGGGCCTGCCGCCACCATGGCCTCCCGGTCGATGCGCTCCGCCTGGCAGGGCAGCACTTCGAGCTGGACGAGCCGGCCGCCCGGGCGGCCCTGGCACGCTGCGACGTACTGTTCCTGTGTCGGCCCAACAACCCCACCGGCAGCCTGATCCCGCGCGGGGCGATCGAGCGCTTGCTGGCGGCCGGCCTCGAGCAGGGCTGTACCCTGGTGGTCGACGAGGCCTTCATCGACTTCGTGACGCCCGACGAGCGCCTGACGCCGCTGCTGGCGACCTGGCCGAACCTGATCCTGCTGCGCTCGCTGACCAAGCTCTACGCCATCCCCGGGCTGCGCCTGGGCTACCTGCTCGGCAGCGCCGGGACGGTGGCGCGCGCCCGGGCGCTGCAGATGCCCTGGAGCGTGAACCACCTCGCCGCCAGCCTGGTGGCGCCGCTGCTGGCCGATCACGACTTCCTCGCCCGCACCCGGCGCTGGTTCGCGACCGAGCAGCCGCGGCTGCAGGCCGGGCTTTCTGCCGCGGGCCTCGAGGTGATCCCGAGTCGGGCCAACTTCTTCCTGGTGCAACCGGCGGAGGGACCCGCGGTGACCGATGATCTGTTCGAGGCGCTGCTTCGCTCCGGTATCCTGGCCCGGCACACCCGCAACTTCCCCGGCCTCGACGGCGGCTGGCTGCGCCTGGCCCTGCGCAGCCGCGCCGACAACGATCGGCTGCTGGCGGTGCTGGCCGAGAGACGGTCGCGATGATCGCCTTCGTCAGCGGCGGGGCGCGCTCCGGCAAGAGCACCTTCGCCGAGCGGCTGGCCCGGGAGTGGCACCAGGGGCGCGGTGGCCAGCGTTACTATCTGGCCACCGCCCGGGCCTCGGACGACGAGATGGCGGCACGCATCGCCCGTCATCGCCGCGAGCGCGGCGCCGGCTGGCTCGTCCTGGAGGTACCGCTGGCGATCGACGAGGCCCTGGCCCGGGTCGAGCCCGGCAGCACCGTGCTGCTCGACTGCCTGACCCTGTGGGCCAGCCAGTGGCTCTACGGCGGGGGAGGCCCGGAGGCGGAGGGCGAACGCCTGCTGGGCGCACTGCTGGCCCGGGCCCGGGGGCAGTCGATCGCCCTGGTGGTGGTCTCCAACGACCTCAACGAGGATCTGCCGCCGCGGGATCCCGGGGTGTGGCGCTATCTCGCCTTCCTGCAGCGGCTGCATCGGCAGCTGGCCCGCGAGGCCGACCGGGTGGTCGAGGTGGTCGCCGGCCTGCCCATCGACTGGAAGGGCGTGACATGAAGAGTGCGAGCTACGGACTGCTGCTGGCGGTCCAGTTCCTGACCCGCTTGCCGGTGCCGGTCGAGTGTCCCTGGAATGCGGCCACCAGTCGCTGGGCGGTGCGCTGCTACCCGCTGGTGGGGCTGCTGCTCGGCGCCCTCCTGGCCGGGGTGAGCGTGGGGCTGCAGGACCGGGTCCCCACGCCGCTGCTGGCGCTGCTGCTGCTCAGCCTGTGGGTGGCGCTCTCCGGCGGCCTGCACCTCGACGGCCTGATGGACGTGGCCGATGCGCTGGGCAGCAATGCGCCCCTGGCGCGGCGCTGGGCGATCATGAAGGATCCGCAAGTGGGCAGTTTTGCCATCCTGGCGCTGGTCTTCCTGCTGGCCTGGAAGGGCATGCTGCTATGGGCGCTGCTGGAGACGCGAGCCAGTCCGGCGCTGCTCGCCCTGGTGCCGGCGCTGGGGCGCCTCGGTGCGGTGGCGCTGCTGGTGCTGGCCCCGGCGGCGCGCGCTGAAGGACTGGCCTGGGCCTGGAAAGCGCACCTGGGCCGCCGGGACCTCTGGCTGTCGGCGATACCGCTGGCCCTGCTGTTGCCGTGGCTGCCGGACTGGCCGCGGCTGCTCGGCGGCTTGCTGGTCGCCCTGCCGAGCTTTCTGCTGATCTATGGTGCGGTGATGATGCGCGCCTTCAAGGGCATCAACGGTGATATCGTCGGTGCCGCCATCGAGGGAGGAGAACTATGGCTGTTGCTGATCGCCTGGAGCTGGTGGTGGTTCGCCACGGGCTGACGGCATGGAATCGGGAGCGGCGTTACCAGGGGCAGCGCGATATTCCGCTGATGTTGCCCGAGGCACGCCCGGACATGGATCGGCTCCGCGACTTCCTGGCCGGAGAGCGCTTCGACGTCGTCCACTGCAGTGACCTGACCCGCTGTCGCCAGACCCTGGCCCATGTGCTCGAGGGGCGGGAGTCCGAGGTCGAGACACGCTTCGATGCCCGGCTGCGCGAACTCGACTTCGGCGATTTCGAGGGCCGATGTTACGCCGAGCTCAAGGAGATGGCGGCGTATCGCGAGTGGATCGACAGCCAGGGCGAGAGGGCGCCGCCGAATGGCGAGTCCGCCGCCGCCCTGCGCGAGCGTCTGGCGGCGTGGCTGGTCGAGCTGCTCGTGGCCGCCGAGGCCGGCGGACACCGCCGGGTGCTGGCGATGACCCATGGCGGGGTCATTCGCGAGCTACGCAGGCGTTTCGAGGCGATCGACTTCTGGGGGGGCAGCGTGGGGCAGGCCCAGGGGCGGCGGTTCGTTTTCGTCTACCGGACAGGAGGCTGGCAATGCAGCTCTTCATCGGCGGTGCCTGCGCCGGCAAGCGCGACACGGTAAGCGAGCGCTTCCCCGTGGCGCGCTGGCATCGGCTCGAGCCCGGCACGCCGCTGGAGGGGTGGCGCGAGACGGCGATATGCGGCGAGCCGCTGGTCGTGACCGGCTGGGCGGGCTGGATCGAGGCGGCACTGGCCACCCGGACCGACGACGGGCTGCGCCGCGAGTGGGAGCAGACGCTCGATGCCTTCGCCGATGCCGAGCGGGAGAGAGCGGTCGAGGTGGTGGTGATCCTGCCGGAGATGGGGCGCGGCATCGTGCCCATGGCCGTCGAGGAGCGCCGCCTGCGCGACCTGACCGGCTGGCTGGCCCAGGACGTCGCCGAGCGCAGTGAGGCGGTGTGGTATGTGCGCCATGGCCTGGTGCAGCGGCTGCGCCAGGTCAAGCCCGGGGCAGACGCGCGTTGACGCCCCCCGGTGGGGTTGCTAGCTTTCTTTCTCTCTCAGGTGCTGGCGGAGTCATCCGCCAGTGAAACGGGAAGTCGGTGCGCGCTCCCTTGACGCCATTCCGACGCTGCCCCCGCAACGGTGATCGAGACAAGAACGGCCTTCATGCCACTGTGCCCAGGTACGGGAAGGCGGCCGTCCGGGAAGCCCGCTGTTCCAGACATGGCTTCCGCTCGTCAGCCCGGAGACCGGCCCGAGAGTTCATGCCGGGTTGCGGTGGGAGACCACGAGGCAAGGCAGGCGCCCGTTTCCCCTCTTCCTCGATCCCTTGCTCCCGGCGCATATAACGCCATTCGACCGTGCGGGTAGGCACGGCGAGCAAGGGACACCTCATGAAAACCGGAATCAACGCCCCCCGTGGCCTGGCCGCCTTCGGCCTGGCGGCCCTGCCGCTGGCGCTGCAGGCCCAGTCCACCGGAACCGATACCGACGAGTCACTGCGCCTCAATCCCCTGGTGGTCACTGCCACCCTGACGCCCCGTACCGCCGACCAGAGCCTCGCCTCGGTCACCGTACTCGACGAGGCCACCCTGCGCCGCCAGGATCCCGTCAGCCTCACCGACCTGCTGCGCGGCCAGCCGGGGGTGGATGTGACCACCAACGGTGCCTTCGGCAAGAACAGCAGCGTCTTTATCCGCGGCACCGACAGCGACCAGAATGTGCTGCTGATCGACGGCATCCGCCTGCGCTCGGCCACCACCGGTGGCGCTGCCTGGCAGTTTCTGGACCCGCGAATGTTCCAGCGCGCCGAGATCGTGCGCGGTCCCCGCGGCAGCCTCTACGGCGCCGACGCCGTGGGCGGCGTGGTGCAGTTGTTCACCCATGAAGCGGAAGAGGGCGGGCCTCACCCACACATTTCCGTGGGTGGTGGCTCCTTCGATACCCAGCGTTACAGCGCTGGGCTCTCCGGCAATAGTGGCGGCACCCGTTACAGCTTTGCCGGCAGCCATTTCAATACCGATGGCGTTCCGGTACGGCGTGGTGGAGACGACAAGGGTTACGACAATGCCTCCGGCCTGGCTCGCCTCTCGCATACCTTCGACGGAGGAGCCGAGTTGGGCTTGTTGGCATTGCGCGCCCGCGGCAATACCGAATTCGACAGCTTTGGCTCGCCTGCCAATACCGACTTCGTCCAGCAGGTGGCCGGTATCTACGGTGAGCTGCCGGTGACCGATAATCTGCGCAGCCGCCTGACCTGGAACGAGGCGCGGGACGAGAGCGATACGGTCGATGCATTCGGGTTTTCGGTCTTCGATACCCGGACACAGACAGCGCGCTGGGAGAACACGCTGAACGTCGGTTTTCATGAGCTGGTTGTCGGCATCGAGCACAGCGAGGACAGGGTCAGCGGCACGACGGATTTCGACGAGGACAGCCGCGACAATACCGCCGTCTTCGCCCAGGGGCTGCTCGATTTTTCCCCGCTTTCGGTGCAGGCCAGCCTACGGCATGACGACAACGAAGCCTTTGGCGATGAAGTCACCGGTAGCCTGGCCCTGGGCTATGAGCTGGACGCCCACCATACCCTGCGCGCCAGCTATGGCACGGCCTTCAAGGCACCGACGTTCAATGACCTCTTTTTCCCCGGGTTCGGCAACCCCGACCTGGACGCCGAGACCTCCGAGACGTTCGAACTGGGTGTTCGCGGTCAGTACCGGCATGCGTTCTGGGATCTGGCGGCCTACCAGACCCATATAGACGATCTGATCGCCTTTACCGAGCAAGGGGGACTCCTGGCACCTTTCAATGTGGATGAAGCCCGTATTCGTGGTGTGGAGCTGAGCACTGGCGCCGAATTCGATGACTGGACCCTGCAGGCGGCATTGACCTATACCGATCCGGAAGATCGCGAGACTAGCAACCGCCTTCCGCGGCGCGCCTCACAAAGCCTGCGCCTGGATGTCGATCGTGAGCTGGACGACTGGTCGCTGGGTGGCTCGTGGATCGTGCAGAACCATCGTTACAACGACGCCGACAACGAGGAGCGCCTGCCCGGCTTCGGGCTGGTCAACCTGCGTGCCGGCTGGCAGTTCGCCCCGTTCTGGTCGGCCCGCCTGACGGTCGAGAACGTGCTCGACAAGGATTTCGCGACGGCAAGGTTCCTCGATGGAGATGATTTCCTCAACGCCGGTCGCGCTGCCTTCGTCAGCGTTCGCTACGGTGCCCAATGATGATGCGGCGCCTGATCCTGCTGCTGCCGGGCCTGGCCTTCGTGGGCTTGGGACTGGGGCTGGTCGCGGGCACGGCCCAGGCCGAGGAGCGGGACCCGGTATGCGCCACCGACGACCGCGACCGCGAGGTGTGCCTGGACGCCCCGGCGGAGCGCATCGCCGTGCTCTCGCCGGGCGCCACCGAGCTGACCTACGCCGCCGGGGCCGGCGATCGGGTGGTGGCGGTGGTCGCCTTCAGCGACTACCCTCCCGAAGCCAGGGAGGTGACCTCGGTGGGCAGCCATACCCGGGTCGACCTGGAGGCCCTGGTCTCGCTCGAGCCCGACCTGGTGGTCGGCTGGGTGACCGGCAACCCCGCCGAGCAGCTCGAGACCATCGAGGAGCTGGGCATGGCGGTCTTCTATATCGAGCCGCGCGATGTCGAGGGGGTGGCCAGCGCCATGGAGCGCCTGGCACGGCTGGCCGACACCGAGGCGCAGGGGGAGCGCGCGGCGCGGGAGTTCCGCGAGGGCATGGCGTCGCTGGCCGAGCGCCATGCCGATGCCGAGCCGGTGACGACCTTCTACCAGGTGTGGGACGAACCCTTGATGAGCGTCAACGACGAGCACCTGATCGGCCAGGTGGTGGCGATGTGTGGCGGCGTCAACGTCTTCGGCGAGCTCTCCCGGCTGGTACCGCGCATCGATGACGAGGCGGTGCTGGCCGCCGATCCCGAAGTGATCGTTGCCGGTGGCATGGGGGAGGAGAACCGTCACTGGCTGACCCACTGGGAGCAGTACCCGAGCCTTGCGGCGGTGGCCCGCGACAACCTGTTCTTCGTGCCGCCGTCGCTGATCCAGCGGCCCACGCCCAGGCTGCTCGAGGGCAGCCGGATACTCTGCGAGAAACTGGAGGTGGCACGTGGGCGTCGCTAGACGGGGGCGGGCGACATGCGCCAGTTGAGCCTGCCATTGGGTGTGCTGCTGTTGGCCGCCCTCGCCGCCCTGGTGCTGTCGGTCGGCGTCGGCAGCGCCAGCGTGGCGCCGGCGGACCTGTGGGCGGTGCTGCGTGGCCAGGGCGACGCCCTGCCGCGCACCCTGATTCTCGACCTGCGGGTCCCGCGGTCGCTGTCGGCCTTCGCCACCGGCGGGCTGCTGGCGGTGGCGGGGGCGCTGATGCAGGTGCTGCTGCGTAACCCGCTGGCCGACCCCTATGTGCTGGGACTCTCCGGCGGCGCCTCGGTGGGCGCGCTGGCCGCCATGCTGGCGGGGCTCGGCGGTGGGGTGATCTCCGGCTCGGCCTTCGCCGGGGCGCTGGTCTCCACCCTGCTGGTGTTCGGCCTGGCCCACGGCACCGGTAGCTGGACCCCCTCGCGCCTGCTGCTCACCGGGGTGGTGGTGGCGGCCGGCTGGGGCGCGGTGATCACCCTGATGCTGGCGGTGAGCCCCGCCGATCGCCTGCCCGGCATGCTCTACTGGCTGATGGGCGATCTCTCCTATGCGCGCACCCCCTTGCCGCCGCTGGCGTTGCTGGGGGTGGTCTGCCTGCTGCTGATCCCCCTGGGGCGCAGCCTCAACGTGCTGGCCCGCGGGCCGCTGCAGGCCGCCGCCCTGGGCGTGGCGGTGCGCCCCCTGGAGTGGACGATCTACATCGTCGCCAGCCTGCTCACCGCCATGGCGGTGACCACCGCCGGCAGCATCGGCTTCGTCGGTCTGGTGGTGCCGCATATGCTGCGCCTGGTGCTGGGTAACGACCAGCGGTTGATCCTGCCGGCCTGTGCCCTGGCCGGCGGGATCCTGCTGGTCCTGGCCGACACCCTGGCGCGCATCATGATCGCCCCGGAGCAGCTGCCGGTGGGGGTGATCACCGCGCTGCTCGGCGTGCCCACCTTCCTCTACCTGCTCTACCGGAGCCGCTGATGAGCCGACTCGAGACGCAGGGACTGGTCATCGACGTGCCACAGCGCGGCGACGGCCGGGCGCTCGACCTGCTCCTCGAGCCGGGACAGGTGTGGGGCGTGCTGGGGCCCAACGGCGCCGGCAAGACCACCCTGCTGCATACCCTGGCCGGGCTGCGCGCGCCACGCCGCGGCGAGGTGCGCCTCGATGGCCGGCCGCTGTCTGCGCTTGCGCGCCGCCGGGTCGCCCGGCAGCTGGGGCTGGTGTTCCAGGAGCGCCTGGACGGCTTTCCCGCCACGGTGCGCGAGACCGCCCTGATCGGCCGCCATCCCTGGCTGTCTCCCTGGCAGATGGAGGGCGGCGAGGACCTGCGCCTGGCCGAGGCGGCGCTGGCGCGGCTGGATGTCGGTCACCTGGCCGATCGCCTGGTGAACACCCTCTCCGGGGGCGAGCGCCAGCGGCTGGCCATCGCCACGGTACTCACCCAGGCGCCGCGCATCTGGCTGGCCGACGAGCCGACCAACCATCTCGACCTGCATCACCAGACCGCGGTGATGGCACTGCTCGCCGAGCAGGCCGGTGCCGGCCACGCGGTGATGATGTGCCTGCACGATCTCAACCTGGCGGCACGCTGGTGCGATCACCTGCTGCTGCTCTATCCCGACGGCGAGGCCTGCTGGGGGCCGCGAGATGCCATGCTGGTGCCGAGCGCCCTCGAGCGACTGTATGGCCAGCGCCTGGCCACCGCCGAGGTCGACGGCGCCCCCGTCTTCGTTCCCGCGAGGCGACGGGCGAGAGGCTCCGAAGGTCCGTGAACTGGTCCTCCCCTCACTGAGCCAAGACGCGCGGGGATAGAACAGAGCGCCTGCCATTGCACCGATAGCCGTTGAGAAAACCGTCTAAACTTCAAACAATAACCTGCGACGGTGAGTGCGATGGAGGTTACCAGCCTGCTCAGTACCGATACGATCTGTCTGCGCCTGCATGGACACACCAAGTCAGAGATTCTCGATGAGCTGATCGAGGTGCTGACGAAAGCGGGCAAGCTGACCGATCCGAAAGCGTTCAAGGAGGCGATTCTCAAGCGTGAGGCAGAGTTTCCGACCGGACTCGAGAAGGGCATCGCCATCCCCCATGCACGCACCGACGCGGTCCGATCACCGGCGATCGCCCTGGGCATCGCGCCAAACGGCGTCGAATACGGCTCGCTCGACAATCAGCCTAGCCGGATCTTCTTTTTGATTGCCGAAACCGAGGCGGTGGCCGAGGAACATCTCGAAATCCTCGCCGCGCTGACCCGGCATATGCAGGAGTCGAACTATATTCAGAGCCTGCTGCAGGCGGGGAGTGCGAACGAGTTGATCAGGCTGCTGGCCGACGAAGCGCAGGCCGGCAATGCCGTCGAGGCTGGCGCCGACGCCACCGGGCCGGCGGCAGCAGCCGCCCCGCCGATGCCGCGAGTGCTGGCGGTGACCGGCTGTCCGACCGGCATCGCGCACACCTATATGGCAGCCGATGCGCTGAAAGTCTGTGCCGAACGGATGGAACTGCCGATCCGGGTCGAGACCCGCGGCGCAATCGGCGAGCGGGATCGCCTGACGGAGCAGGAGATTGCCGCCGCCGAAGTGATCGTCATCGCCTCCGATACCCGGGTCGATATGAATCGCTTTGCCGGCAAGAAGCTGATCAGGGTGCCGGTAGGGGACGCGATCCACGACCCGAAGGGGCTACTGGAACGGGCCCTGAGCGGAGAGGCGGCGGTCTACACCGGCGAAGGGGACGCCGCCGCGCCCCGGCCGGCCGCGACCCGGCCCGGCATCTACCAGCACCTGATGAACGGCGTCTCGAATATGTTACCGTTCGTCGTCGGCGGCGGCATCCTGATCGCGCTCTCCTTGATGTTCGGCGTCGATGCGTTCGACCCGGACAGCCCGAACTACCATCCACTGGCGGCCGCGCTGATGACCCTGGGGGGCAGCGAAGGCGCCTTCGGCCTGATGATACCGGTGCTGGCCGCGTTCATCGGCATGAGCATCGCCGACCGGCCCGGCTTCATGCCGGCGATGGTCGGCGGCTGGATGGCGGTGCATTCCGGCGGCGGCTTTATCGGCGGCATGATCGCCGGCCTGCTGGGCGGCTATCTGATGCTGGCCGTCAGCCATCTCTGCCGCAATCTGCCGCGCAGCCTGCAGGGGGTGGAGACGGTGCTGATCTACCCGGTGATCGGCCTGCTGCTGACCGGCGGCATCATGTACCTGCTGCTGATGCCACTGGCCGATATCAATAGCGCGCTGGTGAACTGGCTGGGCTCGCTCGGCATCGGCAACCTGATCCTGCTGGGCACCTTGCTGGGCGGGCTGATGGCGGTGGACCTAGGCGGGCCGGTCAACAAGGCGGCCTACACCTTCGGCATCGCCGCCATAGCGGCGGGCAACCACCTGCCCCAGGCCGCGGTCATGGCCGGCGGCATGGTGCCGCCGCTGGCGATGGGGCTGGCGACGCTGCTGTTCCGCAGCCGCTTCGGCGCCAACGAGCGGCGCGCCGGCAAGAGCTGCTTCGTGCTCGGCGCCTCCTTCATCACCGAAGGCGCCATCCCCTTCGCCGCCGCCGACCCGCTCCGGGTGCTGCCCGCCTGCATCGTCGGCTCGGCGCTGGCGGGCGGGCTGTCGATGTACTTCGGCTGCCAGCTGCCGGCCCCCCATGGCGGCGTCTTCGTCATCCCGCTGGTCCAACACCCGTTTCTCTATCTACTGGCGATCGCCTGCGGTTCGCTGCTGAGCGCCCTGTTGGTCGGCAGCCTGAAACCGCCGCTCGCCGTCGAAGCCCGCGTAAAACCGCCTCACTCATCGGGATCGTGAGATGGGGGCACTTATAGGGCGTGGCGGAAGCGCAGGATCCGGCGATCATCCTGGGGGTCGTCGAGGATATCGGCGTGCACGCCGAAGGTGCGCTGCAGCCTGTCGGCCGTCAGCACCCGCCGGGGTGTGCCGATGTCGACCAGGCACCCGGCATCCATCACGCCGATGCGGTCACAGTCCATGGCCTGGTTGAGGTCGTGCAAGGCGATGACCACCGTGACCGGCAGCTGCCTGACCAATTGGAGGATCGATAGCTGGTGACGAATATCGAGGTGGTTGGTGGGCTCGTCGAGCAGCAGGATGCTCGGCTGCTGAGCCAAGGCGCGAGCAATATGGACGCGCTGACGTTCACCGCCGGAAAGCGTGTGCCAGAGACGGCCCGCCAGATGTCGCATGCCGACATCATCGAGGGCTCGGGAGACGATGGCGTCATCCTGGTCCGACCACGAACGTAGCGGTGAGAGGAAGGGGGTCCGGCCCAGGGCTACCGCCTCTCGTACCTCTATCCGATCGAGGGTTTCCGCCTGTTGCTCGACGAAGGAGATGGATCGGGCGATGTCACGTTGCCGCATCCTGGTCATCGGCAGGCCGTCCACCAGGACGCGTCCGCTCTTCGGCCTGCGCAGCCCCGCGAGCACTCGCAACAGAGTGGTCTTGCCAGAGCCGTTCGGGCCAATCAGGCCGAAGGTTTCGCCGGCCTCCACCGCGAGGCTGACGTCGTCCAGCAACTTGTGCCCGTGGACCGTCCAGTCGACCCGTTCAGCGGCCAGTTTCATCGTATTTTCGTCCCACGAACCAGAATCATGGCGAAAGCCGGGGCACCGATCAGCGAAGTGACCACCCCGATCGGCAACGCCTGCCCCGGCACGAGGATACGCGAGAGGATGTCCGAGCCGATCAGAAAGACGGCGCCGGCCAGCGCCGAGGCAGGCACCAGACGGGTGTGGCGGCTGCCAACGAGAAAGCGCATGGCATGGGGAATCACCAGACCCACGAAGCCGATGGCGCCGACCTTGGAGACCATCACGGCGGTCACCAGTGCCATGGCGGTAATCAGGATGCCCCGGACGCTGCGCACGGCGATGCCCATCGAGGCGGCGCTGTCGGCGCCGAAGGTAAAGGCATCCAGCGCACGCCGGTGCCACAGGCAGATCAGTAGACCGCCCAGGGCGACGGGCAGCCCCAGGAGGACATCATCCCAACGAACGCCGGAGAGGTTGCCCATCAGCCAGAACATGATACCGCGCGCCTGCTCGGCACTCGCTGACTTGGCAATGATGAAGGCGGTGAGGGCATTGAAGAGTTGCGATCCGGCAATGCCGGCCAGAATGATGCCCCCCGCGGCCTGGGTACCGCGTCCGCCCCCGGTACCGCTGCTGGCAGCATGGGCGAGCAATACCACCAGGCCGAAGGCCAGACCCGCCCCGGCAAAGGCCCCGAGCGAGAGCGTCATGGCGCCGGCGCCGATCCCGGTGATGGTGACCGCCACGGCACCGGTCGAGGCGCCGGCGGAGATCCCCATCAGGAACGGATCGGCCAGGGGGTTGCGCAACAGCGCCTGCAGGACGACGCCCGCCAAGGCCAGCCCGGCGCCGCAACAGGCCGCGAGAATGGCGCGGCTGAGCCGGTAGCTCCAGATGATGCCGGCGTCGATTCGATCGACGGCATACCCCGCCCCCCAGAGCCGGTTGGCCAGCACCTTGAGGATCGTCTCGAGCGGGATCGACGTCTCGCCGATCGCGGTGCCCGCCATCACGGCGATGAGCAGGATCAGTGGCGTCAGCCAGGTCCAACGCCATCGGAAGCGAGCCGGGGATCCCAGCGCTATTGCCGAATTCATCGGTCGAAGGACAGGGTCGACAGGGCATCGGCCAGCGTCTCGAGGCCGAAGATCGTGCGCATCGTGGCGCTCATCGCATGGGCGTCCATTTCAATGATGTGCCCGTTCTTCACCGCTGCCATTTCGCGGGTGACGGGATCGCTGTGTAGAAACTCGTGCTTTTTATCGACAGCGTCGGCAGGGTAGCGGCGACGATCCATGTGGGCCACCACGATGACATCCGGATCGGCCTTGGCAATGGACTCCCAGCCGACGGTGGGCCACTCCTCATCGGACTGGATCACATTGCGGATGCCGAGCTTGTCCATTATATAGCCTGGCGCACCGAGCCGGCCGGCGACGTAGGGAGCAGCCGACAACTCCGGAGAAGAGAACCAGAATACCGCCGACAGGTCTTCCGGCAGCTCGAGACCCTCGGCGTTGGCGATAGCGCGCGCCTCGCGCGCCTCGAGGTCGGCCACCAGCGCCGCCCCGGCGTCTTGCACGTCGAAGATCGTGGCCAGCTCGTTGATGCCCTTGTAGACCGAATCGGGGGAGAAGGCGGCAATACGGGTGCCGTCGCCGCCGGTGGCATTGTCCTTGGTATCGCAATCGGCTGGCATGATGTAGGTGGCGATGCCCAAGTCATGAAACTGGCGCCGGGTCGCCACGCTGCCGGTGGGGCCAATGTGCCACTCATATTGGGTGGCGACGAGATCGGGTTTCTTGTTCACCACGGCCTCGAAACTCGGATCATTGTCGGCGATTCGCTCGATGTCGGCATTGACATCGCGGAACTGTGGCAATACCGGATTGAACCAGACCGAGGTTCCTGCGACCCTGTCGGCCAGCCCCAGCGCATAGAGAATTTCGGTGGCCGATTGGCCGACGGTGACCGTGCTGTTTGGTGCGGATTGAAAGTGGACTTCCATGCCACAATTGGTCAGCGTCAGTGGATAAGAAGTGGAGTCAGCCATGGCATGTGAAGCCGGGATAAGAGATAGCGTTGCCAATATATGACGAGCGACGTTCATGCTTTTATATCCGAGTTTTTGGGAAGAGGTGGCCGATCACGACATTGTGATTGTCGATCTTCATACCGTGTCTTTCATGGCCATGCCGCGATGATGTTCGCCTCGACCTCGGGGTGTTGATCGCGAGCGGCGAAGATCATGTGATAAAACCGCATGAAAAAACAAGCCCTGAGAGGCCCATGAGGATCGAGCCATCGGGCCGCAACCGAGCGTCCCCGTGCCTGCCCGGCGGGGTGCCCAGGCGCACCAGGAGTGCGGTGTGGCCGTCCCATGGGACGGAAGATAGCCATCGATTGCGCCTGTTGCGGCAATTGCTTTAGGATGGCCCGACTGAAGACGGGTGCCCCTGCCTGCAGGGGATAATCGGGAAGTATGGTGAGGCTGTACGGCCAAGTCCATCGCTGCCCCCGCAACGGTAATAAGCGAGTCGCCTGCGAAGACCACTGGCATGAGCCGGGAAGGTGCAGGCGTTGGCGTGATTCTTTCGAATGCGCCCTCCTTGAGCCCGGAGACCGGCCCGTCGTTTCGTTTCATCCAGTAACGGTGCGGTGGGCACCGGGGATTAGAGTGTGTCTGCGATTCCTTTCCTTCCTTTCCAACGAGCTTCCCGTCCCTGTCGGCTGCCGGCCAGGCGGTCGTGTGCCATCGCCCTGACGTCTCTTGCCGCTTTCATGCGAGGCCATGATGCCCGCCGTGTGTGAGTTTCCCTTTGCCGCCGTCGTCGGCCAGGATGCCCTCAAGACCGCCTTGCTGCTCAACGTCATCAATCCCCGGGTGGGCGGCGTGCTGATCAGCGGTCCACGGGGGAGCGCCAAATCCACCCTGGCGCGGGCGCTGGCGGCGATCCTTCCCGATGACGCCGAGGGGCGTCGGCCGCCGTTCGTCACCCTGCCGCTGGGCGCCAGCGAGGACCGCTTGACCGGCAGCCTGGACCTTCAACGGGTGCTGTCCGAGCGCGAGGCGACCTTCCACGCGGGCTTGCTGGCCAAGGCGGATGGCGGCGTGTTGTATGTCGACGAGGTCAACCTGCTGCCGGACACCCTGGTGGACCTGCTGCTCGATGTGGCGGCGAGCGGCATCAATATCGTCGAACGCGACGGCATCAGCCATACGCATCCTGCACGCTTCAGCCTGATCGGCACCATGAATCCGGATGAGGGGGAACTGCGCCCCCAATTGCTCGACCGTTTCGGCCTCTGTCTCGAGCAGGACGCGGCGCTGAGCGTCCGGGAACGGATTGCCATCGTGCAGCAGCGAGAGGCCTTCGATCGCGACCCGCAGGCCTATGTGGCGCACCATGAGGCCGTCCAGGCGTCACTGACCCAGCGTATCCGGCGAGCGCAGCGGGCGCTGGCCGAGATCACTACCGAGCCCTGGGTCTACGAGCATATCGCGGTGCGTTGCGAGGCCGCGGGTGTCGAAGGCCTGCGGGCGGATGTGACCTGGCATCGTGCGGCCCTGGCGCATGCCGCCTGGCGAGGGGCGTACACGGTGGACCAGGAGGACCTGGAGACGGTCGCGCCCTGGGTCCTGGCGCATCGCCGTACGACGCACCACACCCCGCCACCTCCGCCGTCCGGAACGCCGCCGCCTCCCCCGGGGAGGGGGGACTCCGGCGCCGACAGGGAGGCTTCGTCCGCCACCCCCGACCACACCGCTGCCTCGGAGGCCCAAGGGCAGTGGGGCGCCATGCCCCCGGTGACACAGCAAAGCGTGAGGGTGCCGATAGCGGAATTGCCGGAGCTCTCCGCTGGGACTCCCGCGACACCCTCGCCATCGACGCCGCCGTCCTCGCGAGTGCGCCGGGGGCACCAGCCGGGGCAGCGCCGGGCGCATGCCGAGGCGAAGCAGCCGGACTGGTTCGGCACCCTGATCGCCAACCGGGGGCACTGGCCCTGGCGACAACTGCGCTATCGCAAGGCCCGCACCGGGCGGCCGGTGTTGCATGTCATCCTGCTGGATACCTCCGCGTCTACCCTGGGCCAACGTCTGTTGGGCCGGGCCAAGGGCCTGGTCGACCGGCTGGCGCGCCAGGCCTACGCCGCCCGGGAGCAGATCGTGGTCCTGGGCTTCGGCAATGACGGCGTCACGTCGATCCTGCCACGGCGACGCGCGCCCAAGGACATGCTCAGCCGGCTCGATGCCGCGGATGGTGGCGGTGGCACGCCGATCCGCGACGCCGTCCTGCGGGCGGCGCGCCTGATTCGCCAATGGCGGCGACAGGACGCCGGCCTGCATGTGCGGACCTACCTCATCACCGACGGTCGCACCCGGCAATCCCTGGCCGGCCTGCCGTCACTCGGCGATTGCATCGTCGTGGATACCGAACAGGCTGCCGTCAAGCGGGGGCGGGGGCGTCAGATCGCCGAGCAACTGGGCGCCCTGTACCGGCCCATGTCTAGCCTAGAGTCCAGCCTGGAGGCCACATGACCGAGCGCGCCGAGATCCGAGCCAGGGACCGTTCCGATACGGAGGCAGGCCGGGGGCCGGCGCGGGCGGCCTGTCCCGCGGTCTTCATCGCCGCGCCGGCATCGGGGCAGGGCAAGACCACGGTGACAGCGGCGTTGGCGCGGATGCTGCGCAACCAGGGCAAGGTGGTACGGGTCTTCAAGACCGGTCCGGATTACCTGGATCCCCTGGTGCTGGCCCAGGCTTCGGGCCAGCCGGTCGACCAGCTCGATCTGTGGATGGCCGGCGAGGCCTATTGTCGCCAGCGCCTGTTTGATGCCGCCCTCGAGGCGGACCTCATCCTGGTGGAAGGCGCCATGGGCCTGTTCGATGGCGAACCGTCCAGCGCCGATCTCGCGGCCTTGTTCGACTTGCCGATGGTCATCGTCATGGACGTGAAAGGGATGGCCCAGACCGCGGCGGCGCTGGTGGCCGGCCTGGCGGGCTTCCGTGACGATATCCGCATCGCCGGGCTGATTGCCAACGCCTGCGGCTCAAAACGCCACCGGGAACTGATCGACGCGGCGCTGCCGGCCGCCATTCCTCTGCTGGCGGCGGTGGAGCGCAATGCGGCCCTGGCCCTGCCGGAACGGCACCTGGGGCTGGTTCAGGCCGAGGAGATCCGCGAGGACCTGGAAACCCGCTTCGAGGCCGGTGCCAAGGCGCTGCTGGCCGAGGGGCTGGCGGATGCACTCCTGCAATTGCCGCCGGTCGCCTTCGACGCGGTGCCCGACAATCACACGGCGATACTGCCCGCGCTTCACGGCCAGACCATCCTTCACGGCCATACCATAGGAGTGGCGCGGGATGCGGCGTTCAGCTTCATCTACCAGGCCAACCTGGACCTGCTGGAGCGGATGGGGGCGACCCTGCGTTTCTTCTCGCCGCTGACCGACGGATGCCTGCCCCCCTGCGATGCCCTCTGGCTGCCAGGCGGCTACCCCGAGCTCCACGCCGCGCCGTTGGCGGCGAATGCCGCCATGCGGGATGACATCCGCCGCTTCTTCGCCGCGGACAAGCCCATCCTCGCCGAATGCGGCGGCATGCTCTATTGCCTGGAAACCCTGACGGACTATGACGACCGGGCCCACACCATGCTGGGCCTGCTGCCCGGGCATGGCGCCATGCGCGGGCGGCGAGGCTGTCAGGGGATGCAGACCGCCGAGCTGCCAGAAGGGCCGATCCGGGGCCATGCCCATCACCGCTCGGTGTCGGAGGGCACCCCTGAGCCAATCGCCCACGGGCGGCGCCAACGCCATCCCGCGCCGGGGGAGGCCATCTATCGCCAACGACGGCTGACGGCGTCCTATCTGCACCTGTTTTTCCCTGACAATCCCGCCGCCGTGGCCCGCCTGTTTGAGCGGGACCCAGCAGATCATAGAAACTGAGGAACTCAACGGATGCGACTGAACAAGATCCCCGCCACGGTGGTGACCGGCTTCCTGGGCAGCGGCAAGACCACGCTGCTGGCCAGCATTCTGCGCCAGGTCACCGGCAAGCGCATCGCCGTCATCGTCAACGAATTCGGCGAGCAGGATATCGATTCCAGCCTGCTGCGCGGTTGCGCCTTGGGTTGTGAAGACGACTCCGCCGTGGAGGCCGAAAGCGGCATCTATGAACTGGCGAATGGCTGCATCTGCTGCACGGTGGAAGAGGAATTCCTGCCGGTGATGAAAAAGCTGGTGGCCCGCCGGGACGACATCGACCACATCCTGATCGAAACCAGTGGCCTGGCCCTGCCCAAGCCGCTGGTCCAGGCGTTCAACTGGCCGGAGGTGCGCCAGCATTGCACCGTCGATGCCATCATCACCGTGGTCGACGGGCCGGCCGTCGCCGCTGGCCGTTATGCGAGCGATGTCGACAAGGTGGAAGCCCAGCGCCGGGCCGACGAAAGCCTGGACCATGATCCCAGCCTGCGTGAATTGCTGGACGACCAGCTAAGCGCGGCCGACCTGGTGTTGGTCAGCAAGACCGACCTGCTCGAGCCGGCCGACAGGGCGCGGGTGGAAGCACTGGTGGCCCAGCGGGTGCCGGAATCCGTGAAAACTCTGTTTATCGATCAGAGCTTTTATATCAACCAGACTCGGGCCACGGATACGTCCCAGTTGGAAGCCCTGATGGGCATCGGCGCGGCGAGCGAGGAAAACATCGACCGCATCGACAACCACCATGATCGCCATCATGCCGAGGGGGCGCACCACGACCATGCGCACGATCATTTCGATTCCTGCGTGATTCGGCTGGGGGAAGTCGATGGCGACGCCCTGGCGGACAGGCTCCAGCAACTGCTGAAAACCCACGAGATCTATCGGGCCAAGGGCTTCGCGGCCATTCCGGGCAAGCCCATGCGTCGGGTGATCCAGGCCGTGGGGGAGCGCCAGGACGGCTATTTCGACCGGCTATGGGGGCAGGACGAGCCGCGCCGCACCCAGCTTGTCATTATCGGCAAGGCGCTGGATAGCGAGGCCCTGCACGCGGCCCTGGCGAGCGCCGAGATCGCGACGACCACCTGATGCACCTTTTCGCCGCCAAGCCCGGAGGCTTCGTCGACGATGAGGGCATCGTCGACCTGCAGCAGAGCCCTGCCGAGATCGTCATCCTGTCCGCCGCCGACAGCAGCCTGTCGGCCCTGGCGCAGGCGGTCGAGCGGCTGGTCTCGACGGTCGGGGACGGCTACCCGACGGTACGGCTCGCGAACTGGATGAACCTGGTCAAGCCCGCCGCCTACGATCTCTACGAGGATCGTGTGCTGGAAGAGGCGCGTCTGGTGATCGTCTCGCTGATGGGAGGGAGCGCCTACTGGCAATACGGCCACGAGCGTCTGCTGGCCTGGGCCGCTGCCGGCCAGGGGCGCCAGCTGATCCTGGTGCCGGGCAGTGACGAGCCGGACGACGCCCTGCTGGGCGAGTCCAGTGTGCCTTTCGAGTCGGCCCACCGAGTGTGGCGCTACCTGAGAGAGGGCGGGGTGGACAATGCCGAGCAGTTGCTGCGTTTTGTCGGCGCAGAGTGCTTGGGACAGCGTCTGAGACTTTCTCTGGACTGGCAGGAACCCAAGGCGATTCCCGCGGCGCTGCTCTATGCACCGCATGCCGCGAGCCAAGGGGAAGCGACGCTGAGCGAATGGCGGGAGTGTCGGGTTCCCGGGCGTCCGGTGTGTCTGCTGCTGTTCTACCGCAGTCATCTGCAGGGCGCCAATACCGCCGTGCTGGACGGCCTGATCGAGGCGCTGCGAGCCCAGGGGCTCGAGCCGCTGGCGGTGGCCGTGGCGTCGCTGAAGGAGGAAGCCTGCGTCGCCTTCGTCAATCACCTGATCGAGCAGACGGGGGCCATGCTGGTGGTCAACACCACCGGGTTTTCCGTCAACCGCAATCCGGACGACCTGGACGCCCTCGAGGTACCCGACAGCCTCTTCGTCGGACGGCCGGTGGTCCTGCAGGCGATCCTGGCGAGCAGTACCGAGGAAGACTGGCGGGCCATGGCGGCCGGCCTGCATAGCCGCGACGTGGCCATGCAGGTGGTCCTGCCGGAGATGGATGGACGCATCATCACTCGGGCGGTGGGTTTCAAGGCGGAAGCTCTCTACAGCGAGCGCTGTCAGCTATCGGTGACCCGCCACGCCCTGCATCCCGAGCGCGCCGCCTTCGTCGCCAAGCTGGCTCGGCGCTTCTGCGACCTGCGCCAGACCCCGAACAGCGACAAGCGCCTGGCGCTGGTGCTGGCCAATTATCCCAATCGCGATGGCCGCATCGGCAATGGGGTCGGCCTGGATACGCCGGCATCGACGATAGAGATTTTGCGGGCGCTGGCCGCGGCGGGCTATCCGGTGAGCGACGTGCCAGACAACGGCGATGCCCTGATCCGGCTGCTGCAGGGCACCGTCACCAATGATCACCGCGTCCTGGATCAGCGCGGCTGCTGGCAGAGCATCGGGCTCGACGACTATCTGCAGTGGTTCCAGACCCTGCCGGAAGCACTTCAAGAAGCGGTATGCAGGCGCTGGGGGGCGCCGTCTGACGATCCCAAGTGCCGCCAGGGCCGACTGATGATCGCCGGGGTCCGCCTGGGGGAGACCTTCGTCGGGATTCAGCCGGAGCGGGACTTCATAGACGACCCGACGCAGACCTATCACGATACCGAACTGGTGCCGCCCCACAGTTACCTGGCGTTCTATCTCTGGCTGCGCGATCACTACCGGGTGGATGCGGTGGTCCATGTCGGCAAACACGGCAATCTGGAATGGCTGCCGGGCAAGAGCACGGCACTGAGCGCCGATTGCTGGCCGGAGATCGCCCTGGGGCCGGTGCCGCATTTCTATCCGTTCATCGTCAACGATCCGGGCGAAGGCGCCCAGGCCAAGCGTCGCAGCCAGGCCGTCATCATCGATCACCTGATGCCGCCGCTGGCCCGTGCCGAGCTCTACGGTGCCATGGCGGAACTGGAAGCGCTGACCGACGAGTATTACCAGGCCCTGGGCATGGATCCGCGGCGTGAGGCGCTGCTGCGCGAGCGGATCCTGGAGCATCTGCGCCGCACCGGTATCGACCAGGAGCTGGCGCAGACGGTAGAGGACACGGATGACGAGCGCCTGCTCAACGAGCTGGACACCTATCTGTGCGATATCAAGGAAGCCCAGATCCGCCATGGCTTGCACGTGCTGGGCACCCTGCCGCCGCAGGACAAGCTGGCGGGGACCCTGGTCGCCATCCTGAGACTGCCTCGGGGAGAGGGGCCGGCCCATCGCGGTCTGTTGCACAACCTGGCGGACGACCTGGGGTTGCAGGAAGAGGGCGGGCACTTCGATCCCCTGACGGCCGGGGCCGAACCCTGGACCGGCCCGAGGCCACCGGTCCTGACCGAGCTGGAGGCGTCCGCCTGGCGCACCGGCGCCGATACCCGTGAGCGTCTGGAACGGCTCGCCCATCGGCTGGTGACCGACTACGTCCTGGCGCCGGGCTGCCTGGCCACCTTGGCCCGTGACTATCCGGCCACCGCGGCGCAGTGTCGCTATGCCCGCGAACGGCTCTGGGTCGCCATGCAGCGTGGCGCCGAGATGGAGATCCAGTCGCTGCTGGACGGACTTAACGGCGTCTTCGTGCCGGCCGGGCCGAGTGGTGCCCCCAGTCGCGGGCGGCTGGACACCCTGCCCACGGGGCGCAACTTCTTCAGCGTGGACAATCGCTCGATTCCGTCACCCGCCGCCTGGTCCCTGGGAGAGAAATCGGCGCGGGCGTTCGTGGAGCGTTACCTGCAGGACAACGGCGACTACCCGCGCCGGCTGGGGCTGTCGATCTGGGGCACCGCGACCATGCGTACCGGCGGCGATGACATCGCCCAGGCCTTCGCCCTGATGGGGGTGCGGCCGGTCTGGTCGCTCGGCTCGCAGCGGGTGATCGATGTCGAGGTGATTCCCGCCATGCTGTTGGGGCGCCCCCGCGTGGACGTCACCCTGCGGGTGTCCGGCTTCTTCCGCGATGCCTTTCCCAATGTCATCCGCCTGTTCGATGCCGCGGTGCAGGCGGTCGCCGAGTACGAGGAGCCGGGCAACGGCAACACCATTCGTGCGGCGGTACTGGAGCGCCGGCAGGAACTCGAACGTCAGGGCCGGTCGCCCGACGCAGCCGCCCGGGAGGCCGGCTACCGGATCTTTGGCAGCAAGCCCGGCGAGTACGGCACCGGCCTGAACCGGCTCATCGACAACCGCGCCTGGGACGGTGCGGACGATCTGGCCGAGGCCTACCTGAAGGCTGGTGCCTATGCCTACGGTCAGTTCCCGGAATCGGGGATCGCCGCGCGGGGGGCCTTCGAACGACAGCTCGAGGGCCTGGATGCGGTGATGCAGAACCAGGACAACCGCGAACACGACATCCTCGATTCGAACGGCTACTACGAGTTCCAGGGTGGCATGGCCAACGCCAGCCGTTCCCTCGCTGGGCAGGCACCGAGCATCTACCACGCCGATCACGCCAACCCGGCGCATCCGCGGATTCGGACCCTCAAGGAGGAACTATTCCGCGTGATTCGTTCCCGGGTGCTCAATCCCAAATGGATCAACGCCATGCGGGAGCACGGCTACAAGGGCGCCTTCGAGATGGCCGCCACGGTGGACTATCTGTTTGCCTATGATGCCACCACCGATCTGGTGGCCGACTATCAGTACGCCCAGGTCACCGAGGCGCTGGTACTGGATCGCCGCAACCAGCAGTTCCTGCGCGAGCATAACCCGGCGGCGCTGGAGGAGATGGCCGAGCGGCTGCTGGAAGCCGTGCAGCGGGGGATGTGGCAGGACCCTGATGAACAGGGGGCGGCCTTGCAGGATCTGCTGCTACGGATCGACGAGGCCAAGGAGACCGGGTCCCCATGATGAATAAGATGGATAAGCCGGCCGAGCCTCGCATCAAGAGCTGGTGTCCCGGGGCCTGGCGGCCCATGGCGACCGGCGATGGTCTGCTGGTTCGCGTACGCCCCCACCTGGGGCGACTCACACGGGAGCAGATGCTGGCGCTATGTGACGCGGCCGAGAACTTCGGTAGCGGCCTGATCGAACTCACCAGCCGCGCCAATCTACAGTTGCGCGGCGTGTCCGAGGCTACCTGGCCCGCCCTGATGACCTTCCTTGTCGAGCATGGGTTGGTTGATCCGGACCCGCAGGTCGAACGCCGGCCCCAAGTGCTGCTGGCACCGGACTGGCAAGAAGGCGACGCCACCCATGAGGCGGCCCGCTTGCTGCAGGCTCGCCTCGCTGAGATGCCGGAACTGCCGGACAAGATAGGCCTTGCCATCGATGCCGGTGATGCACCGGTGCTGGGCGAGGTATCCGTGGACTTCCGCATCGAGCGGTCGGCATCGGGCACCTTGCAGCCGCGGGCTTCGGGCGGCCTATTAGTCCGGGCCGATGGACATGCGCTGGGCACTCCCGTGGACTCTGTCGCTGCTGCTGTCGAGCACCTGGTGCGGCTGGCGCACTGGTTCGTCGAGAGCGGTGGACGAGAATCCGGGCGGATGCGCCGGCATCAGGCGCCGTTGCCGGTCTGGGCGCCGGCCTCGATTCGGCCCGCCGAGGCCGGCCCCCGCCCAGCGCTGGGCCACCATGTCCGGGGCCGGGTCGTTGGCCTGCCGTTTGGACGGGCGCCGGCCTCGGCACTGCGTGCCGCGATCGAACCAACTGCGGTAACCGCCGTGCGGGTGACGCCCTGGCGGCGCCTGCTGGTGGAAGGGGCTGGAGAAGGCGCCGCATGCGCAGGGGCTGCGTCGGTCGCTGGCCTGCTGAACGATGAAAACGATCCGCGCCTGGCCATGCAAGCGTGTCCGGGCGCCCCCCACTGCGAACAGGCGAGTGTCGAGACGCTGGGCCTGGCCGAACGACTGGCAGGCCGGGTCGAGGGCAGCGTGCATGTGTCCGGTTGTACCAAGGGCTGCGCCCGCCGACAGCCGGCTGGCGTATGCCTGACGGGGCGGGCCGGACGCTTCGACCTGATCGTCGGCGGTTGCGCCGATGGTACGCCGGTTGCGACCGGCCTCAGCGAAGCCGACCTCTTAACTTATCTGGAGAAGATAGATGCCTCACGTCTATGAAACAGACGGACCGGCCATCTACCGGGAGTCCTTTGCCATCATCCGGCGCGAGGCGTCGCTTTCGCGCTTCTCGGAGGAGGAAGAGCCGGTGGCCGTGCGCATGATCCATGCCGCCGGATTGGTGGAACTTGCCTCGCACCTTCATTTCCGCGGCGACGTAGTGAACCGGGCTCGGCAGGCGCTGGAGCAGGGCGCGCCGATCCTGTGTGACGCGCGCATGGTCTCCGAGGGCATTACCCGCAAGCGCCTGCCGGCGGACAACGCCATACTCTGCACCCTGCACGATGAGCGGGTTCCCGGCCTGGCCCGGGACATGGCCAACACTCGCTCGGCGGCGGCCGTGGAACTCTGGCGACCTTACCTGGACGGTGCGGTGGTGGCGATCGGCAATGCACCGACCGCCCTGTTCCACCTGTTGAACATGCTGGAAGCGCCGGATTGCCCGCGCCCGGCGGCCGTCATCGGCTGCCCGGTGGGTTTCGTGGGCGCGGCTGAATCCAAGGAAGCCCTGTGGGCGAGCGCGTCGGTACCCTGTTGCATCGTGCGCGGGCGACTCGGCGGCAGTGCGGTGACGGTGGCCGCCATCAATGCCATGGCGGATCGTAGCGAATGAAGCAGGGAACCATCTACGGGGTCGGCCTCGGGCCCGGCAGCCAGGATCTGATGAGCGTCAGGGCGGATCGACTGATCCGCGGGGCGTCGCATGTCGCCTATTTCCGCAAGAAGGGCCGGACCGGCCATGCCCGCAGCATCGTGGAAGGCCTGGTGGCGTTTGATGCCATCGAGCTGCCGATGGAATACCCGGTCACCACCGAGATTCCGTTCGACGACCCCCGTTACAACGAGTTGCTGGCGGCCTTCTATGCAACGAGCGTCGCGCAGCTGACCGAGATCGCCGACGCGGGCCAGGATGTGGTGGTGCTGTGCGAAGGCGATCCGTTTTTCTACGGCTCTTTTATGCATCTCTATACACGCCTGCAGGGGCGGGTGCCGGTATCGGTCGTGCCCGGCATCACGGGCATGTCCGCCGCCTGGACCGCCACCGGGCAGCCGATGACCTGGGGCGACGACATCATGACCGTGCTGATGGGCACCCTGCCGGAGGCGACGCTGGTCGAGCACATCGCGCAGACCGACGCCCTGGTGGTGATGAAGATCGGCCGCAACCTGGACAAGCTCAGGCGGGCGCTGGCTCGGGCCGGCCGCGAGGATGAGGCCTGGCTGATCGAATACGCCACCATGCCGCAGGAGCGGATACTGCCGTTCAGCGAAGCCGGCGATAGCGTCCCTTACTTTTCCATCCTGGTGATCCACGGCCACGGGAGGCGACCATGAGAGATCCCAGGGTTGGGAAGGATAGCTGGGACAAGGATGGCTGGGGGATGGGCGGCTGGCTAAGAATCGCCGGGCTAGGCCCGGGCGCCGAGGCAATGGTCACCCCGGAAGTGTCCGCCGCGCTGGCCGAGGCCACCGATGTGGTGGGCTATGTGCCCTATGTCGAGCGGGTGCCGCCGCGCCCGGGACTGACGCGCCACGGCTCGGACAACCGCGAGGAAATCAGGCGGGCGGAACAGGCGCTGCAGATGGCCGCCGATGGCCATCGGGTAGTGGTCGTCTCGTCGGGTGACCCTGGCGTGTTCGCCATGGCCGCGGCCGTCTTCGAGGCACTGGAGGCGGGAGAGCCGGCGTGGAGTTCGCTGGACATCCAGGTATTGCCGGGCATCTCCGCCATGCTGGCTGCCAGTGCGCGCGTAGGTGCGCCGCTGGGACATGATTTCTGTTGTATCAACCTGTCCGACAACCTCAAGCCCTGGGCACTGATCGAGAAGCGCTTGCGGCTGGCCGCAGAGGCTGACTTTGCCATGGCGTTCTACAACCCCCGCTCCAGGGCGCGGCCGGAGGGGTTCGGACACGTCTTGCAGGTGTTGCGGGAGGCCTGCGGGCCGCAGCGCCCGATCGTGTTCGCGCGGGCCGTCTCCACGCCGGAGGAATCCGTTCGGGTCACGACCCTAGGGGAAGCGGACGTGGAGATGGCCGACATGCGCACATTGGTGATGGTGGGATCCAGTCAGACGCGCCGACTCGAGCGCGATGGGCAGCCGTGGGTCTATACGCCGCGCTCGGCGCCATAAGAGGGTGTTTACAAATGTCACGAGCGACGGTCAGGCAAGGCGAAATTAGCCGCAAAAGCGCAGTTTACGGGGTTGTAAATGAGCATTTTAAGGCTGATTTCAACGACGCATGGCCTAGCGCAGTAATTTGTAGACGCCCTCTAAGCGAGCCAGGCCAGGACTGCGTCAATGGAATGGACTTCCTGGCGCGGCGGGAGAGCCGGCCGCTCGATCATCACCACCGGCAGGCCCAGTTGCCGGGCGGCGGTGAGTTTGGAAACCGCACCGTCGCCGCCGGAATTCTTGCACACCAGGCGCTCGACGCCATGTTCCCGGAGCAGGGCCAGGTCGCTGTCCAGCGTAAAGGGACCACGGTCGACGGTCACACGGTGATGAGGCAGGGGCGGTGGGGCCTCGGGTCGGTCGACCAACCTCAGCAGGTAGTGGTGCTGGGGCTGTGCCGCAAAGGCGGCGAGGTGCATGCGCCCGATCGCCAGCAGCACCCGCTGCGGCGGACCGGCCAGGGCGCTCACCGCCGCGTCGACACTGGCGACCCGTTGCCAGCGATCGCCGGCCATCGGTTCCCAGGGGGGCCGGGTCAGGGCGATGAAGCGGATGCCGCTTCGCTGCGCCGCCGATACGGCGTTGCGGCTCATTTGTTCGGCAAAGGGGTGGGTGGCGTCGACCAGATGGGTGATGCGCTTGTCCGCCAGGAAGGCGGCCAGGCCCTCCACCCCGCCAAAACCGCCGACGCGGGTGGGCAACGGCTGCGGTTTGGGAGCGCTTACTCGACCGGCATAACTGAACAGGGCAGGGATCGACCGTTCGGCCAGGGCATTGGCCAGGGCACTGGCTTCGGTGGTTCCCCCTAGAATCAGGACTTTCATGATGGCTGACGTTAACGACGCTCCCTGGCTGACGATTCTAGGCTGGGGGGAGGGTGGCACAGAGGGGCTGACGCCGGCAAGCCGCGACGCGCTGGAAGGCGCCGAGGTGGTGTTCGGCGCGCGTCGCCATCTGCGCCTGTTGCCGCCTCTGGCTGCCGAGGTGCGGGAATGGCCGGTGCCATTCGCGGACGGACTCCCCCAACTGTTGGCCGAGCGCGGCCGCCGGGTCGTCATGCTGGTTTCCGGCGACCCGTTCTGGTTCGGGGCGGGCACCACCCTGGCGCGTCATGTGCTTGCTGGAGAATGGCAGGCCCTGCCATCGCCATCCACCTTCAGCCTGGCGGCATCGCGGCTGGGCTGGTCGCTGGAGGGCTGCCCGTGCCTGGGCCTGCACGCCAAACCCCTGACGCGCATCCGGCCTTACCTGCACCGTGGAAGGCGCTTGCTGGTGCTGCTGAGGGACGGCGACGCAGTGGCCGAACTGGCGGGGTTGCTGGTGCGCTGCGGTTTCGGCTCGTCTCGGCTGCATGTTCTGGAATCGCTGGGCGGTGACGGTGAGCGCATCCGCAGCGTGCGGGCAGACGCCGCCCTGCCTGGCGATATCCTCCACCCGGTCGCGGTGGGCCTGGAGGTGGCCGGTGATGCGCCGGCCTTGCCGCTGACACCTGGCCTGCCGGACGAATGGTTCGAGCACGATGGCCAGATCACCAAGCAGGCGGTTCGCGCCATGACGCTGGCCGCCTTGGCCCCGGTAGCGGGGGAGCGGCTGTGGGATATCGGCACGGGGTCGGGCTCGATCGCCATCGAGTGGCTGCTGGCCCACCCGGACAACCAGGCCGTGGCCTTCGAGGTACACCGCGAGCGGGCGGCGCGGGCGCGTCGCAATGCCCGAACGCTGGGCGTCGACTGGCTCGAGGTGGTGGAGGGGAGCGCCCCCGAAGTTCTGGGTGATCAGACGCTGCGCGATCATCCGCTGCCCGATGCGGTATTCATCGGCGGCGGACTGTCGGAAACCTTGCTGGAGGTGCTGTGGCGGCACCTGCCGGCTGGTGTACGCCTCGTGGCCAATGCAGTGACCCTGGAGTCCGAGGCCTTGCTGGCTCACTGGCAGCAGCTGGCCGGCGGTGAGCTGCTGCGTCTCGAGCTGGCGGCCGCCGCTCCCATCGGCACGCGACGGGGCTGGAAGGCCAGCTACCCCATCGTGCAATGGCGGGTGACCCGATGATAGTAGTGGATGATTCGATAACAGTAGCGGGTTTCGGCTTTCGCCGAGGGGCGCTGCTGGCGTCGCTGATTGATGCGCTGGATCGGCTCCACGAACACTACGGTGCCGTTGACCGGCTGGCCGCGACCCGGACGATGTGGCCGCTGGTTCAGGAATTGGGACGGGTGCGGGGTATCGCGGTGATCCTCGTGGCCGACGCCGCCCTGCCCACGGCTATCACGATTACCCGTTCCCGGCACAGCTGGCGGGCCCGGGGAACGGGGAGCGTCGCCGAGGCCGTCGCCCTGTTGGCGGCGGGTTCCGGTGCGGCATTGCTCGGCCCCCGGCTGATTTCAATGGATCGACTGGCCACCGCGGCGGTGGCGCGAGCCCCTCTGGGAGAGACAGCATGACGGTACACTTCATCGGCGCCGGCCCCGGTGCGCCGGATCTCCTGACATTGCGGGGGCGGGATCTCATCGCCTCCTGCCCCGTGTGCCTCTACGCGGGGTCGCTGGTGCCCGACCAGGTACTCGAGCATTGCCCGGAAGGCGCCCGGATCCTCAACACCGCGCCCCTGTCCCTGGATGAGATCATCGACGAGATGCGTAGCGCCCATGCCGCGGGCCTGGACGTGGCCCGACTGCATTCCGGGGACCTGTCGGTGTGGTCCGCCATGGGGGAACAATTGCGCCGGTTGCGCGAGCTGGACATTCCCTATGCCATTACCCCGGGCGTGCCGTCCTTTGCTGCTGCTGCCGCCACCCTGGGGCAGGAGTTGACGCTGCCGGGGGTGGCGCAATCCGTGGTGCTGACACGCACACCAGGGCGTGCCAGCGCCATGCCGGATGGCGAAACCCTGGCCAACTTCGCAAAAACCGGCGCCACCCTGGCGATTCACCTTTCCATTCATCACCTGGCCCAGGTGGTGGAAGACCTGGTGCCGTTCTACGGTGCCGATTGTCCGGTCGCCATCGTCTGGCGGGCCAGTTGGCCCGATGAACGAGTGGTCCGGGGGCGCTTGTCGACGGTGGCATCCCGAGTCGACGAGCGCATGCAGCGGACGGCGCTGATCCTGGTGGGATCCGTTCTGGAAAGTGAGGATTTCCAGGAAAGCTGCCTGTATTCGGTCGGCTATGATCGTCGCTTTCGGCCCCAGTCGGCGGACTCGCCCTTTGCCGGTACCGCAGAAGACATGGGAGGCGACGCATGATCCGGCTCTCGCTGATCGGCATCGGTACGGGCAATCCCGATCATGTCACCCTGGCTGCCGTGCGGGCGCTCAATGAGGCGGACCTCATCCTGTTGCCACGCAAGGGGGACGCCAAGTCGGACCTGGTCGACCTGCGCCGGCTGCTGTGCCGGAACCTCCTGGACGATCCGTCACGCACCCGGGTCGTGGAGTTCGATCTACCTCGACGCGATGCCCGCGCCGATTACCTGGGCGCGGTGGACGACTGGCATGAGGCGATTGCTCGTGTCTGGGCCGGGCTCATGGAGTCCCATCTGCCGCAGGGCGGACGAGTCGGCATGCTGATCTGGGGTGATCCCTCGCTATACGACAGCAGCCTGCGCATCGCCAGGCGTCTTGGGGCGTGTATGAAAAGCGCCGCTGGGCGGGCGGTCGAGGTGGACCTGAAGGTAGAGATAGTACCGGGCATCACCAGCCTGCAGGTCCTGACCGCCGAGCACCGGATCCCCCTCAATGCGCTCGCCGAACCGGTCCAGATCACCACCGGCCGGCGTCTGCGTGAGCGCGGCTGGCCCGGCGATGCCGCCAGCGTCGCGGTCATGCTCGACAGCGGAGGCGCCTTCGAGGTGCTGCCTCCCGGAGGCCTCTACATCTGGTGGGGCGCCTACCTGGGCATGGACAAGCAAAGCCTGCTCGACGGCTGGTTGGCTGACGTGGCCCCGTCGATCCTCGAGCGCCGCTCCGCCCTGCGCGAGCAGCATGGCTGGATCATGGACGTCTACTTGTTGGCCCGGGCGCCGCTGCTGCCGAGCCAATCGAATAGCCCTATCGACACCGCAGGAGAGTGAAATGAAGAAGGTCGATCCCCAGCGCCATGCCGAGCGCATGGCCCACAAGCAGAAGATCATGAACGAGCGCATCGCCGCCGCCGACAAGGATCAGGGCGTGCTGCTGGTGCTCACCGGCCCCGGCAAGGGCAAGAGCAGCTCCGGCTTCGGCATGCTCGCTCGCGCCCTGGGCCATGGCATGCAGGTGGGGGTGGTGCAGTTCATCAAGGGCAAGTTCCAGACCGGGGAGGAGGCCTTCTTCCGCCAGCTGCCGGGCGTGGACTATCACGTCATGGGCGAGGGCTACACCTGGGACACTCAGGACCGCGAGCGCGATATCCGTGCCGCCGAGGCCGCCTGGGCCGAGGCCAGCCGGATGCTGGCCGACGACAGCTACGACCTGGTGCTGCTCGACGAGCTCAATATTGCCCTGCGCCACGAGTACCTGAACCTCGACCGGGTACTGGACGACCTCCAGGCCCGCCCGGTGATGCAGCACGTGATCGTCACCGGCCGCCACGCCCCGGAGGCGCTGATCGAGCTGGCCGACACCGTCACCGAGATGAAGGTGGTCAAGCACGCCTTCAAGGAGCAGGGCGTCAGGGCGCAGAAGGGCGTCGAGCTCTAGACATCCACGACGTTGCCAGGAGAGAGCCGCATGGTAGAGCAGAGCGGGCGACCCGACCACGCCTTCCCCGAAGCACAGCGGGCCGGCGTCTACCGGGCCATCCACGAGCGCCGGGACGTGCGCGCCCAGTTCCTGCCGGATCCCATCCCGCCCGAGGTGCTGGCGCGCCTGCTGGAGGCTGCCCACCACGCGCCCTCGGTGGGCTTCATGCAGCCCTGGGACTTCCTGGTGATCGACAGCCTCGAGGTGCGCGAACGGGTGCATCGGATCTTCGAGCGTGAGAACGCCAGGGCGGCCGAGTGCCACGCCGGGGCGCGCGGGATGCTCTATCGCCGCCTCAAGCTGGAGGGCATCCTGGAGAGCCCGCTCAACCTGTGCATCACCTGCGACCGGGAGCGTGGCGGCGAGCACGTGCTGGGTCGGCACAGCATCGTCGAGACGGACCTGTTCAGCACCTGCCTGGCGGTCCAGAACCTGTGGCTGGCGGCCCGGGCCGAAGGCATCGGCGTCGGCTGGGTCAGCATCCTCGACCCGGCCGAACTGGCCGAGGTGTTGTCGCTGCCGGCGTCGGTCTACCCGCTCGCCTATCTCTGCCTGGGCTATGTCGGCGACTTCCTCGACCGGCCGGAACTCGCGCGCGCGGGCTGGCGGCAACGCCTGCCGCTGACCGAGCGGGTGCATGGCAATGGCTGGGGCGAGCCACTGGCCAGTACTCCCTTGAAGCGGGCGATCGACGCTCGATATGACAGCAGTTGATGGAAGTCATTGTCCACTTTGATGATTCGGGCCACCACCTCGGATGCGGGCAAGAGCTCGGTGGTGGCGGGTTGCGCCGGGTGCTTGCAGGCGTGGATTCGTAGTCAGCCCAAGAGATAGGTCCTGAGCTGTCTTTCCTCGCGCATGACATGGAGTATCAGCACGCTATCGGCGTCCTGGCGGTAGAAGACCCGGCAAGGTGGCACTCCGACCTCCCGGTAGACGGAGTCGGGAAGTTCCGGGGACGTGCGGCCTGATCCAGGGAAGGTCTCGAGGCGTTCGGTGGCGGCAAAGACCGCTGTCACCAGCTTGCGGGCGGCGTCGGGGTTATCCAGGGCGATATAGTCGGCAATGGCCTCCAGGTCGGAGAGGGCGGGTTCCGTCCAGGTTACTTCAGCCATTTGCCCAGCTTCTCTTTCGCCTCCGACTGGGAGTAGGTCCGTCCCTCCAGAGTCGCCCGTTCCCCTCGAGACAGGCCATCCAGTAATGCCAGGCGACGCTGCATGAACTCGTAGTCTTCCACATCGACGAGGTAGGCGGAGGGCTGGCCATGCTCGGTGATCAGCACCGGCTCCTTGGAGTCGTGCAGTTCTGCCAGGATCTTGGTGGCCTGGCGTTTGAGATTGGTCACCAGCTCGACTTTCATGGGAATCTCCGTCTCGGGAGTGGTAAGTGATACTATAGTGTCACTTTGGGGCGGCGGGCAATCCACCAACGGCAAGGGGACGGCAACGAGCATGGCAACACTGATGATCCAGGGCACCACCTCGGATGCGGGCAAGAGCACCGTGGTGGCGGGGTTGTGTCGGGTGCTGGCGCGGCGCGGGGTGTCGGTGGCGCCGTTCAAGCCGCAGAACATGGCGCTCAACAGCGCGGTGGCGGTGGATGGCGGCGAGATCGGCCGCTCCACGGCGCTGCAGGCGCTGGCGGCCGGGGTGGCGCCGCATAGCGACATGAACCCGGTGCTGCTCAAGCCCGAGAGCGACCGCGGCGCCCAGGTGATCCTGCGTGGCCGGGTGCAGGGTCATATGGATGCCCTGGACTACCACGCCTACAAGCGTGAGGCGAAGGCCGCGGTGATGGCCGCCTGGCAGGCGCTGTCGAGCCGCCATGACGTCGTCATCGCCGAGGGTGCCGGGAGCCCGGCGGAGATCAACCTGCGCGCCAACGACATCGCCAACATGGGCTTCGCCGAGGCCGTCGACTGCCCGGTGCTGCTGGTGGGGGACATCGACCGCGGCGGTGTCTTCGCCCAGCTGGTGGGCACCCTGGAACTGCTCTCGGCCTCCGAACGGGCGCGTACCCGGGGCTTCGTGATCAACCGCTTTCGCGGCGATATGGCGCTGCTGCAGCCGGGCCTGGACTGGCTCGAGCAGCGCACCGGCAGGCCGGTGATGGGCACGCTGCCCTATCTGCCGGGGCTGCTGCTGGATGCCGAGGACAGCATCGGCCGCGAGGGGCGGGAAGAGGGCGAGCCGGCGCTGCACGTCGTGGTCCCGGCGCTGCCGCGCATCAGCAACCATAACGACTTCGACCCCCTGCGCCTGCACCCGCGCGTGGCGCTCACCTTCGTCGGACCGAACCAGCCCATCCCGCCGGCGGATCTGCTCATCCTGCCGGGCAGCAAGAGCACCCGCAGTGACCTCGACTGGCTCCGCCGCCAGGGATGGGAGACCGCGATCCGGCGCCACCTGCGCTTCGGCGGCAGGGTGCTGGGCATCTGCGGCGGCTTCCAGATGTTGGGCACGGTGATCGACGACCCGGAGGGGCTCGAGGGGCCGGCCGGCTCCACGCCGGGGTTCGGCCTGCTGGAGATGACCACCCGCATGGTGGCCGGCAAGCAGCTGCTCAACGTCGAGGGCCGCCTGCTGTCGGAGGGGGAGCCTATCGCCGGTTACGAGATCCACAACGGCGTCAGCGAGGGGCTTGCGCTGGAGCGACCCTTCTGCGAGCTGGAGGGGCGACCGGACGGCGCGGTCAGCGACGATGGCCAGGTCATGGGCACCTATCTGCACGGCCTGTTCGACCGCCCCGAGGCCTGCACGGCGCTGCTGGCGCGCTGCGGCCTGGGCGGCGAGGGCGGGGCGGTGGACTACGCCGTCCACCGGCTCGCCGAACTCGACCGGCTGGCCGATGCCCTGGAGGCGTGCCTCGACATGGTGGGGATCGAACGTCTACTGGCATCGCGGTGATGCAGTCGACCCCGGGCTCCGGAGCGGTTCAGGCGTCGGGCAGATGACCGGCGAAACACGCCGGGTCGTCGCTGATCACGCTCTCCACCCCCCAGGCCCACTGGTGGGCGAAGGCCGTGGGGTCGTTGGCGGTGTAGCAGAGCAGGCGATAGCCCGCCTCGCACACCGCTCGGGCACCGCGTCGGCTGAGCCGCTTCCAGTCGGCATGCACGCTGTAGGCGTCCACCACCTCGCAGCGCGAGCGCCAGTCGCGGGAGATGCCCTCGAACAGCACACCCAGGGCCAGCCGCGACGGGGGGGCCAGCTCCCGGGCGCGGGCCAGGGCGCCATCGTGGAAGGAGGAGAGAATCAGCCGCTCCGGGGGCAGGGCATCGAGCAGGGTCGGCACTACACTGTCGACCAGCGCCGCTGCATTGCGGCCGCGGGTGACCTTGAGCTCCAGGTTGAGGCCCATGCCGAGTTCGTCGAGCAACTCCAGCATCTCGCGTAACGTGGCCATGGGCTCGCCACGGTAGCGGTCGCCGAACCAGCTGCCCGCGTCCAGCCTGCGGGCGCGAGGCCAGTCCAGGTCGGCTAGCCGTGCACGCCCGTCGGAGCAACGTCGCACGGTGGCGTCGTGCCAGATCACCGGGGTGGCGTCGCCGAGCAACTGCACATCGAGCTCCACCCAGGTGCAACCGGCCTCGAAGGCGGCCCGCACGGCGGCCAGGGTGTTCTCCGGAGCATGGGCCGAGAGGCCGCGGTGGGCCATCAGGCGGGGCAGGGCGATGGCGGGGTGTGGCATGGACGTCGCTTCCTTGTTCGGTCGGCCTGGGATCATACTGCACGGGGGTGACGGCAGGATGTCACTGCACGATATGCCAGGCTGTCGCCGGAAGGAATATGCTAGGCTTCGCGCGACTGTCTACAGGCACGGGGGGATGACGATGAAGGTGGTGAGTCTCGAGCCGGGCGAACGGCGCGATGCCTGCCTGGCCCGGTTGTGTGCGGCGGTGCACGGCACGACCGCGGGCTTGACGCCCCTGGTGGCGTTCAGTGGCACGCGACACCTGCTGTTTGCCAACGAGGCGGCACGGCTGTGGGCGCTGGTGGACAACGACGAGGCGCCGTTGGCGCTGGCCCTGCTGGTGCTCGACGAGGCCGGCGACGGCATGACGCTGGCGCTGAGCGCGTCGCTCGAGGAGAGCCGCGAGCCCCGGCGGCGGCTGATTCGCGAGCTGGCGCTGAATGCGCCGCTGCGGGTCGAGCCGACGGATGACCTCGACGAGGCGTTCCTGCGCGAGTGCGGCATCTCGCGCTGGGTCGAGGATGCCTGCGGCAAGCGCGTGGGGCTGTCCGGCCGGCATCCGGCGACCCTGCCCGGTGAACTCAAGCCGACGCTGTCCTTCGACGAGCAGGAGGTGCTGCGCCGCTTCAAGCACGACGCGCGCTTCTTCGAGGCGGAGAAGCGGGCCTTCGTCGAGGGGTTGGCGTCCTTAACCTCCGGGGCCTGATCTCGACGGATCGGCCCCTGACTTGACCCCCGGCGCCATCGGCGTTTGGATAAAGGGCCCTATCCCTCAGCATCCCGATACACAGGACAGCATCCCATGGCCAAGCGCATCCAGTTTGCCCGCACCGGCGGTTCCGAGGTGCTCGAGTTCGCCGACGTCGCGCCTGCCGAGCCGGGGCCTGGCGAGGTCCGGGTCGCGAACCGGGCCATCGGCCTGAACTTCATCGACATCTACTTCCGCACCGGCCTCTACCCGGTACCGTCGCTGCCTTCGGGGCTCGGGACCGAAGGCGCCGGCGTGGTCGAGGCGGTGGGCGAGGGGGTCAGCCACCTCAGGCCGGGGGACCGGGTCGCCTACGCCCAGGGGCCGCTGGGCGCCTACGCCGAGCGGCACACCCTGCCCGCCGCCAAGGTGGTGGTGCTGCCCGATGCCATCGACTTCGAGACCGCGGCGGCCTGCATGCTCAAGGGGCTGACCGTGCAGTACCTGCTGCGCCAGACGCGTCGGCTCGAGGGCGGCGAAACGATCCTCTTCTACGCCGCCGCCGGCGGCGTCGGTTCCCTCGCCTGCCAGTGGGCGCGGGAACTGGGCGTCAAGCTGATCGGCACCGTGAGCTCTCCCGAGAAGGCGGAACTGGCGAAGCGCAACGGTGCCTGGGCCACCATCGACTACACGAAGGAGAACGTGGTCGAGCGGGTACGCGAGCTGACCGGTGGCGAGAGGTGCGACGTGGTCTACGACTCGGTGGGCAAGGACACCTGGGAGACCTCGCTGGACTGCCTCAAGCCGCGGGCGCTGATGGTCAGCTTCGGCAATTCCTCGGGCCCGGTGGATGGCGTGAACATCGGCATCCTCAACCAGAAGGGGTCGCTGTTCGTCACCCGGCCGAGCCTCAATGGTTACGCCGACACCCGCGAACGCCTGGAGACGATGGCCGCCGAGCTCTTCGAGATGCTGGAGAGCGGCAAGGTCAAGGTCGACATCGCCCAGCGCTATCCGCTGGCGGAAGCGGGCAAGGCCCAGGAGGCCCTGCAGGGACGCCGGACCACCGGCTCCACCATCCTGATACCCTAGTTACGGGTTACGGGTTACGGGTTACGGGTTACGGGTTACGGGTTACGGGCTACGGGCTACGGGCGCTCGTAGCCCGTGGCCCGTTGCTGTTCTTCCGTCTTCCGTCTTCCGTCTCACCCCTCAGTCGATATCGACGTAGGCGCCCATCTCCCGCATCCGCGACTCGAAGCGTGCCACGTTGTCGACCAGGTCGTCGGGGCCGAAGGCCACGCATTCGGCCAGCAGCACCTCGATCAGGGTGATCGCCGAAAGAATCGAGGGGAAGAAGTGGGGCGTGGCGTTGGCCACGTTGAAGGTAATGCTCGCCCCGGGCACCAGCGGCGAGCGCATGGTGTCGGTTACCACGATGGCGCTGACGCCCGCCTCCCGGGTGAGTTCCAGCGCACGGATGGTCTCGGCGCAGTAGGGCTCGAAGCCGAAGGCGACCACCACGTCGCCCTCGCCGAAGGGGGCGAGCTCGGTGAGCAGCCCTCCCTCCAGGCCGCGGACCAGGTGGATGTTGGGCATGGCGATGCGCCCCACATAGGCGAAGTGGTAGGCGCAGGCGAAGGTGTCGCGGAAGCCCACCACCGCGACCTTGCCGGCCCCCAGCAGCAGGCGGGCGGCCTCGCGTACCCGGGACTGGTTGTCGGCGGTGAACAGTCGACCGATGTTGTCGAAGGCCGCATCGCCCACGTCGAGGAACACCTGGTCGTCGGTCTGGCTGGCCAGGCTGCGCAGGTGGCTGGCCCGCCCCGAGAGCTCCACCGGGCCGGCCTGCACCGCCGACTGGAACACCTCACGGAACTGCTCGTAGCTCTCGAAGCCCAGCCGCTTGGCCAGGCGCATCAGGGTCGAGGGGGTGACGCAGGCGGCGGCGGCCGACTTGCGAATCGACTGAAAGGCGATCTCGACCGGATGCTCCAGCACATAGCCGGCGGCCAGCTTGAGCTGGCGGCTCAGTTCCGGGTAGGTTTCGGCGAGTTGCTGATTGACGGCATCCAGTCGCGTGGCGCCGTCCAGCGGGGCCTCGGGACGCCGGGTCTCCTGTTCCAGCACGCTGTTCTCCTCACCTGATTCCTGTCATGACCACGCAAGCGCGGGATGCATTGTAACCCATGGGGGCGATGGATGGATGAAACAAACGTATCCCATAACAAAACATAATGGCACGGATGTATTGACCCGGCACATGACCTTCGTCTAGCATGCGGCCACAACAGACGTGCCTTTCCCGAGGAAAAAGTGACACGTTTGTTCCGGTTGCCGTCCCTTCGTCCGTTACCGCCGAGACCCGCATGCCCCACGCCACCCCCAAGCCCGACTACGCGACCCTGATCACCCGCCGCCACGACCAGGTGCTGGAGATCCGCTTCAACCGCCCGCACCGCCTCAATGCGGTGGTCGAGACACTCTACACCGAGCTGCTCGATGCCCTGGCCGTGGCCTCCGCCGACCTCGATGTCCGTGCCGTGATCCTCACCGGCGAGGGCCGGGCCTTCTGCGTCGGCGCCGACATGAAGGAGCACGGCAGCGCCAAGCGCTCGCCGTTCCAGCGACGCCAGTACCTGCGGCTCGGCAACGATGTCTGCGAGGCGATCCTTCGGCTGAAGAAACCGGTGATCGCCGCGGTCAACGGCTATGCCCTGGGCGCCGGGGCCGAGATGGCGGTTGCCTGCGACTTCATCCTGATGGCCGACGAGGCCCAGATCGGCTTCCCCGAGACCAGCATCGGCACCTGCGTGGGCGGCGGCGTCTCCAAGATCCTGCCCCAGCTGGTCGGCCTCAACATGGCGCGCCAGCTGCTGTTCACCGGCAGGCGCATCGACGGCGAGGAGGCCGCCCGCATCGGCCTGGCGACGGCCAGCTGGACCGGTGACGCCCTGCTCGACGAGGCCCGGCGCCTGGCCGGCCAGCTGGCCGGCCAGGCGCCGGTCTCCATCGCCATGCTCAAGCGGCTGGTCAACCAGGGCAGCGATACCGGCCTGGAGAGCCAGCTCCAGCAGGAGCTGGACGCGGTCTTCACCTGCTCCACCACCGAGGACTGGCAGGAGGGCGTCGACGCCTTCGCCGAGAAGCGTTCGCCCCGGTTCCAGGGCAAGTAACCATCTTCACCCGTCGATCACCGCTCAAGGGCCCTCGGGCCAAGGTCAGCACCACATGAATCCCATCGAAGGACATCTCGACAGCCGCAGCCCCCTGCACGACATCCTCGCCCCCACCGGCATCGCCGTGGTCGGTGCCTCGGCCGACCCCACCAAGCGCGGCTACAAGGCCATGGTCGGCCTGGTCAAGGATGGCTATCGCGGCGACATCTATCCGGTGAACCCCAGGGCCGACATGATCCTGGGGGTCAAGGCGTGGCCCTCGGTCACGGCGATCCCCGGCAGCCCGGAACTGGCGCTGATCTGCACCCCGGCCGCCACGGTGCCCGGGCTGATCGCCGAATGCGGCCGCCGCGGCATCAAGGGGGCGGTGATACTCGCCAGCGGCTTCGCCGAGATCGGCTTTGATGGGGCCGAGCTCGAGCGCGAGATGATGGCCAAGGCCGAGGCGCACGGGGTACGCATCATCGGGCCCAACACCTCGGGCATCTTCAACCTGCACCACAAGGTCAACCTGCTGGCGCTGGACAACGTCAGGCCCGGCGACGTCGGCATCATCTCCCAGTCCGGCAACATGCTGCTGTCGCTGGCGCTGGAGGCCCAGCACAACGGCCACGTGGGCTTCAGCACCTATGTGGGGCCCGGCAACCAGAGCGACATCGGCTTCAACGACTATTTGCGCTACCTGGGCGAGGACGAGCACACCCGCGTCGCCACCCTCTACGTCGAGGGCTTCCGCGATGGGCGCAAGTTCCTCGACGTGGCCCGCGAGGTCACCGCCATGAAACCGGTGGTGGTCTACAAGTCGGGCTCCACCGAGCAGGGCCAGAAGGCGGCCAGTTCCCACACCGGCGCCTTGGCCGGCAGCTACGCCATGACCGTGGATCTGCTGCGCCAGTCCGGGGTCAGCGTGGTGCAGTACTCCGACGAGATCCTGCCGGTGGCCGAGGGCCTGGGGCTGTTGCAGAAGGCCTGCGGCAAGCGGGTGGCGGTGATCTCCGACGGCGGCGGCCAGGCGACCATCGCCTCCGATCGCCTGGCCGAGGCGGGGCTGGAGCTGGCCGAGCTCAGCGACACCACACGCCAGAGTCTGCGCGAGGTGCTCTTCCCCCAGGCCTCCACCCTCAACCCGGTGGACGTGGCCGGCTCCACCGATGCCCATCCCTCGCTGCTGGCCACCTGCATGGAGATCGTCGCCGCCGATGACAACGTCGACAGCGTCTTCCTGGTCGGCATGTTCGGCGGCTACAGCATCCGCTTCGCCGAATCGCTGCTGGGCGACGAGATGCGCGGCGCCGAGGCGATGGTCGACCTGTCCAAGGCCACCACCAAGCCGCTGGTGATCTACAGCCTCTACACGCCGATCAAGCCGCCGGCGCTGCGTCGCCTGCACGAGGCGGGCCTGCCGGTCTACGCCTCCATCGAGCAGTCGGTACGGGTCCTCGCCGCGCTGGGCGAGCGGGGCCAGTACCTGGCGCAGTTGCACAGCCAGAGCCGCGAGGCGGCCGTGGCGCCCAGGCCGGCACTGGTCGCGATGTTCGAGCGGGCCCGCGGCGAGGGGCGGGACCTCTTCGAGTACGAGGCCAAGCAGCTGCTGCGGGATCACGGTGTCGAGGTGCCGTCCGAGCGCATCGCCAGAAGCGAGGCGGAACTGGCGGCCATCGCGGCCCGGTTCCGTGAGGAGGTCGGCGATACCCCGCTGGCGATGAAGGTGGTCTCGAAGGATATCCTGCACAAGTCCGATGCCGGCGGCGTCAAGCTGAACCTCATCGGCGAGCAGGCCCTGCGCCGGGCCCACGACGAGATCCTGACCTCCTGCCGGGCCCATGCCCCGGCCGCCGAGATCGAGGGCGTGCTGGTGACGCCGATGGCGAGTAAGGGCGTGGAGGTGATCGCCGGGGTGATCCGCGACCCGATCTTCGGCCCGGTACTGATGTTCGGCCTGGGCGGCATCTTCGTCGAGATCCTCGAGGACGTGGCCTTCCGCGCCATTCCGCTGTCGCGCCATGATGCCCGCGCCATGGTGGAGCAGATCAAGGCGAAGAAGGTGTTCGAGGGGGCCCGCGGCGAGCCGGCGGTGGACAAGGAGGCGCTGGTCGACCTGCTGCTCAAGGTGTCGAGCATCGTCGACGCCTACCCGGCGCTCTCCGAGCTCGACCTCAACCCGGTCATCGCCTACGCGGACGGCTATGCGGTGGTGGATGCCAGGGTTATCGTCGACCGCCAATCCATCGACGCGGAGGCCCGCCCATGAGCCCGACACTGCCGCAACTCACCGACGCCCGCCTGGCCCTGGAGGGGCGCGCCGCGACCCTGACCCTGGACCGCCACGACGTGCGCAATGCCCTGACCGGAAGCGCCCTGGCCGACGACATCGTCGCCACCGCCCAGTGGGTGAATCGCTGCGACGACGTCTCGGTGCTGGTAATCACCGGTGCCGGCAGCGCCTTCTCCGCCGGTGGCAACGTCAAGGACATGGCCAATCGCGGCGGCGACTTCGAAGGCGGTGTGGCCGACGTGGCCACCCGCTACCGCCGGGGCATCCAGCGCATCCCGCTGGCCCTGCAGGACGTGGAGGTGCCGATCATCGCCGCGGTCAATGGCCCGGCCATCGGTGCCGGCTTCGACCTGGCCAATATGGCCGATCTGCGGCTGGCATCGAGCAAGGCCAAGTTCGGCGAGACCTTCCTCAACCTGGGCATCATCCCCGGCGACGGCGGCGCCTGGTTCATGCAGCGCCTGATCGGCTACCAGCGGGCCTTCGAGCTCACCCTGACCGGCCGGGTGATCGACGCCGAGGAGGCCCGCGACCTCGGCATCGTGCTCGAGGTAGTGGAGCCCGAGGCGCTGATGGCACGCGTGGGGGAACTGGCGTCCCGCATCGCCGCCCAGCCGCCGAAGGCCACCCGCCTGACCAAGCGACTGATGAAGATGGCGCAGCGCACCGAGCTCAAGGACTTCCTCGACCTCTGCGCGGTCTTCCAGGGCCTGTGCCACAACGAGCCCGAACATCTCGAGGCCGTCAACGCCATGCTGGCGCAGATGGCGAGGAAGTAGGCGTCAGCGAGCAGCGACAAACCCGGCTTCGGCCGGGTTTTTCATGGCCAGCCCCGGCAAGCATCATCGAAAGCGCTGGATTTTCAGGCGTACTGCTGTTGTGCTTGATGCAGTGCGCAACCACACGGAGGTGAGCGGGTATGGCCGACAGCACCCTGGTCTTCATCGTGCTCGGGTTGACGCTGGCGGCCTTCGTCTGGGGACGCTTCCGCTATGACCTGGTGGCATTGGCGGCCCTGCTGGGTTCGGTGATGCTGGGGCTGGTGCCGTCGCAGGAGGCCTTTCTCGGCTTTGGCCACCCGGCGGTGATCACCGTGGCGGCGGTGCTGGTGATCAGCCGCGGCTTCGAGCGCTCCGGGGTGGTGGACGTCATCGCCGAGCAGGTGCTCAAGGTGGGCGAGCGGCTCTTCCTGCAGCTTGCCGCCCTGACCGGCACCGTGGTGGTGCTCTCCGGTTTCATGAACAATGTCGGGGCCCTGGCGCTGCTGCTGCCGGTGGCCATGCGCCTGGCCCGCGAGCACGACACCTCGCCGTCGCTGTTGTTGATGCCGCTGGCCTTCGGCTCGCTGCTCGGCGGCCTGACCACCCTGATCGGTACCCCGCCCAACATCATCATCGCCAGCTATCGTCGTGCCGTCACCGGTGACGCCTTCGGCATGTTCTCCTTCTCTCCCGTCGGGGTGTCGGTCGCCCTGGCCGGCCTGGTCTTCATTCTGCTGCTGGGGTGGCGGCTGGTGCCACAGCGGGCCGGCAAGGCCTCCACCGAGGAGATGTTCGATACCGCCAACTACCTCGTCGAGCTCAAGGTGGGCGAGGAGGCGAAGGCCATCGGCTGGACGCTGCGTGACCTGCACGACGCCCTGGAGGAGACCATCCCGGTGCTCGCCGTGGTACGGGGCGAGAAGCGTCGGGCCGGCCATGCCTTCTACGGTAGCCTGCAGGAGGGCGACATCCTGCTGGTGGAGGCGGGTCCCGAGGAGATGAAGTTGCTCGAGGACAAGGCCGGGCTCTCGCTCGGCGCCGAGCTCGAAGAGGATGAGGTGTCGGCCGACAAGACAGCTTCCCGGGAGAGCGATGCGGAGCCGGTGCAAGAGAATCCAGGAAGGAAGCACCGCAAGGCGGAAAAAGAGAAGAAGGAAAAGAAGAAAAAGAAGAAGGAGGTCGATACCGAGGGGCTCGAACTGGTCGAGGCGGTGGTGCGCAACGATTCGATGATGGTCAATCGCACCGTCACCCAGCTGCGGCTGCAGAACCAGTTCGGTCTGCACCTGGTGGCGGTGGCCCGCGACGGCGGGCGTCTCAAGCAGCGGCTGCGGGAGATCCGCTTTCGGCCCGGCGACGTGCTGCTGCTGCAGGGCGGTGAGAGCGAGCTCACCGAGAGCCTGGCGACGCTGGGCTGCCTGCCCCTGGCCAGCCGCAACCTGGCGCTTGGGCAGCCGCGGCTGCTGCTGGTCTCCCTGGCCATCTTCGGTGCGGCGATCCTGGCCATTCTGCTCGACCTGTTGCCGGCCGCGGTGGCGCTCTCCGTGGCAGCGCTGATCTCGCTGCTGGTGGGGGTGCTGCCGCTGCGCGACGGTTACCAGGCCATCGACGGGCCGGTGCTCGTACTGCTGGGTGCCATGATCCCGGTGGGCCAGGCGCTGGAGAGCAGTGGTGGGGCGGCGCTGATCGCCGAGAGCCTGCTGGCGCTCGGCAGCGACTGGCCAGTGGTGGTCACCCTGGTGGGACTGTTCGTGATCACCATGATGCTCTCGGACGTGATCAACAACGCCGCGGCGGCAGTGCTGATGGCGCCCATCGCGGCGAGTCTGGCCAACGGTTTCGATGTCTCGATCGACCCTTTCCTGATGACGGTGGCGGTCAGCGCCTCCTGCGCCTTTCTCACGCCCATCGGCCACCAGTCCAACACCCTGGTGATGGGCCCCGGCGGCTACCGCTTCGGCGACTACTGGCGGATGGGATTGCCGCTGGAGTTGGTGGTGATGGCAGTGGCGGTGCCGATGATCCTGTTGGTCTGGCCGCTGTAGGAAAGCGTGATTCGCTACTGCGCTCGGGCTCTTGATGAGAAAAGCTGGCCGCCGGCGGTACTCACAATCCTCATTGAGCAGCCAGTCAACTCCGGTTGCTCCGTTCCGGCGGCGGCCAGCCTAGCTTCGCTCGTGACGCGAATCAGTGCTTTCCTATTTCTGTCATCAAAACGCCCCGACGGATGTTGGGTCGTCGTCGTTCAGGGGGCGGGCCACCGCTCAGGCGGCGCGAGTCAGGCTGCGTTATGGCGCAGGATAGAGGCCTTGTCGCTGGCGAAGGCGTCGTAGTCGAAGTCGTCGACGGTGAGCAGTTCCAGCACCTCGGCTTCGTAGCGCCGCATGAAGGCGGCGTCGTCCGCGCCGATGATGCCGGCCTCCAGGGCCGCCTCGACGCGCTGCTCGGGGTGCAGGGCCTGCATCGGCAGCTCCCCTCTGGCGTGGGCCCTGTTGACCGTGCGGTAGAGCGCCTCGGCACGGTCGTAGTCGGCGAGCAGGGCGTTGTAGTGAGCCAGGGGGTTGTCGCGCGCGCCGTCGCTGCCCTGCCAGGTGGCCTCCAGCAGGGTGCGGCGAAGCGCGGTATCGCGCGAGACGGCCTGGGCGATCTCGCGGGCCAGGTCGTCATGGGGACGCTTCCAGCGGCGGCCGGCGGGCATGACCACGACGCGCAGCAGGCGGCCCAGGGCGCGGCTGGGCAGGTTATCGAACAGCTCGTCCAGGGCCTGTTCGGCACGGTGGAGCAGGAAGCGGCAGCTGTAGTGCAGCAGCGTCGCCTCGCCCTCGACCTTGGCGCCGTCGTGCCACTGCTTGAGCACCATGGAGGCGAGGTAGAGGTTGGAGAGCACGTCGCCGAGACGCGCCGAGAGCATCTCGCGCTGCTTCATGCTGGCGCCGAGGCTGGCCATGGCGGTGTCGGCACACAGGCCGAAGCCGGCGGAGAGCCGGGCCAGGTCCCTGGCGTAGGGGGCGGCAATGGTGTCGAAGGGCACCGCTGGCTTGCCCAGCCCCAGGCCCTGGGTGAGGGCGCGAGCGGCGTTGCCCAGCACCAGGCCTGCGTGGCCGAAGACGGCGCGGTCGAAGGCCGGGAGGTCGTCGGCCTCCTGGGCGGCTAGCTCCTCGAGCACGTAGGGGTGGCAGCGGATGGCGCCCTGGCCGAAGATCATCAGGTTACGGGTCATGATGTTGGCACCCTCCACGGTGATCGCCACCGGGTTGGCGCTGTAGCCGATGCCGAGGTAGTTGCGCGGCCCCAGGGTCACCGCCTTGCCGCCGTGGATGTCCATGGCATCGCCCAGGGCCTGGCGCTGGAACTCGGTGAGCTGGCTCTTGAGGATCGCCGAGGGCACCGCGGGCTTGACCCCGTGATCGATGGTGTTGGCGGTCTGGTACACGGCCGCCCGCGAGATGTAGCAGAGCGCGGCCATGCGCGCCAGGGGCTCCTGCACGCCCTCCATCTCGGCCACCGGCACGTTGAACTGGCGGCGAATGCGGGCGAAGCCGCCGCTCCAGCCCAGGCCGTAGCGGGCGGTGCCGGCGGCGCCGGAGGGCAGGGTGATGCAGCGGCCCACCGAGAGGCACTCGACCAGCATGCGCCAGCCCTGGCCGGCCATCTCGGGGCCACCGATGATGGTGTCCAGCGCCACGAAGACGTCGCGGCCCTTGATCGGGCCGTTCATGAAGGGGCTGCCGATGGGGTGGTGGCGGCGGCCGATCTCCATGCCAGCGGTATCGCGGGGAATCAGCGCGCAGGTGATGCCCAGGTCCTCCTCGTCGCCGAGCAGGTGGTCCGGGTCGAACATGCGGAAGGCCAGCCCTACCACGGTGGCGATGGGGGCCAGCGTGATCCAGCGCTTCTCGAAGTTCAGCCGCAGGCCCAGCACCTCCTGGCCGTCGACCAGCTGCCGGCACACCACGCCGGTATCGGGAATGGCGGTGGCATCACTGCCGGCACGGGGGCCGGTGAGGCCGAAGCAGGGAATCTCGCGGCCATCGGCGAGGCGAGGCAGGTAGTGGTCCTTCTGGGCCGGGGTGCCGTACTTGAGCAGCAGTTCGCCGGGGCCCAGCGAGTTGGGTACGCCCACGGTGACCATCAGCGTCTCGCTGATCGACAGCTTCTGCAGCACCAGTGACTGGGCCTTGGCCGAGAACTCCAGGCCGCCGTAGGCCTTCGGGATGATCATGCCGAAGAAGCCCTCCCGCTTGAGGTAGTCCCACAGCTCCTGGGGCAGGTCGGCGCGCTCCCGGGCGATCTCCCAGGCGTTGCACATGCCGGCCGCCACGCTGCACTGGTTCTCGAGGAAGGCGCGCTCCTCGTCGGAGAGCTCCTCGTCACGGTAGCCGAGCAGGCGCTGCCAGTCCGGCCGGCCGGAGAAGAGTTCGCCGTCCCAGGCCACGGTGCCGGCCTCCAGCGCGGTGCGCTCGGTGTCCGAGACCCTCGGCGCGACCTTCTTGAAGGTGGCGAAGAGCCGGGGGCTGAGCCAGCGCATGCGCAGGACCGGCAGGCCGGCCACGGCCACGCCGCCGGCGCCGATGAGCAGCAGTACGCCGAGCACCGGCGAGCCGAACAGCAGGCCGACCAGACCGAGTGCGGCGAGTACGCCGAGGGCGGGCAGGGCGCCCGCCTCGCGGCGCATGACCACCAGCAGGCCGGCCACGGCGAGGACGAGAAGAATCAGGGTGAGCATGGGGCGTCTCCGTGCTGTCGTTGAACACGTTATTCGAACAGTTGTTTGAATTCTTGAAGACTAGCCCACTTTCGTGCAACCGGCCAATCGGGTGGATGCTTCCCGGGGCTGATCCGGCGGCAGGCTTGCGAGGAGGCGCTGTGAACCCGTCCTTGGGCGCTACATTTGCCATCCCTGGCAAATGACCTCCTCTTCAGCCTGCCCCCGGCGCCCCTCGCCTCACGTCACGACTAGCAGCCATGGCGGGAACGGTCAGGCTTGATCGAGCCGGCGCTGGGGCTCTTCGCGGGCCGGAGCATCGCCCGCCACATAGTAGGGGGCATCGCTCTTCGGCAGCGGCTCCCGGCCGCGGATCCGGTCGGCGATCTTCTCCGCCAGCATGATGGTCGGTGCGTTGAGATTGCCGGTAGGGATCACCGGGAACAGCGAGGCGTCCACGACCCTCAGCCCCTGGAGGCCGTGCACCCGGCCCTGGCCGTCCACCACCGCCCGTTCGTCCTCGCCCATGCGGCAACTGCCGCAGGGGTGGTAGGCGGTCTCGGCATGCTCGCGCACGAAGGCGTCGAGCTCGGCGTCGGACTGCACCGCCGGCCCCGGGGAGATCTCCCGGCCGCGGTAGCGGTCGAAGGCGGGCTGGGCGATGATCTCGCGGGTCAGCCGGATGGCGTCGCGGAACTCCTGCCAGTCCTTGTCGGTGGCCATGTAGTTGAACAGGATGCTGGGGGCGGCCCCGGGGTCGCGGGAGGTGAGGCGGATGCGCCCGCGGCTCTCCGAGCGCATCGAGCCGACATGAGCCTGGAAGCCGTGGGCCTGCACCGCGCTCTTGCCGTTGTAGCTGATGGCGATGGGCAGGAAGTGGTATTGCAGGTTGGGCCACTTCTCCTCATCGCTGCTGCGGATGAAGCCACAGGACTCGAACTGGTTGCTGGCGCCGATGCCGCGGCCGAGGAACAGCCACTCGGCGCCGATCCTGGGCTGGTTATACCATTTCAGCGCCGGATAGAGGGAGATCGGCTGCTTGCACTCGTACTGGATGTACATCTCCAGATGGTCCTGGAGGTTTTCGCCGACACCGGGCAGGTCGTGCACCAGCGGGATGTCGAACTCCCGAAGGTGCTCGGGATTGCCGACACCGGAGCGCTGCAGGATCTGCGGCGAGGCGATGGCTCCGGCACAGAGCAGCACCTCGCGGCGGGCGCGTACCCGCTGCCCCTGGCCGCGGCGGAGATAGCGCACGCCCACGGCACGCTTGCCGTCGAACTCGATGACGTCGGTGGTGGCGTGGGTCTCGATGGTGAGATTCTCACGCCCCTTGGCCTGGTCGAGATAGCCGCGCGCGGTGGAGGCGCGGCGCCCGCGGGGGGTGACGAAGCGGTCCATGGGGCCGAAGCCCTCCTGGCGATAGCCGTTGACGTCTTCGGTCTCGGCATAGCCTGCCTGCACGCCGGCCTCGATGAAGGTGCGATACAGCGGGTTGTTCCCCGCCTTCGGCGTGGTGACGCTGACCGGGCCGTCGCCGCCATGGTAGGCGTCGGGGCCGATGTCGCGGCTCTCCGCCTTCCTGAAGTAGGGCAGGCAGTCGGCGTAGGTCCAGTCCTCGAGGCCGGGCGCCTTGGCCCAGTGGTCGTAGTCCAGGGCGTTGCCACGGATGTAGCACATGCCATTGATCAGCGAGGAGCCACCCAGCCCCTTGCCGCGGCCGCACTCCATGCGGCGGCCGTCCATGTGCGGTTCCGGGTCGGTCTCGAAGGCCCAGTTGTAGCGCTTGCCCTGCAGCGGGAAGGCGAGCGCCGCCGGCATCTGGGTGCGGAAGTCGAGGCGGTGATCGGGACCGCCAGCCTCGAGCAGCAGCACGCTGACGTCGGCGTCCTCGGTGAGGCGGGTGGCGAGTACGTTGCCGGCGGAGCCGGCGCCGATGATGACGTAGTCGAATTCGCGAAGCTGGGACATGGCGATCTCCCAAAAAACAGAAACGGAGACGGGGCTATCCCGGAGGCAGGCCTCCGCGAGGGCGCTGTGAACCCATCCCTGGGCGCTACTTTTTCCTTCCCTGGAAAAAGACCCTCGCTGCGACCTGCCCCCGGCGCCCCTTGTCAGGTGAGCCTAGCCGTTAGCAAGGCCCGGAAAGACGCTGTTAAAACACCGACTCGAAGGGCCCCATCTCCACCTGGACCGACTTGGTCTGGGTGTAGTGGGCGAGGGTCTCGATGCCGTTCTCGCGGCCCACACCGGACTGCTTGACCCCGCCCACCGGCATCTCGGCGGGGGACTCGCCCCAGGTGTTGATCCAGCAGATGCCGGCCTCCAGGCGGTGGATGGTGCGGTGTGCGCGGTTCAGGCTCTCGGTGAAGACCCCGGCGGCCAGGCCGTAGTGGGTGGCGTTGGCGCGGCCGATCACCTCCGCCTCGTCGTCGAAGGCGAGGATCGCCATCACCGGGCCGAAGATCTCCTCGCGCACGATGCGCATCGTGTCGCGGCAGTCGGTGAACACCGTGGGGGCGGCCCAGGCGCCGCGGGCCCGCTCGCCGTCGTTCCAGGCGTCGCCACCGGCCAGCACGGTGGCGCCTTCCTCCTTGCCCAGGGCGACGTAGGAGAGCACCTTCTGCTGGTGCTCGAAGCTCACCAGGGGGCCGAAGTTGACGCTCGGGTCGAGGGGGTCGCCGGCGCGGATGCGCGCCACGCGCTCCCTGATTTTCGCCTCGAAGGCCTCCTTGACGGGGCGCTCGACGAACACCCGGGTGCCGTTGGTGCAGATCTGCCCGCTGGAATAGAAGTTGGCCATCATGGCGGCGTCGGCGGCGCGGTCGAGGTCGGCATCGGCGAAGACGACCAGCGGCGACTTGCCGCCGAGCTCCATGGTCACGTCCTTGAGCGTCGAGCCGCCGGCGGCGGCCATCACCTTCCTGCCGGTCCCGACCTCACCGGTGAAGGAGATCTTGTCGATGCCGGCGTGCTCGGTGAGCAGGGCGCCTACCCGGCCGTCGCCATGGATGACGTTGAAGACACCGTCGGGCAGGCCCGCCTCGGTGAAGATCTCGGCCAGCTTCATGGCGGTCAGCGGGGTGACCTCGCTGGGCTTGAAGACCACGGCGTTGCCGGCGGCCAGCGCCGGGGCGGCTTTCCAGCAGGCGATCTGGATCGGGTAGTTCCAGGCGCCGATGGCGCCGACCACCCCCAGCGGTTCGCGGCGGGTATAGACGAAGGAGCTCTCGCGCAGCGGAATCTGGCTGCCCTCGATGGCCGGGGCCAGGCCGGCGTAGTATTCGAGCACGTCGGCGCCGGTGACGATATCCACCGCCGCGGTCTCGCTGATCGGCTTGCCGGTATTGCGGGTCTCGAGCTCGGCGAGCTCGTCGTTGCGCTCGCGGAGCAGGCCCACGGCGCGGTTCAGGATGCGGGCGCGCTGCATGCCGGTCATGGCGGCCCAGGCCCGCTGGCCACGCCGCGCCGCGTCGACGGCAGCGTCCAGGTCGGCAGGGGAGGCCTGCTGCACATTGGCCAGCAGGCTGCCGTCGAAGGGGTTCACGACCGGGAAGGTCTCGCCGGAGGTGGCGTCCACCCGGCGGCCGTCGATGTAGAGTGTCTGGGTGTCGAGGGTTGCCATGGGGTCTCCTCTCAGGAAAGGGGTGACGAAGGATGGGTGACCAGCAGTTGATCCAGGTACTCATGGGCCAGCCGGCGAGCGCGGTCGGCATCGAGCCCCGCCGGTGTCAGGGCGCCACGCAGCCACAAGCCGTCGATCATCGCCGCCAGGCCGCGGGCGGCGCGTCGCGCCTCCTCCCGGGGCATCAGGCGGCGGAACTGGCTGCACAGGTTCGAGTAGAGGCGATGGTCGTTGACCCGCTGCAGGCGCTGCAGCGTCGGCTTGTGCATGCTGCTCGCCCAGAAGGCCAGCCAGGTCTTGGCCACCGGCCCGGTGACCTGGCTGCGGTCGAAGTTGCCGTCGATGATGGCGCCGAGGTGGGCCCGGGGACACTCGTCGGCGAGTGCCCGCCGCCGTGCCGCCACAGCGGTCCCGAGATCGCTGAGGATCTGGCGCATGGTGGCCTCGAGCAGACCGTCCTTGCCGCCGAAGTAGTGGCTGATGATGCCGGCGGAGACGCCGGCGTGACGGGCGATGCGCATCACGGTGGCGTCGGCCAGGCCGACCTCGTCGATGGCCGCCATGGTGGCCTTGATCAGCTGCTGGCGGCGGATGGGTTCCATTCCGACCTTGGGCACCTTGCTGACTCCTCTCCGGTGGGGTTCATCCTGCTGCCCACGGGGAGCAGGATGGCCGATACCCTCAGCATGGCATTTTTTTATTGAACGTTCAATCAATAAAAGAGATGGGCGAGAAGCCAAAGTAGGGCCCGGGGCTTGCCAAGCCGGCGGGCCGCGTGCATAATTCAGCCCCGTTGTCCGGCGCAGCCTGGCCGGCAACGGGAAAATGGCTACGTAGCTCAGCTGGTTAGAGCACATCACTCATAATGATGGGGTCCCCTGTTCAAATCAGGGCGTAGCCACCAGAACAGCGCGAGAACGCCCGCCCGGTCATGATCCGTGCGGGCGTTTTTCGTTGCCTCTACGCCGGTGCCCACGGCAACCCCTCTTGACCTGGCGCGCCCGATCCGTATACTACGCCCCGTGCTCGAGGCCATTCCCCGATAGCTCAGTTGGTAGAGCAAATGACTGTTAATCATTGGGTCGCAGGTTCGAGTCCTGCTCGGGGAGCCAGCTTCGCCTCCACGGCAGCGAGCACAGCGCGGTAACCGGCCATTCCCCGATAGCTCAGTTGGTAGAGCAAATGACTGTTAATCATTGGGTCGCAGGTTCGAGTCCTGCTCGGGGAGCCAGCTTCGGCAGCGAGCACAGCGCGGTAACTGGTCACTCCTCGATAGGAGCCCACCGCACCGTAGCGTTTTGCTAACGCTTTCAATGACGTAGTGTCATGGGCCATCACCTGTTCCATCCACCAGGAACGGGGATTTGGCATGCGTATGATAGCGGTGCTCTCCACCAAGGGGGCGTTGGCAAGACCACCACCACCGCCAACACCGGCGGACTACTCGCGGATGCGGGCCTCCGGGGCCTGCTCAATCCTCCATCAGCAAGACGTCGGCAGCATGGATCACTCCACCACCTCCAGCACACCGGACATTCCTCTGTTGCGGTGGCTGGGCAGGAACCACAACTTTTTCCCGCAATAGAAGACCACCCGACCCGGCACCTGAGGGGTAAAGCGGATGACCTTCTCCTCACGTTCCAGTTCCTCTTCGATATCGAGCCCCAACACCTCCGACTGGATCACCAGGTTATGCGGCACAAGACCGCGCTCCCGGCTGGCCACCAGTTCCACCGGGACGCCTGCCTTGACCTGAATATGCTCGGGCTCGAAGAAATAACTGCCACCGACGAGGCGGATACGTTGCACACCGTCGCCGTCGGGCGTGGCCACATATGGCGCCGTATTGGCCCACGCCTCGCTCGTGGCCAGGGCAATCAACGCCGCCACCATCAGCATTCCCACCCGCATGATTTTCCTGTACTTCTTTCTTTCGTCGATTACCATCTCGCCTGCCTCTGGCTACATGTTATCAGCATAGTAGCGGATCGCTTTCCTTCGCATAGCCACAGAAAATCCACGAAATCAAATACTTGCATTGCTCCACAATGGAGCGAGTCCTCACTTCGCCCCGCCCCCCCCCCCCCCGAATGGCCGCAGGCTTGTCACGCTCTTCGAATTTTTCTTGGTCGTCCCAGTAAGCACTTACTTACACTGTGCTTATGAATCGGGAGATGCGGATGCCAGCCGAGAAGATCACCCTGAGCGGAAAGCAGGAAACATTCCTCATCACGCTCTATGCCAAGGCCATGGAGAGCCGCATGCCGGACTCGCTGCTCAAGGACGAGTTCGCCGCCAACACCATTCGCCGGATCGATTACGATTTCGCGAAACTCAACGTCCTGCACGACCCCATGATCGGCCTGGCGTTGAGGGCCAAGATCTTCGATGACTGGACACGTGAATTCATTGACCACACCCCTGTTGCGACGGTACTGCACCTTGGCTGTGGCTTGGACAGCCGGGTGTTCCGACTCGAGCCGCCCACCAGCGTGCGCTGGTTCGATGTCGACTTCCCGAAGGTGATCGAGCTGCGCCGCCGCTTGTACCCGGAACGCGATGGATGTCACCTGATCGGGGCATCCGTCACCGACCCGGACTGGCTGCGCGATGTGCCAGCGGACCAGCCGGCGATGGTGATCGCCGAAGGCCTCCTCCCTTATCTGCGCAAGCACGAAGTGCTCCGCCTCCTCGATACACTCACGGAAAGTTTTCCGAGTGGCGAACTCGCCTTCGACGGCTACAGCCGGCTCGGCGTGAGCCTGCTCAGGCTCGCCCCACCGGTCAGGGCAACCGGCGCCTCCCTGCACTGGGGTATCGACGATCCGCGCGAACTCGAACGCCAAGTTCCCAAGCTCAAACTCGTGAAGGAACTCACCGGGCTCGACCCGACACAGATCGCCAGGATGTCATGGCCCACCCGTCTGACGATCTGCCTGTACCAATCCGTTCCCGCCTTCCGAAGATTGGGCCGTTTCCTGCTCTATCGCTTTTGACGGAAATCAGCTTACAAGATCACCGGGAATAAAAAGCCCCAGCCAGGCCGGGGGTTATGTAGGGGGGTTGGGGGAGGGGGCGAAATGACACGCCAAGCAGTCCTTGGATAACCCCCTCGCGGCCGACTGCTGCCGACCTGTTCCGGAAATTCGGGCCTGAACCGCGCCGGGATTCCCATGCGAACCATCCTCGAGGTGTAGCGCCGCTTCGTTGTGCCGGTGACCTTGACCTGCGTGCAAAGCAGAACGCGCCGGGGGGCGGCGCGTTCCGAGGGTGAAGGGGAGGGGCTCAGTCCCGGTTGGCCAGCCGGTAGCTGCCGTCGAGCTGGGCATAGTCGAGCAGGATCTGGGCGGCTTCCTGCACCTGAGCGCGATCCACCGGCTCGTCCGCGTCGTCCGACTCCTCGTCCCGAGTGTCGATCCACTCCTCGAGCGGGTCTAGCCCCAGGGCCCGGCGGCGCTGGTTCTCGAGGGCGAGCTGCTCGGCTTCCCGGGCCTCGACCTCGCGCTGGCGCTGCTCGCGGTTGAGGCTGACGCTGGTGGTCTTCTCGCGCCTGCGCTTCGCCAGCTCGGCCTGGCGCTCCAGGTAGCGGAAGTTGGGCAGCTCGTCGGCACGGGTGCGGTGCCGGTCCTTGAGCGTCTCGAGGTACTTCCAGGGCTCGCCGTAGGTACGGTACTGCACGGCGCGTACGGTATCCCACGCCAGGGCATTGTCGAGGCTGCTCTCGCCGATGATCTCCGGATCCACCAGGTTGGGGAAGATGATGTCGGGCTCGACCCCGCGGTGCTGGGTGCTGTCGCCGGAGATGCGGTAGAACTTGGCACGGGTCAGCTTGATCTGGCCGTGGCTCAGCTCGTTGAGGGTCTGCACCGTGCCCTTGCCGAAGGTGGGGTTGCCCAGCACCAGGCCGCGGCCATAGTCCTGGATGGCGCCGGCGAAGATCTCCGAGGCGGAGGCCGAGAGACGGTTCACCAGCACGCCCAGCGGGCCGTCATAGACGGTGCCGGTCTCGGTGTCGCCGTAGAGGCTGATGCGCCCACGGGCGTCACGTACCTGCACGGTGGGGCCGCGGTCGATGAACAGGCCGATCAGCGAGTTGGCCTCCTGCAGGGCGCCGCCGCCATTGTTGCGCAGGTCGAGGACGATGCCCTCGACGCCTTCCTCCTTGAGGCGCTCGATCTCCCGGGCCACGTCGCGGGTGGTGCTGCGGTAGTCCTCCTCGCCGGCCTGCCAGGCGTCGAAGTCGACGTAGAAGGTGGGGATCTTGATGGCGCCGATGCGGTGCACGCCGTCGTCGCGCTCGATCTCGATCACCTCGCCCTTGGCGGCCTGGTCCTCGAGGCTGACGGTGTCGCGGGTGATCTCGACGACCTTGGAGCGGGTCATGTCGACGGCCTGGGCCGGCACCACGTCGAGGCGCACCACCGAGCCCTTGGGGCCGCGGATCAGCTCGACCACGTTGTCGAGCCGCATGCCCACCACGTTGACCATCTCCTCCTCGTCTTCCTGGCCCACGGCGATGATGCGGTCGGCGGGCTCCAGCACGCCGGCGCGCTCGGCGGGGCCGCCGGGCACCAGGCTCGACACCTTGACGTACTCGCCGTCGGACTCGAGCAGGGCGCCGATGCCTTCCAGCGAGAGGCGCATCTGGATGTCGAAGGACTCGCCCTGCCGTGGCGAGAGGTACTCGCTGTGGGGGTCAATGCTGCTGGTCACCGCGGCCATGAACAGCCCGAAGACGTCCTCGGGTTCGGTCTGCCGCAAGCTGGCGAGCTGGCCTTCATAGCGCTGTCGCAGGTTGGCTTCCACCTGGTCGTCGTCCTGGCCGCCGATCACCTGAGTGAGGGCAGCGTTCTTCAGGCGCTTGAGCCACAGCTCGTCCAGCTCGGCCTGGCTGTCGGCCCAGGAGGCGTCCTCGCGCTCCAGTTCCAGGCGCTGGTCGGTGTCGAAACGAAAGGTGGTGGCCTCGTCGAGCCTGGTCAGCAGCCATTCGAAGCGCGACTCGGCCCGCTCGTGGCGGCGCTGGTAGAGGGCAAAGACCCGCTCCAGGTCGCCGTCGATGAGGGCGTCGTCCATGGTGCTTTCCAGGTCGCGGAAGGCCTCCACGTCCTCGCGCAGCAGATAGGCGCGCTGGCCGTCGAGGATGTCGAGGTAGCGCTCGAAGGCCCGGTGCGACCAGGCGTCGTCGAGGCTGACCTCGTCATAGTGGCCATAGCGCAGCGACTCGGCCACTTCCACGGCCGTCTGGCGCTGGGCCTCGGTGGGTTGCAGCTCTGCGAAGGCGGTGTTGGCGACCATCAGCAGGCCCGCCAGGGCAACCGAACGGCCAAGGGTGGCAAACAGGCTCATCAATGAAGCACTCCCGGTTTCATGTACACTACTTCTTCCCTAGACCCGCGCTCGGCTGTCAAGTTGCGTGGACCGAGCGGGCATTGTAGCAGCTCGACCCGGTCGTATGACCCTGTATCACCCCAAGACCCCTGCATTGAGGACGCCTATGCCACAGGACGACCTGCTCGAGCGATTGCTCGACTTCCTGCGCCGTTCGCCCACGCCCTGGCACGCCGTGGCCAATATGGCCGCACGACTCGAGGGCGCCGGTTTCCGGCGTCTCGACGAGACCGAGGCCTGGCAACTCGCCCCCGGCGAGCGGGTCTTCGTCACCCGTAACGACTCCTCGATCATCGCCCTGCAGCTGCCGGAGGGGGCGTTGGCAGCGCTGCGCATGATCGGTGCCCATACCGACAGTCCGGGGCTGCGGCTCAAGCCCCATGCCGCCCAGACCGCCGCCGGCTGGCTGCAACTGGGGGTCGAGGTCTACGGCGGTGCCTTGCTGGCGCCCTGGTTCGACCGCGAGCTGGGACTGGCCGGGCGGGTGCACGTCCGCCATCCCGACGGGCACCTGGAAGGTGTGCTGCTCCATGTCGACCGTGCGGTGGCGATCATCCCGAGTCTGGCGATCCACCTCGACCGGGAGGCCAACAACGGCCGCGCCCTGAATGCCCAGACCGAGATGGCGCCGGTGTTCCTTCAGGGCGGCGATCGGCCCGACCTGGAGCGCTTGCTGCTGGCCTGGCTGGACGAGCAGCACGGCCTGTCCGGGGCCGAGATCCTCGACGTCGAGCTGGCCTTCCATGACATGCAGCCGCCCTCCCGGGTCGGCGCCGAGGGGGAGCTGATCGCCGGCGCCCGGCTCGACAACCTGCTCTCCTGCTTCATCGGCCTGGAGGCGCTGCTGGCCAGCGACGGCAGCCAGGGGGCGCTGCTGGTGGCCAACGACCACGAGGAGGTCGGCAGCGCCAGCGCCTGCGGTGCCCAGGGGCCCTTCCTCGGCGATGTCCTCAAGCGGGTCAACGCCCAGCTCGGCGAGGCCGGCGACGAGGGAGTCATCCGGCTGATCCAGGCCTCGAGGATGATCTCCTGCGACAATGCCCACGCCCTGCACCCGAACTTCCCGGACAAGCATGACGCCGCCCACGGTCCGGCGATCAACGGCGGGCCGGTGATCAAGGTCAACGCCAACCAGCGCTATGCCACCAACAGCGCCACGGCCGCCATGTTCCGGGATCTCTGCCGCGAGGTGGGCGAGCCGGTGCAGACCTTCGTCACCCGTGCCGACATGGCGTGCGGCAGCACCATCGGGCCGATCACCGCCACCGAGCTCGGTGTGCCGACCCTCGATGTGGGCGTGCCCCAGTGGGCGATGCACTCGATCCGCGAGACTGCGGGGGCGCGCGACGTGGCCTCGCTGGCCCGGGTGCTGACCGCCTTCTGCAATCGCGCCGAGCTGCCCTAACGCTCCGAGCTCCGAGCCGCGGGCGGCGAGCTGCTAGCTCGGATGTTGCATCAGGTGCCGCGATGATCGCGCAGCCAATTGGTTTCACAGGCTTTATCCCGATCGAGCGCCGTACCGGGGTGTACGGTCGAGTGAGGGAGAAAAGCCTGTGGGATCAAGGGGCAAGCGAGGGCGAGAGCAACTTGGTGCAATATTCGGGCTAGATAGGCCAGCCGCCCGAAGCCGCTCTCGAGAACTCACCGGAGCCCGAAAACGAAACGCCCGCCTGGCGAACCAGGCGGGCGTTTCGGTATCTGGTGGCTACGCCCTGACTCGAACAGGGGACCCCATCATTATGAGTGATGTGCTCTAACCAACTGAGCTACGTAGCCTTGCAACGGGGGCGAAGTCTACGGATCCGCTCCCCGGAGGTCAAGCGCCCCCGCCGGCAGCCTGTCTAGACGTTGAACCGGAAGTGGATGACATCGCCGTCCTGCACGACATACTCCTTGCCTTCCAGGCGCCACTTGCCGGCGTCCTTGGCGGCCTGTTCGCCGCCCAGGGTGACGAAGTCGTCGTAGGAGATGACCTCCGCACGGATGAAGCCCTTCTGGAAGTCGGTGTGGATCACCCCGGCGGCCTCGGGCGCGGTGGCGCCCACCTTCACCGTCCAGGCACGCACTTCCTTGACCCCGGCGGTGAAGTAGGTCTGCAGGCCGAGTAGCTGGTAGCCGGCACGGATCACCCGGTCGAGGCCGGGCTCCGCCATGCCCATCTCCTCGAGGAACATGGCCCGTTCGTCAAAGTCGAGCTCGGCGATCTCGGCCTCGAGCTGATTGCACACCGGCACCACCACGGCGCCTTCCTCGGCGGCGATCTCGTTGACCACCTCGAGGTAGGGGTTGGCCTCGAAGCCGTCCTCGTTGACGTTGGCGATGTACATGGTCGGCTTCAGCGTCAGGAAGCCGAAGCTCCTGAGCTGGCGCTTCTCGTCGTCGTCGAGACCGAAGCTTCTCAGCGGCAGGCCCTCGGCCAGATGCGGCTGGATGCGTTCGAGGATCGCCTTGGTGGCGATGGCTTCCTTGTCGCCCCCCTTGGCCACGCGCACCAGGCGCTGGATCGCGCGCTCGACGGTGTCGAGGTCGGCCAGTGCCAGCTCCATGTTGATGATCTCGATGTCGGCCCGCGGGTCGACCTGGTTGGCCACGTGGATGACGTTGTCGTTGTCGAAGCAGCGCACCACATGGGCGATGGCCTGGGTCTCGCGGATATTGGCCAGGAACTGGTTGCCCAGCCCCTCACCCTTGGAGGCACCCGCCACCAGGCCGGCGATGTCGACGAACTCCATGGTGGTGGGGAGCACCTTCTGCGGCTTGACGATCTCCGCCAGGGCGTCGAGACGCGGGTCGGGCATCGGCACGATGCCGACGTTGGGCTCGATGGTGCAGAACGGGAAGTTCTCGGCATCGATGCCGGACTTGGTCAGCGCATTGAAGAGCGTGGACTTGCCGACGTTGGGCAGGCCGACGATACCGCAGTTGAAACCCATGGAATCTTCCTGGAAAGCGTGTTCGAAATTGGCGATTGGCCGGTATTCTACTCGACCGAGCTGTAAGCCATAAGCTGTAAGCCGCAAGAAAACCCATCCGGCCCGGAAAGGGGGTGACTTACGGCTTATGGCTTCAAGCTTATGGCTGACTTGTCAGCCGGAGGCTGAAAAGCTGTGCAGCCGGTTCATGGCGCGGGCCCAGTCGCCGGCCAGCACCAGGGGCAGGGTGGCCAGGCACTCGTCGATGGCCGCCTCGATGGCCGTGTGCTCGGCCTTGCCGGGGCGCCCCAGCACATAGGGGGTCACCTGGCGGGCGTCGCCGGGATGGCCGATGCCGATACGCAGGCGATGGAACGACTTGTCGTTGCCCAGCGCGCTGATGGTGTCGCGCAGGCCGTTGTGGCCACCGTGACCGCCACCCTGCTTATAGCGCGCGGTGCCGGGGGGCAGGTCGAGCTCGTCGTGGGCCACCAGCAACTCGTCCGGGGCGAGGCGAAAGAACTGGCACAGCGCCGCCACCGCGCCGCCGCTGCGATTCATGAAGGTGGTCGGGTTGAGCAGGTGCAGGTCATGGCCGTCGAGCTGCACCCGCGCATGCAGGCCGAGGAACTTCCTCTCGGGGCGCAGTTCCCCGCCGGCCTGGCGGGCCACGGCCTCCACCAGCCAGGCACCGGCATTGTGGCGGGTGGCCTCGTAGTCGGCGCCGGGATTGCCCAGCCCGATGATCGCTTTGACCTGGCTCATCGTCGCTGCCTCCAAAAAAAATCAAGCGCGACAGCGCTTGATCGGAAAGGGGAGGGCCATGCGTGCATGGCCCCGGACAGGCGCGATTACTCGGCGCTGCCTTCGCCTTCTTCGCCTTCACCTTCGGCGCCTTCGCCGGCTTCCTCGCCGCGGACCTTGGCCTTGGTGACACTCAGCACGGCGTTGTCGTGCTCCTCGCCGTGAGTCAGGTCGACCAGGGTGACACCGGCCGGCAGCTGGAGGTCGGAGAGGTGCAGGGTGGTGCCCATCTCGACCGTGGCGATGTCGACTTCCAGGAAGTCGGGCAGGTCCTTGGGCAGGCAGCTGATCTGGACCTCGTTGGAGAGCACGTGCAGCTCGCCGCCCTGGTCCTTGATGCCGACACACGTCTCTTCGCCCACCACGTGCAGTGGCACGTTGATGGTGATCTCGTGGGTGGCGTCGATGCGCAGGAAGTCGGCGTGGGTGACCAGCGGCTTGAAGGGGTGGCGCTGCAGGTCACGGACGACGACCTGCTCGCTCTTGCCGTCCACCACCAGGTTGATCACCGAGGAGAAGAAGGACTCGTCCTCGATCGCCTTGTAGAAGGGAGCCTTCTCGACGGAGATCGGCTGGGGGGCCTGCTCGCCACCATAGATGATGGCCGGCACCTGGAGGTTCGCACGACGCAGGCGGCGGCTCGCACCTTTCCCCAGGTCGTTACGAACGCTGGCGTTGAGGGTAAAATCGGACATGGGTTTGCCTCTTGCTTGATGTAAGGGAGGCGCTGCGGCCCGCGACCTGACCGCAGCGTTCCCGAAAGCCCCGAAGGGCGCTACTCCGGCGCCTGGTTCCCTAGTGGAACATGGCGCTGACGGATTCCTCGTTGCTGACCCGGCGGATCGCTTCGGCGATCAGCCCGGCCACGCTGAGCTGGCGGATCTTGCCGCTGCGACGAGCGACGTCGGACAGCGGAATGGTATCGGTGACGACCACCTCGTCGAGCACGGAGCCGGTGATGTTGTCGACCGCGGGGCCGGAGAGGATGGGGTGGGTGGCGTAGGCCACCACGCGGCGCGCGCCGTGGCCCTTGAGGGCCTCGCCGGCCTTGCACAGGGTGCCGGCGGTGTCGATCATGTCATCCACCACCACGCAGGTGCGGTTGTCGATCTCGCCGATGATGTGCATCACCTGGGCCTGGTTGGCCTGGGGGCGGCGCTTGTCGATGATGGCGAGGTCGGCATTGAGCTGCTTGGCGATGGCGCGGGCGCGCACCACGCCGCCTACGTCGGGGGAGACCACCACCAGGTCCTCGTAATTCTGGCGCTCGATGTCGTCGAGCAGGATCGGCGAGCCGTAGACGTTGTCTACCGGCACGTCGAAGAAGCCCTGGATCTGGTCGGCATGCAGGTCCATGGTCATGACCCGGTCGACCCCGGCCTTGACCATCATGTCGGCGACGATCTTGGCGGAGATCGGCACCCGGGCTGAGCGCACGCGCCGATCCTGGCGGGCGTAACCGAAGTAGGGCACCACCGCCGTGATCCGTGAGGCGGAGGCCCGGCGCAGGGCGTCGACCATCAGGATCAGTTCCAGCAGGTTGTCGTTGGTCGGTGCACAGGTGGACTGCAGGACGAAGACATCCTTGCCGCGCACGTTCTCGTTGATCTCGACCGCGATCTCGCCGTCGCTGAACTGGCCCACCGTGGCGTTGCCCATGCGGGTGTCCAGACTCTCGGCAATCTTCTGGGCGAGTTCGGGATTGGCGTTCCCGGCGAAAACCATCAATTTTGACACGCGCAGCCACCTTTGCAGTGTTGGGGATCTCTGGGGGTCATGCCTGTGAGCCGGTGCCGCACTCATCGACCCAGCACAACATGGAGAGGAGAGCGGCTGAGGCCGCGTGCCTTGAAGGTCTGCCAGCGCCGGCTCGCGTCTTCCCGGAGACGATCCGCCTCGGCCTCGCTGTCGAGGCGAGCGAACACGCAGGCACCGGTTCCGGTCAGCATGGTCGGGGCGCGGCTCGACAGCCAGTCGAGTGCCCGTGCCACCTCCGGATAGAGCTCCCTCACCGTGGCCTCGCAGTCGTTGCGCCAGCTCGACGCTCCCCCCTGCAGTGCGCGCGCCATGGTAATCGGGGGGGTGTCGCGTGTCAATTGTGCCGCTCCGAACACCGACGGGGTGGAGACCGCCACGCCGGGATGGACCACCACGAACCAGGGGGCGTCGAGTTCGACCGGGGTGAGGCGCTCGCCGATGCCCTCGGCCCAGGCGGCCCGGCCGTGCACGAAGACCGGCACGTCGGCCCCCAGCCCCAGGCCCAGTGTCGCCAGGCGCTCGAGGTCGAGGTCGAGGCCCCAGAGTCGGTCGAGGCCGAGCAGGGCGGTGGCGGCGTTGGAGCTGCCACCACCCAGGCCGCCCCCCAGGGGCAGGCGCTTCATCAGGTGGATCTCGGCGCCGAGCCGGCAGCCGGTCTCCGCCTGCAGGGCCCGCGCGGCACGCAGGATCAGGTTCGCCTCGGGGGCGACGCCGGGGAGTGCCGGCGTCAGGTGAATCTCGCCGTCATCGCGCGGCGCGAGGTGCAGGGTGTCGCCATGGTCGAGGAACTGGAACAGGGTCTGCAGCTCGTGGTAGCCGTCGGGCCGCCGGCCGGTGATCAGCAGCAGCCGGTTGAGCTTGGCCGGTGCCGGCAGCGTGAGGGGGCCCGGCTCAGGCATCGTCGACGACCGGGCGCCAGTCGGTCACCACCAGCGTCACCCGCAGCTCGTCGATCTCCATGACCAGGCGGCGTGGCAGCCACAGCCCCTCGACGAGTATCCAGTCGCGATAGTCGATCTGCCAGCCGTCCTGGCGCAGGCGCAGCGGGAAGCCGAGGTCGTCGCGCTCCAGCTGGTGCGCGCTGGTCTCCGATGGCAGGCCGCGGATCCAGTCGGAAAGCGCGCTCACCGGCAGCGACCAGCCCAGCTGTTGCTCCATCAGCGCTTCCGGCGTCTGGGCCTCGAAGCGGCCCTCCGAGGTGGTCAGCGAGAAGCGCCCCTCGCGACCCTCCAGGGTACTGCGACCGCTGCCGAAGGGGCCGCTGATCAGCAGCCGGTAGTAGTGGGGGTGCTGGCTCCAGTCGAGGTTGGCGCTGGTCGACTCCTCGGGGGTGCGCAGGCCGGCCTTGCCGGCCAGTACCCAGGTGTCGAGGCGCTCGAGTCGCGTGGTCTGGGCCTCCCACTGGCCGGCGGCGCGGTCGCCGTCCGGGGCCGGGGCGCGTCCGGCGCAGCCGGCCAGCAGGGCCAGGATCAACAGGGGAGTCAGTCGTCGCAGCGGGGTGGCAGTTGGCATGGCATCTCTCGTCGTGGGGGCCGCCGTCGGTCACCGGCTCCGGTCGGGGGCCAGCTCGGGGATGCGCTCGAGCAGCGCATCGAGCACCGGGCGTTCGTCGTAGCGCTCCACGGCCTCGCGCACCAGGGCGCGGGCCGCGTCGCGTCGATCCAGCTCCCAGAGCACCTCGGCGAGGTGGGCGGCGACCTCCTGGTCGGGCATGGCGCCGTAGGCCCGTTCGAGCCACGGCAGGGCGCGCTCGGGGTCGCCGAGGCGGAAATGGACCCACCCCAGGCTGTCCATGACGGCGGGGTTGTTCGGTTCGAGCTCGTGGGCCCGCTCGATCATCTCCCGGGCTTCCTCCAGGCGCCCTTCGATATCGAGGTCGGCCAGGGTGTAGCCCAGGGCGTTGAGGGCGGTGGCATGGTCGGGATTGCGCTCGATGATGCGGCCCAGGTCACGCTCCATGGCCTCGAGGTCGCCGTCCTCCCAGGCGCGCATGGCACGCAGGTAGAGCAGTTCCTCGTCGTTGGGGGTGCGCTCCAGTTCCCGGTCGAGCAGGGCGTCGGCATCGTCGGGGCGCCCGGCGCGCTCCAGCAGTTCCACTTCCAGCGACACCAGGTCGGCGAAATAGGTTTCGTGGCGCAGGCGCTCGATGCGCAGGAAGGCGCGGGCGTCGGGCAGGCGGTCGTCCTCGATCAGCATGCTGGCAGCGCTCAGGCGTGCCGGCAGGAAGTCGTCGCCCGGCGGCACCTGGCGGTAATAGAGGAGGGCGTTGTCGATCTCGTCTTCGGCCTGGGCGATGGCGCCGAGCAGGTAGAAGGCCTGCGCCGGGGTGTCGTCCTCGCCGATCAGCGGCAACAGCAGGCGCCGGGCCGGTTCGGGATGGTTCTCCTCCAGGTAGAGCCGGGCCAGTGCCAGGCGCAGCTCCTGATTGTCGGCCCGGGACTCGAGCAGGGCGTCGGTCTGCGCCTCGGCGGCGCCGATGTTGCCCAGCCGCAGCTCGCTCTGGGCCAGCATCAGGATGAAGCGAGGATCGCCGGGAGAGATGGTCAGGCCGCGCCGGGCCGCCTCCCGGGCCAGGGTGTGGTTGCCGGCCTCCTGGGCCAGTCGGGTCTTGGCCAGCCAGAGTGCCGGTAGCTCCGGCGAACGATCGGCTAGCCGGTCGAGGCGGCGCTGGGCCGAGGTGGTGTCGCCGACGGCGACCTCCAGCAGGGCGGTGGCCAGCTCGGCATCATGGTGCTGGGGGTGTTCGTCGGCCCCCGGGCGTGCCAGGTGGCGTCGCAGCAGCTCCAGCAGCGGGGCCGGGTCGGCACCCTCGCCCAGGGCCAGCTCGACGAAGGCGACCAGTTCGCCCTGGCCGCCCCGCGCGACCACCTGCAGTCGCTGGGCCAGGGCCTCCGGCCAGTCGCCGCGCTGCAGGGCCAGGCTGGCGAGCAGGCGGGTCGGGGCCTCGGAGTCGGGGGCCAGGGTGCGCCACAGCTCGGCGGTGTCGGTGAGCAGTTGGGGGTCGTTGCTGAAGCGGGCGGCGAGGGCGGCGCGCTCCACCAGGGCCACCGAGCCGTAGCGCTCGGCACCCTCCAGGTAGCCGAGGGTGGCGCGCCGGTAGTCGCCGCGCTGGCCGGCGAGCTCGGCGGTCAGCAGGCCGGAGAGGCCCCGGGCATCCAGTCCGCGCTCGATGGGGGGCGCGCCGGCCAGCGGGTCGTCGTCCAGCTCGCTGGCCGGACCGGGCGGACCGGCCGGCAGGACCTGGCAGCCGGCGACCAGCGCCGCCAGTGCCAGCGGTGCCAGCGGTGCCAGGCAGGTTCGAGCACAACGGGGGAAAGTGTCGAGTGCGGGGGGCATGCGAGTCTCGTTCAGGATGCCGAGCTGCCAGCATAACGGCTTGGCTGCCCGGGGCAAAGGTCACCGCCCCGGTCATGGCGCTCGGGCGGCTCGGGCTGTGATAGAATTGGGCGCCTCGATGATGGGGGGTGGACCCGCACCGCCGGATGAACTAGTGAAGACGCCGAACGCATGACGCTGCTTGCCCTTGGAATCAATCACCGGACCGCGACCGTGGAGGTGCGCGAACAGGTCGCCTTCACGCCCACCCAGCTGGAGTCGGCGCTCGATGAGTTGCGTGGCCTGCCCGAGGTGCGCGAGGCGGCGGTGCTGTCCACCTGCAACCGCACCGAGCTCTACTGCGTTACCGGTGCCAGCGGCGAACAGGCGATTCTCGACTGGCTGGGCCGTTTCCATGGCCTCCGGGTGGAGGACCTCTCGCGCTGTGCCTATCACTACCTCGACGATGACGCCGCCCGCCACCTGATGCGAGTGGCGGTGGGGCTCGATTCCATGGTGCTCGGCGAGCCGCAGATTCTGGGCCAGCTCAAGGATGCCTACCAGAGCGCCCGCCAGGCCAAGGGGCTGGGCGGTGAGCTCGAGCGGCTCTTCCAGCACACCTTCGCCGTGGCCAAGCAGGTGCGTACCGAGACCGGCATCGGCCGCAACCCGGTCTCCGTGGCCTATGCCGCGGTCAGCCTGGCGAGCCGCATCTTCGACGACTTCTCCCGCTCCCGGGCGTTGCTGATCGGTGCCGGCGAGACCATCGAGCTGGTGGCACGCCACCTCCATGAAGCCGGGGTGCGGCAGCTCACCGTGGCCAACCGCACCCGCGAGCGCGCCGAGCGCCTGGCTGGTGCCCTGGGCGGGCAGGCGATCACCCTGGACGAGATCCCCGCGGCGCTGGAGCGGTCCGATATCGTCATCTCCTCCACCGCCGCGCCGCTGCCGATCCTCGGCAAGGGCATGGTGGAGCGGGCGCTGAAGAAGCGCCGCCACCGGCCGATCTTCATGGTCGACATCGCCGTGCCCCGGGACATCGAACCCGAGGTGGGCGAGCTTGGCGATGTCTTCCTCTATACCGTCGATGACCTACAGGAGGTGATCGAGGAGAATCGTCGCCACCGTCAGGTGGCCGCCGACCAGGCCGAGTCGCTGATCGAGCATGGCGTGGGCGCCTGGCAGCACGAACGGCGGATCCGCAGCGGTGGCGAGCTGATCCGCGACTACCGCGCCCGGGCCGAGGCGCTGCGCGACCTCTCCGAACAGCAGGCGCTGGCCGGGCTGGCCCGCGGCGAGGACCCCGAGACGGTGGTGCGCCGCCTCGCCCACCAGTTGACCAATCGCCTGCTGCATCGTCCCACCGTGGCGCTGCGCGAGGCGGCCTCCGCCGAGCGTCACGACCTGCTCGATGCCGCCACGGCACTGCTGCTCGACGGCTCATCCGACAAGACCCCATAGGACTGCCAATGAAAGCTTCCCTGCGTCAGCGCCTCGACGCCTTCGCCGAGCGCTTCGAGGAGCTCGCCGCCCTGCTGGCGGAGCCCGAGGTGATCGCCGAGCAGGCCCGTTTCCGTGACTATTCCCGCGAGTATGCCGAGCTCGAGGGGCTCGTCGAGGCCTGGCGCGAGTTCCGCGCCATCGAGGCCGATATCGCCTCGGCCGAGCAGCTCACCGGCGACAGCGATGCCGAGATGCGCGAGCTGGCCGAAATGGAGTTGGCCGAGGGGCGCGAGCGTCTCGAGGCCATGGAGGTGCGGCTCAAGCAGCTGCTGGTGCCCAAGGACCCCGATGACCGGCGCAACGTGTTTCTCGAGGTGCGCGCCGGCACCGGTGGCGACGAGGCCGCGCTCTTCGCCGGCGACCTCTTCCGCATGTACTCCCGCTATGCCGAGAAGCGCGGCTGGAAGGTCGAGGTGGTCAGCGCCAGCCATGGCGAGCAGGGCGGCTACAAGGAGATCATCTCGCGGGTGAAGGGCGAGGGGGTCTATGCCCGGCTCAAGTTCGAGTCCGGCGCCCACCGCGTGCAGCGGGTGCCGGCCACCGAGTCCCAGGGGCGCATCCATACGTCGGCCTGCACCGTGGCGGTGATGCCCGAGGCCGACGAGGTGGGCGACATCGACATCAACTCCGGTGATCTGCGGGTGGATACCTTCCGCTCCAGTGGTGCCGGTGGCCAGCACGTCAACACCACCGACTCGGCGATCCGCATCACCCACCTGCCCAGCGGGGTGGTGGTCGAGTGCCAGGAGGAGCGCAGCCAGCACAAGAACCGCGCCAAGGCGATGTCGTTGCTCGCCGCGCGGCTCCGGCAGACGGCCGTGGAGAGCCGTCGCCAGGAGCAGGCCGATGCCCGCCGCTCGCTGGTCGGGTCGGGCGATCGCAGCGAGCGCATCCGCACCTACAACTTCCCCCAGGGGCGGATCACCGACCACCGCATCAACCTCACCCTCTACAAGCTCGGCGAGGTGATCAGCGGCGAACAGCTCGACGAGGTGATCGAGCCGCTGATCCATGAATACCAGGCCGAACAGCTCGCCGCCCTGCAGCAGGAGGCGTGATGCGCCTGGATGCCCTGCTGGCGCGGGCGACGGCGCGCCTGGACCGGGCCGGTTCGCCCAGTGCGCGCCTCGATGCCGAGGTGCTGCTGTGTCACGTGCTGGGGGTCGACCGCGCCTGGCTCTATACCTGGGGCGACCGCGAGGCGCCGTGCCACGAGCGTGCCCGCTTCGAGGCGCTGCTCGCGGCCCGCGCCGCCGGTCGGCCGGTGGCCTACCTGACCGGCGAGCGGGAGTTCTGGGGGCTGGTGCTTGCCACCGACCCCAGCACCCTGATTCCACGTCCGGACACCGAGGTCCTGGTCGAGGCGGCCCTGGCCCGGGCCGAGGCGCCGCGGGGGCGGCTGCTCGACCTCGGTGCCGGCACCGGGGCCATCGCCCTGGCGTTTGCCAGCGAGCGTCCGGGCTGGCGGGTGCTCGGCGTCGACCGGGAGCCGGCCGCGGTGGCGCTGGCCCGGCGCAATGCCGAACGGCACGGCCTCGACAATGCCGAGTTCCGCCAGAGCGACTGGTTCGCGGTGCTTGCCGGCGAGGCGTTCGAGCTGATCGTCGCCAATCCGCCCTATGTCGCCGCCGACGACCCACACCTGGTCTCGGGCGATGTGCGCTTCGAGCCACGCAGCGCGCTGGTGGCGGCGGGGGAGGGCATGGCCGACCTCCATCACCTGGTGCGCGAGGCGCGGGGCCACCTCCGGCCTGGCGGCTGGCTGCTGCTGGAACACGGCTGCGAGCAGGCCGCGGCGGTGCGCTGCGCCCTCGTCGCCTCGGGCTATGGCGAGGTGGCGAGCCTGTGCGACCTGGCCGGCCGTGAGCGGGTCAGCCTGGGCCGGTATCTCCATGCCCGGCGTTGACGGTGCGGCACTGGAGCCGCGCGGCCCCCTGTGGTACATCTGGTGGCAGGAAAAAATTCCAGATGCTGCCGTGATTGCGTGACCGAACACCAGAGAGTCGCTACCGGCATGGTGATTTTCAGTCGATTCGTCTGCCATGGCGGCGTGTCCAGCCACCCTTGACCGGCCTGCCCATACGACAATGAAAGCCAAGACCCGCTCGCTCGACCGCATCGACCTCAAGATCCTGCGCTGCCTGCAGGAGAACGCCCGCATCTCCTATGTCGACCTGGCGTCCCAGGTGGGCCTCTCCACCACGCCCTGCCTGGAGCGTGTCAAACGCCTCGAGCGAGCAGGGATCATCCGCGGCTACAAGGCCCTTCTCGACCCCCGGGCGCTCAAGGCCAACCTGCTGGTGTTCGTGGAGATCAGCCTCGAGACCCAGTCACCGGCGGTGTTCGACGAGTTCCGCCGCGCCGTGGCCAAGCTGCCGCAGATCCAGGAGTGCCACCTGGTCTCGGGGCAGTTCGACTACATCCTCAAGTGCCGCATCCCCGAGATGTCCGCCTATCGCCAGCTGCTCGGCGACGTGGTGTTGACCCTGCCCGGGGTCAAGGAGTCCAAGAGCTATGTGGTGATGGAGGAGGTCAAGGAGGACTTCTCGCTGCATGTGCCCGACATCGAGGAGTTCGAGGACAAGTGATCCGCCCTGCCCGACGGAGCCCCCGCGACCATGAATGACGACGACCTGCTGCGCTACAGCCGCCAGATCATGCTCGAGCAGATCGACATCGCCGGCCAGGAGCGGCTGCTCGCCGGCCACGCCCTGGTGATCGGCGCCGGCGGGCTGGGCTCGCCGGTGGCCCTCTACCTCGCCGCCGCCGGGGTGGGCCGGCTGACCCTGGCCGACGCCGATGCGGTCGAACTCTCCAACCTGCAGCGCCAGATCGCCCACGGCCAGGCCGACATCGGCCGCAACAAGGCCGAGTCGGCCCGCGAGGCGGCATGCGCGCTCAATCCCGGCTGCCGGGTCGAGGCGGTGACCGAGCATCTCGAGGGGGCGGCCCTGGCGAGCATGGTGGCCGCCGCCGACGTGGTGCTCGACTGCACCGACCGCTTCTCCAGCCGCTATGCCATCAACGCCGCCTGCCGGGCCGCCGGGGTGCCGCTGGTCTCGGGGGCGGCGATCCGTTTCTCCGGCCAGCTGGCGGTGTTCGATCCCCGGGATCCCGAATGTCCCTGCTACGCCTGCCTCTACCCGCCGGGCGAGGAGGGCGACGAGGAGCTACGCTGTGCCGAGAATGGCGTGGTGGCGCCGCTGGTCGGGCTGATCGGCTGCTTCCAGGCGCTCGAGGCGATCAAGTTGCTGAGCGGGGCCGGCACGCCCCAGGGTGGACTTTCCACCTTCGACGGCCTCACCGGCCAGTGGCGCCATTTCCGGGTGCCGAAGGACCCGGCCTGCCCGGTCTGTGGCTGAGTTCGGGCGATGCCATTGATGAACTATTCTTGACGCCATGGCCGCCGGCGCTGCCTCGCTTTCGGCCACCTCGATAGGGCCAGATTCCCCTTATATAAGCCTCCATGGCGCGCGGTGTGGCGACTTTTCGATGCGGGTGAGCACCCCTTGTGGGATGTTGTTGTTATTGAATACTTGACATCTCGGGGGCGCCTGGTGTCAAACTGACGGCATCACGAATAACAACGAGCGCTGCGCGCATGACGGCACAGGTCCCTTTCACGCCCCACACGTCCCCGCGGGTCGCCTCCTGGTACCGCGACTCCATTGATCCCGAGGTGGCCATCCAGCCCGGCGACTGCCCGTCGCTGGCGGGCGAGGTGCGCGCCGATGTCTGCGTGATCGGCGGCGGCGTCACCGGTTGCTCGGCGGCGCTCCACCTGGCCGAGCGCGGCTACTCGGTGGTGCTGCTGGAGGCCGCCGAGATCGGCCATGGCGCCTCCGGCCGCAGCGGCGGGCAGATCCTGCCGGGGCTCGGCACCGACCTTGCCACCGTGGAGCGGGCGCTGGGTCTCGAGCGCACCCGGGCGATCTGGGAGATGAGCCGCGAGGCGGTGCGGCTGACCGCCGAGCTGATCGACCGCCATGCCATCCCCTGCGAACTCGCCTGGGGCTACCTGCACGCCGCGGTCAGGCCGCGCCATGTCCGTGAGCTGCTGGCCTTCCGCGATCGCCTGGCCCGGGATTACGGTTACCAGGCGCTCTCCTGGCTCGAGGGTGACGCCCTGCGCGAGCATGTGGTCACCGATGCCTACCCGGGCGCCCTCTTCGAGAGCGAGGGCGGCCACCTGCACCCGCTCAACTACACCCTGGGCCTGGCCCGGGCCGCCCGCCAGGCCGGTGCGGTCCTCCACACCGGCAGCCCCGCGGTCGAGCTCCGTCGCGGCAAGCCGGCCGTCGTCGCCACGCCCGCCGGGCGCGTGACCGCCGACTTCGTGGTGATGGGCACCAACGCCTTCCAGGGCGGCCTCGTTCCCGAGCTCTCGGGACGCATCATGCGCGCCGCCAACTACCTCATCGCCACCGAACCGTTGTCGGCCACGCAGGCCGCCCAGGTGCTGCCGCGCAACGATGCCCTGTCCGACGCCAACTTCGTGCTCGACTACTATCGCCTCTCCGCCGACCGGCGGTTGATCTACGGCGGCGAGGTGAGCTACACCGGCCGCGAGCCGCGGGGGCTGCAGGCACGCATGGACGCCAAGATCGCCAGCCTCTTCCCGGTGCTGCGAGGTATGCACATCGACTACCGCTGGGGCGGCGAGGTGGCCATCACCCTCAACCGGGCGCCGGACTTCGGCCGCGTGGGCGACAATCTCTACTATGCCCAGGGCTACTCCGGCCACGGCATGGCGCTGGCGGGCCTGGCCGGCAAGCTGATGGCCGAGTCCGTGGCCGGGCAGAGCGAGCGCTTCGACGTCTTCGCCGCCATGCCGCACCGCCGTTTCCCCGGCGGGGAGCGGCTGCGCACGCCGCTGCTGCTGCTGGCCACGACCTTCTACAAGTTACGCGATCGGCTGTGAAGAGCCGGCAATAACAAGAGAGGGCAAGCCCATGACCGACACCCTGACCGCGGATGTCGCCGACACCCGGATGGTGCGATCCGCCACCGTCGAGTCGGCCCGCGAGGCCTCCTCCATCGAGATGCAGAGGCTGCACAAGCGCTTCGGGCGCGACACCGTGGCCCTGGACGGGGTGGACCTGACCATCCGGGCCGGCGAGTTCTTCACCCTGCTGGGGCCCTCCGGCTGCGGCAAGACCACCCTGTTGCGCATCCTCGCCGGCCTCGAGGAGGCCGACGACGGGCGCCTGGCCATCGGCGGCCGCGACGTCACCGAGGTGCCGCCCCACCGGCGCAGCGTCAACACCGTCTTCCAGTCCTATGCGCTCTTCCCGCACCTCTCGGTGCGCGAGAACCTCGCCTTCGGCCTGAAGATGCGCGGCATGCCCCCCGAGGAGCGCGAGGCCCGGGTGGCGAAGATCGCCGAGTTCATCCAGCTCGGCGACCTGGTGGACCGCCGCGTCGACCAGCTCTCCGGTGGCCAGCGCCAGCGCATCGCCCTGGCCCGGGCGCTGGTCAACGAGCCCGATGTCCTGCTCCTCGACGAGCCGTTGTCGGCCCTGGACGCCGGCCTGCGCAGCCAGCTGCAGGTGGAACTGCTGCGGGTCCAGAAGCGCCTGGGCATGACCTTCGTCTTCGTCACTCACGACCAGCAGGAGGCGATGGTGATGTCGGATCGCATCGCCGTGCTCAACGGCGGGGTGATCCAGCAGGTGGGGCCGCCCCGGGAGGTCTACGAGCACCCGGTCAATGCCTTCGTCGCCCGTTTCATGGGCCACGACAACCTCTATCCGGTCACCGCCCGCTCGGGCAGCCGGCTCAGCACGCCGCTGGGTGAGCTGACCGCCGAGCAGCCGGGGAAGGGCGGGCTGTTACTGATCCGCCCCGAGACCCTCGACCTGCTGCCCGGCGAGGTGGCGGGCGACAACCACCTGCCTGCCACCGTGGCCGAACGGCTCTACCGCGGCAGTCATGCCGAGTATCGTCTGGAGGTCGGCGAGACGACCCTGCAGGCCACGGTCAACAACCGAGGTCGGCAGCTGCCCGAGAGGGGCGACCGGGTCACCGTGACGGTGGCGCCGGGAGACCTGGTCACCCTGAGCGAGTGAGGTAGCGACCATGTCCTATGCCGGCGTGATCCCCTCTGCCCGTAGCCGCGGCATGGTGCGCGAGAGCCGTCACCTGCTGTTCACCGTGGCCCCCGGGGCGACCTGGATCCTGGTCTTCCTGGTGCTGCCCAGCGCCTACCTGATGGGCGTGGCCTTCATGACCAATGGTCCCTACGGCCTGCCCGAGATGCCGCTGTCGCTGGAGTCCTTCAAGCGCCTGGCGGGCTTCGGCTTCCTGGGCTGGAGCCCGGGCAACCTCTATACCTTGCTGCGCTCGCTGTGGCAGACCCTCGTCTCCACGGGGCTGGTGGTGCTGGTGGCCTATCCCATCGCCTACTACATCACCACCTGCCGCGAGAAGTGGCGGCCCATCCTGCTGCTGCTGGTGGTGGTGCCAAGCTGGACCAACCAGGTGATCCGCACCTTCGGCTGGATGAACCTGCTGGCACCCGGCACCCCGCTCTCGGAGCTGGCCGAGGCGCTGGGCCTGATCAGCGCCAACATGGGGCTCTACCCCTCCAACTTCGCGGTGACCCTGGGCCTGGTCTACAACTTCCTGCCGTTCATGGTGCTGCCGCTCTACGCCGCCTTCGAGAAGCTCGACACCGCCCAGGTGGAGGCCGCCCAGGACCTTTATGCCTCGCCGGTGCGGGCCTTCTGGCACGCCGTCTTCCCCCAGACCCTGCCGGGGCTGCTGGCGGGCATCGTGCTGGTGGCGATCCCCGCCTTCGGCATGTACGTCATCCCCGAGCTGCTGGGCGGCGGCAAGGGCATGATGCTGGGCAACCTGGTGGCCAATCAGTTCGCCGGTGGGTCCAACTGGCCGCTGGGGGCGGCCGGCGCGATCCTGATGCTGCTCGCCACCTTCGTGGGGCTCTTCGTCATGCGTCGCATCGGCAAGCGCCTGGGTGGTGGCGAGGAGGTAGTGATATGAGAAAGCGTACCTTGCGTCGTGGCCTGACCGCCTTCTGGTGGTTCACTCTGGCGTTCCTCTACCTGCCGCTGGCAGTGGTGGTGCTGTTCTCCTTCAATGCCTCCAACAGCGCGGCGAGTTTCACCGGCATCTCGCTTCGCTGGTACTACCGCCTGCTGGGCAACGAAGAGATCCTCTCGGCCTTCGCCAACAGCATGGTGCTGGCCATCGTCTCCTCGGTGATCGCGCTGGTGATCGGCTGCCTGATCGGCTACGGCATGTATCGCCATCGCCACCGCAAGCTGGGCTGGCTGATCGTGCTGATCTACCTGCCCATCGTGCTGCCGGACATCGTCTTCGGCATCTCGGAGATGGCCTTCTTCGTGCAGCTGCATCGCCTCACTGGCCTGCTGCAGCCGGGGTTGCTCACCATGATCATCGCCCACGTCACCTTCCAGATCCCCTTCGTGGCGTTGATCATCTACTCGCGCTTCGTGGGCCTTGACCCCACGCTGTTCGAGGCGGCCAAGGACCTCTACGCCACGCCGGCCAAGCGGGTAGTGCACTTCATGCTGCCGACCATCAAGCCGGCGTTGATCTCGGCCTTCTTCCTCTCCTTTACCCTGTCGATCGATGACTTCGTCATCAGCTTCTTCACCGCCGGGCCGGAGAGCGCGACCCTGCCCATCTACATCTGGGGCGCCATCAAGAAGGGGGTATCGCCGGAGATCAACGCCATCGCCACCTTGATGATCGGCGCGGTGGCCATCGCCGCCATCATCAGCCTGGTGTTCAGCCGCCGCCGGCCGGCCTGAGCCGGCATCCTGCCCAAGGGGAAACGAGGAGAGCATCATGACAATGCACACGACCACCCTGGCCCTGTCCCTCGGCGGGCTGCTGCTCGTCGGCAGCGCCCAGGCCCAGGAGAACAAGCTCTACCTGTTCAACTGGACCGAGTACATGGACCCAGGGATCATCGAGGCCTTCGAGGAGGCCTACGACGTCGAGGTGGTGCAGAACTACTTCAACTCGCTGCCCGAGATGTTCGCCAAGCTCAACGCCGGCGGCGTCTCCCAGTACGACATCATCGTGCCGTCCAACTACTACATCCCGCGGTTGATCGAGACCGGCCTGGTGCAGAAGCTCGACAAGGCGAAGCTCGAGAACCTGGACAACGTCAGAGAGCAGTTCCGGGATCCCAGCTATGATCCCGGTGCCGAGTACAGTGCCCCCTACCAGTGGGGCACCACCGCCATCATCTACAACACCGAGACCTTCCCCGACGCCCCCAAGAGCTGGTCCTTGATGTTCGATCCCGAGGTCAACCCCGAACATCCCTTCGCCCTGATGGGCGACGGCCAGGTGAGCATGGGAGCGGCCTGCGCCTACCTGGGCCACGGTTACGACTGCACCGACCCCGAGGCCTGGCAGGAGGCCGCCCGGCTGATCATCGACACCAAGGGCCGCGACACCTTCAGCGGCTTCACCGACGGCACGCCGTCCCTGCAGCAGCTGGCCCGCGGCGTCACCCATGTGGGCATGAGCTACAACGGCGACTACCTCTTCTTCAAGGACGAGGACCCGGAGACCTTCGAGACCCTGGACTTCATGATCCCCGACGAGGGCGCCGAGATGTGGGTGGATGCCATGGTGATCCCGGCCGAGGCGCCCAATCCCGACATGGCCCACAAGTTCATCGACTTCATCCTGGATGCCGAGGTGGGCGCCCAGCTCTCCAACTACAACTACTATGCCAGCCCCAACGCCGCCGCCGAGCCCCATCTCGACGAGGTGCTCACCCAGCCGCCGGTGACCCCCAGCGAGGATGACATGGCGCGCCTGCGCTTCACCCCCAGCCTGGAGGGCGATGCCCTGCAGACCTTCCAGCAGCTGTGGTCCGAGGTCCAGTCTCGCTGAGCGGCAGGCCCCCGGCAGCGCCGGGGACCGCCTTCCCACGAGCAAGGAAAATCCCATGAGTAACCGCCAGGAGCAGCCGCTCCTCAACGATTGGTTCCAGACCCACGGCATCACCGAGGTCGAGTGTCTGGTCAGCGACCAGACCGGCATCCTCAAGGGCAAGATCATGCCCGCCGGCAAGTACCTGGGCGGCGGACGCCCGCGGCTGCCCGACTCGATCTTCATCCAGACCGTTACCGGGGGCTACCCGGACGACGAGGATATCCGCTTTTGGAACCCGGCCGAGCGCGACATGGAGCTCGTGCCCGACCCCAACGCCATCTACCTGGTGCCCTGGGCGGACGATCCCACCGCGCAGATCATCCACGACTGCCACTACCTCACCGGCGAGCCGGTGGAGCTCGCGCCGCGCCACGTGCTCAGGCGCGTGCTGGAGGCCTACGCCGAGCGGGGATGGAAACCGGTCATCGCTCCCGAGGTGGAATTCTACCTGGTCAAGACCAACACCGACTCCGACTACCCGCTGGAGCCGCCCATCGGCCGTACCGGGCGCCAGGAGAGCAGCCGCCAGTCCTTCTCCATCGATGCGGTCAACGAGTTCGATCCGCTGTTCGAGGAGATGTACGACTACTGCGAGGCCATGGACCTCGACCTCGACACCCTGATCCACGAGGAGGGGGCGGGGCAGATGGAGGTCAACTTCCAGCACGGCGATCCGCTGATCCTGGCCGACCAGGTGGTGATGTTCAAGCGCGTCCTGCGTGAGACGGCCCTGCGCCACGGCATGTACGCCACCTTCATGGCCAAGCCGATGGCGGGTGAGCCGGGCAGCTCGCTGCACATCCACCAGAGCCTGCTGGACCTCAAGCGCGGCCACAGCCTGTTCGCCGGCGAGGGCGACCAGCCGAGCCCGCTGTTCCACCACTTCATCGGGGGCCTGCAGCGTTACCTGCCCGCGGCGATGCCGTTCTTCGCCCCCAACGTCAACTCCTACCGGCGACTGATGCGTACCGAGACCAGCGGTTCGGCCCCCATCAACGTGGAGTGGGGGCTGGACAACCGCACCGTGGGCCTGCGCGTGCCGGTCTCCTCCCCCGAGGCGACGCGCGTCGAGAACCGCCTGGCCGGCGCCGATGCCAACCCCTACCTGGCGATTGCCGCGTCGCTCGCCTGCGGCTACCTGGGTCTGCTCGGCCAGCTCGAGCCGCGCCCGCCGATGCTCGGTTCGGCCTGGTCCGGCGGCAACACGCTGCCCGACGACGTCGGCCCGGCGCTGGATGCCCTGCACGACTGCCAGGCGCTGGCCGACATCCTCGGCGAGCGCTTCACTCACAGCTATCTGGCCGTCAAGCGCGCCGAGCACAAGGCCTATTTCCGGGTCATCAGCTCCTGGGAGCGCGAGCATCTGCTGCTGCGGGTTTAGAAAAACGTTGGTTCTACATGAGGAAAGCGATATGACGGCAACGGCGGCCACCGAGCACGTGGCCTCCTGGTATGCGGCCACCGCCAACCCCGCCCCCGAGCGCCCGGCGCTGACCGGCGAGATCGACTGCGACGTCTGCGTGGTGGGGGCCGGTTTCACCGGCATTTCGTCCGCCCTGCACCTGGCCGAGCAGGGGCTGTCGGTGGTGGTGCTGGAGGCCGCCCGGGTCGGCTTCGGCGCCTCCGGGCGCAACGGCGGCCAGATCGTCAACGGCTATAGCCGCGACATGGACGTGATCGAGGCGAAATACGGTGCCCGGACCGCCCGTGCCCTGGGCGACATGGCCTTCGAGGGCAACCGCATCATCCGCCGCCGCATCGAGCAGTACGGCATCGCCTGTGACCTGCGTGACGGCAACCTCTTCGCCGCCTGCAACGCCAGGCAGCTCAAGGGGCTGCGCGATCACAAGGCGCTCTGGGAGCGCTACGGCAACCGTGAGCTCGAGCTGCTGGAGGGCGAGGCGCTCAGACGCGAGGTGAACTCGGCGCGCTACCTGGGCGGCCTGGTGGACCACTCCGGTGGCCACCTGCATCCGCTCAACCTGGTGCTGGGCGAGGCGGCGGCCGTCGAGTCGCTGGGCGGGCGGATCTTCGAGCAGTCGCCGGTCACCGAGGTGAGCCACGGCGAGCCGGTGCGGCTGCGCACCCCGCAGGGTGTGGTCAGGGCGGCGCGGGTGGTGATGGCCGGCAATGCCTACCTGCAGGGGGTGCTGCCGGCGCTGGAGGACAGGTCGATGCCCTGCGGCACCCAGATCATCACCACCGAGCCGCTGGGCGAGGAGCTGGCCCGGGAGCTGATCCCGAACGACAAGGCGGTGGAGGACTGCAACTACCTGCTCGACTACTACCGGCTGACCGCCGACAACCGCCTGCTCTACGGTGGCGGGGTCAACTACGGCGGCGACGACCCCGCCGACATCGAGGCGGTGGTCCGGCCCAAGATGCTCAGGACCTTTCCGCGACTGGCCGGGGTCGGGGTCGACCATGCCTGGAGCGGTACCTTCCTGATGACCCTCAACCGCCTGCCGCAGTTCGGGGTGATCAACGGCAACGTCTACTACGCCCAGGGCTACTCCGGCCACGGTGTCACCTGCACTCACCTGGCCGGCCGGCTGATCGCCGAGGTGATGCATGGCCAGGGCGAGCGCTTCGACGCCTTCGCCGGCATTCCCCACCTGCCGTTTCCCGGCGGGCGCCTGCTGCGGGTGCCGCTCTCGGCACTGGGCGCCTGGTACTACGCGACTCGCGACCGCCTGGGTATCTGAGCTCGGCGCCCGCAGCGGGTTCAATAGAGCCCGGTGATCTCGCCGTTGCCGTCGATGTCGATCCGGGCGGCGGCCGGCTCGGCGCCCAGGCCCGGCATGGTGCGGACGTCGCCGCACAGGGCATAGAGGAAACCGGCCCCGGCGGAGAGCCGGACCTCGCGTACCGGCAGGGTCCAGCCGGTGGGCGCGCCGAGCAGCGTCGGGTCCGAGGAGAGCGACAGGTGGGTCTTGGCGATGCACACCGGCAAGCCGCCATGACCCTGCTCCTGGTAGGCCTCGAGCTGGCGGCGGGCCTCGGGGGCGAAGGCGACGTCGGCGGCGCCGTAGAGCCGGGTGGCGATGCGCTCGATCTTGGCGTCAGGTGGCATGTCGTCCGGATAGAGGAAACGGAACTCGCTGCCGTTATCGGCGGCATCGATGACGGCCCTGGCCAGTTCGATGGCGCCGGCGCCACCGTCGCGGACATGGGTCGTGACCACGGCGCGGGCACCGGCGGCGTCGGCAAGGTGGCGAATGACGGCGTGCTCACCGGGGCTGTCCGACGGGAAGGCATTGATCGCCACCACCGGTGTGACACCGTGGGCACGGATGTTGTCGATCTGCTTGATCAGGTTGGCGGCACCGGCGCGCACATCCTCGGGGCTCTCCGCCTGCATGGCGGCGGGCAGCGGCTTGCCGGCCACCACGCGGTAACGCCCGGAGTGGTACTTCAGCGCCCGCACCGTGACCACCAGCACCGCGGCGTCCGGCGCCAGCCCCGAGGCGCGACACTTGATGTTGAAGAACCGTTCGGCCCCCATATCCGCGCCGAAGCCCGCCTCGGTGACGAGGAAATCCCCGCCATGAATGCCGATCCGGTCGGCGACGATGGAGGAGTTGCCGTGGGCGATGTTGCCGAACGGCCCGGCATGGATGAGCGCCGGCGCGTGCTCCAGGGTCTGCAGCAGGTTGGGCTTGATCGCCTCCTTGAGCAGGGCGGTCATGGCGCCGGCCGCCCCGATCTCCTCGGCGGTGACCGGCTCGCCGACGCGAGTGTAGCCCACCACCATGCGGCCCAGGCGACGCCGCAGGTCCTGCAGGGAGTCGGCCAGGGCGAGCACCGCCATGACCTCGGAGGCGGCAGTGATCTCGAAGCCGCTCTGGCGGGTGACGCCGTCGGTGCGGGGGCCCAGCCCCGTGACGATGTGGCGCAGGGCACGGTCGTTGATGTCGACCACCCGCTGCCAGCGGATGTTCTCGGGGTCCAGGTCGATACCATGGCGATGGTGGAGGTGATTGTCGACCATCGCCGCGAGCAGGTTATGCGCCGCGGTGACCGCATGAATGTCACCGGTCAGATGCAGGTTGATGCGCTCCATGGGGACCACCTGGCTGTAGCCGCCGCCGGCAGCACCGCCCTTGATGCCCAGCGTCGGCCCCATGGAAGACTGCCGGAGGGCGACCGTGGCGGCATGGCCGAGCTGTTGCAAGCCCTGGACGAGGCCGATGGCGGTGGTGGTCTTGCCTTCGCCGAGCGGGGTGGGCGTGATCGCCGAGACCACCACGTAGCGTGCCCGCGGGCGCCCCGCGAGGGCGTCCGCGGCGGCGAGGTCCAGCTTGGCCACGCCCCGGCCGTAGGGCTCCACGGCTTCGCCGGGCACGCCCATGCGATGGGCAATCTCCTCGATGGGCCAGAGTCGCGCATCACGAGCTATCGTGAGGTTGTCCGGCATCGACGGCTGCGCGTGCCTGACTTCTTGCGGGGTGATTGCCATCGCCAAGCCTCCTGACGTATCAACCGAGCCATGTGCGTTGCAATACGCTCAGTATTCTCGCCCGGGCGCGGCCGGATTTGCTCACCGACGTCAAGGGAATTGGCCACAGCGACACCGGAAGCCTGGCAGGACCGGCGCTTTCGCCGGGGAGCGGCGGTTGCCGAAGCGTGCGGGCGGCCTGGTGTAACCGTGCGATCTCGATGACGTGGATCAGCGGGCCACGCAACTATCGCCGTGGATCAACTGTCGGTAAATTAACGTAGTGAGGACTCATTTCCGGGAGGAAGACGCGATGGTGCCCACTGCCACTCCAGAGAACGGCCATTACGAGATCGGCTTCTTCCTGGTACCGGGGTTCTCCCAGCTCGCCTTCTCCTCGGCTCTGGAGCCGTTCCGCATGGCCAATCACCTCACCGACCGCCGGCTCTACACCTGGCACCTGGTGAGCCGGGACGGCGCCCCGGTGAGTGCCAGCAGCGGCCTGCAGACCGGGGTGGACCACGCCATGGAGAAGGCGCCACCGCTGGATCTCGTGGTGGTATGTGCCGGGGTGGAGGTACAACACCATTGCGACCGCGGCACCCTCCGATGGCTGCGCCGGCTGGCCGCGCGTCACACCCCCCTGGGGGCGGTCTGCACCGGTAGCTATGTGCTCGCCCAGGCGGGAGTCCTCAATGGCTACCGCTGTACCCTGCACTGGGAGCACTTCTCGAGCATCCACGAGGCGCTGATGTTTCCCGAGGTGACCTTCACCTCGCAGCTGTTCGTCATGGATCGCGACCGCTATACCTGCTCCGGCGGCATCTCGCCCCTGGACATGATGCTCACCCTCATCACCCGCCAGCAGGGCCTGGAGCTGGCCGAGGCCATCGCCGAGGAGTTCATCCACGAGCGGATCCGGGACGTGGGAGATCACCAGCGCAACCCGCTGCGGGTGCGCCTCGGCCACAGCCACCCCAAGCTGGAGGAGGTGGCGACCCTCATGGAGGCGAACCTGCAGGAGCCGTTGTCGCTGAACGAACTGGCGAGCTACGCCGACCTCTCGCGGCGGCAGCTGGAGCGGCTGTTCCAGCGCTACGTCGACTGCCCGCCGTTGAAGTACTACATGGACCTGCGCCTGATGCGGGCGCGGTTGCTGCTGCGACAGACCCATATGCCGATCACCGACGTGGCGCTGGCGTGCGGTTTCATCTCGCCACCACACTTCACCAAGTGCTATCACGACCGCTTCGGCCATTCGCCCAGCCGCGAGCGCAAGCGGCGCAGCGACCGGGTGGCGGATGCCGCGACCCAACACGCCGAGGCGGCCCCGCCCCCCGGCGAGGAGTGAACAATGAGTACTTTGGGCTGATTTTTAACGCCGTATGGCCGAGCGCAAACAGTTCTCGGACAATGCCTAGCTCCTGGGGCGCTGATTGTCCGGGTCATACAGGGCGCGATAGCCGACGGCCTCGACGGTCAGCGGGTAGTGCTCGCCGAAGTACTCCAGGGTGAGGGTGTGGCCCTCCCGGGCATGCTCCACCGGCAGATAGCCCAGGGCGATGATCCTGCCCACGGAGGGGCCGTAGGCGATGCTGGTCACGTAGGAGCGGCGCCCCAGGGCGTCCACGAGCACCTCGCCGCTCTCCGGGTCGAGGATCGGGGACTGGCCCACCGGATAGCGTGGGATCCCCCTGGCGTCGCGGTTGTCCTGCAGGGTCAGGGTGCAGAGGTAGGCCGGCTGTCGCTCGCGCTCGCGCTGTGCCAGGTAGGCGGCCTTGCCATGGAAGTCCGCCGGCTTGACCCTGGGGCGTGCGAGCCCTGCCTCGACGAGGTTGTACTCGGTGAGCAGGTCGACGTTCTGCAGTCGCAGGCTCTTCTCCAGGCGCCGGCTGTTGGCGTAGGTCTCGATGCCCACCGGTGTCACGCCTTGATCAAAGAGCAGGTCCCACAGGCTGAGCCCGTAGCTGAACGGGATGTACAGCTCCCAGCCCTGTTCGCCGACGTAGGAGATGCGGAAGGCCCACACCGGCAGTCCGCGCACGCGGATCTCGCGGGCCGTGGCGAAGGGGAAGCGCTCGTTCTCAAGCGCCCGCGGGTCGTCGGCGACCGCCTGCAGCGTGCGCCGGGCATTGGGGCCCCACAGTCCCAGGGTGGCCAGGCTGTCGGTGCGGTCCTCGAGATGCAGGCGGGTCAGGCCCCTGTCCTCGGCCAGGCGTTTCATCCACACGTAGTCGCGATGACCGGTGTCGCCGCCGCAGATCACCCGGAAGGCATCGGTGGCGAGACGCACGATGGTCAGGTCGGCATGCACGCCGCCGGCCTCGTCCAGGAAGTGGGTGTAGACGCCCTTGCCGAGGGGCGTCTCGCCGCCCACCCGGGCCACCGAGAGGGTCTCCAGCAGTGCCTCGGCATCCGGCCCGGTGACGTCGAAGATGGCGAAGTGGGAGAGGTTGATCATGCCCACGTCCTCGCTCAGCGCGAGGTGCTCGGCGTTGGAGACCCGCCAGAAGTGGCGAGCGTCCCACTCGTTGAGGCGCTCGGGAACCCGCTCGGCATAGCGCTCGAGCAGGGGCTCGTTGGCCGCATAGCCGTGGGCCCGCTCCCAGCCCGCCGCCTCCATGAAGTAGCCGCCGAGCTCCTTCTCCCTGGGCCAGAAGGGGCTGCGCCGCAGGTCGCGGCCGGTTTCGAAGGGCTCGCGAGGGTGCACCGGCGGGTCGTAGATCTTTCGGGCGATCTCGAGACAGCGCCCGTGGACGTAGTGCGGGGTCTTCTGCACGGGGTAGAAGCGCGCAATGTCGATGCCGAAGGGGTCGAGTTCCGGGCGGCCCTGGGTGATCCAGTCGGCGAACACCTTGCCGATGCCCGGGCCGTCCTTGACCCACACCGCCTCGCAGAACCACAGGCCGCGGGTCTCCGGCGATTCGCCGACCAGGGAGCCGCCGTCATTGGTGACCGACAGCAGGCCGTTGAACGAGTGCTTCTCATCCCAGCCCAGTTCGCCGAGCGCGGGGGTGAGTTCCACCGCCCGGGTAAAGGCGTGCATGACCTGGTCGATCTCGAGGTCGCGCATCGACGGCGACAGCCGTGCCCGGTCGCGTTCGAGGATCTCGGTGGGGTGCACCAGGCGAGGGGCGGCGGCCTCGTAGTAACCCCACTCGAGCTGCCCGCCCTCGGTGGTGGCGGGGTCGCCGGTGTCGCGCATGTAGGCCGAGTTGCCCTGATCGCGCAGCAGGGGGTAACCGATCTCCTGGCCGGTACCGGCGAAGACATCGAAGGGCCCGAAGAACAGCAAGGGGTGTTCCACCGGCATCAGCGGCAGCGCCGCGCCGCCCATGGCCGCCGGGATCGGCCCCCAGATCCCCGAGGTCACGATCACCACCGGGGTCTCGATATAGCCCCTGGCGGTCTCCACGCCGCGCACACGGCCGTCCCGGACGTCGATGTCCAGCGCCGGGGTATCGGCGAAGGTCTGGAGCCGCCCGGCGGCCACCGCCGCCTCGATCAACTCGCCGGCGACCTGCTGGGAGCGGGGCACCACCAGGCCGGCGTCCGGGTCCCACAGGGCGCCCTGGATCAGCTCCCGTTGCACCAGGGGAAAGCGTTCGATCACCTCGTCGGGGCCGATCAGTCGGGCACGGGTACCGAACGCCTTGCCCGAGGCGACCTTGCGCTTGAGCTCCTCCATGCGGGCGTCGTCGCCCACTCGTGCCACCTCGAGGCCGCCGATGCGCCGATAGTGGCCCAGGCGCTCGTAGAAACGCTGGCTGTAGGTGGTGGTGTAGCACGACATCTTGTCGTGGGAGGTCATGTAGCAGAAGTCGGAGGCGTGGGAGGTGGAGCCGATGTCCGAGGGAATGGCGGACTTGTCGAGTCCCACGAGGTGCTCCCAGCCCTGCTCGATCAGGTGGTGGGCCACCGAGGCGCCGACGATGCCGCCCTGGCCGATGATCACCGCGTTCGCGCGCTTGGGTAGTGTCGCCATGACCGCTCTCCTGTGGTGACCCGCCCGCCGACCCCGTCGCTCTCTCGTCAACATAATCCAAGCCGGGTCCGGTTGCTGTCCCGTGGCGACGATAACTTTCGTCGCTGCGACAGGCGGTTGCGTCACGAATCCACCGATCTCGAGAGTGGCCGGGCCGGTGTCGCTGTCACCAAAGTGGCCGTCGTCGCTGGTGCCATGGTGTGGGGTCGGCGGCGCTAGCTTCGATTCAAGGGCGGCCGTTCGCCGTCCCTCCGCGACCAATCGGTACGGGTCAGGAACGGAAAGGAGACATGATCATGTCCCAGGTCATCGAAAGCATCGAGCACCGCCAGGCGGCACCGGAGATCCTGCTCTATCCCCGGATCCGCAAGTCGCCGTTCTTCTATGCTTCCCGTCGTCACGGGGTGCGCAAGTACAGCGTCTACAACCATCACTATCACCCGCGGTTGTATACCGATCCGGTGGACGAGTACTGGGCCCTGGTGCAGGGCGTCACCCTCTGGGACGTGGGCGTGGAGCGCCAGATCGAGATCAGCGGTACGGACGCCTTCGCCTTCACCCAGATGCTGGTGCCCCGCGACATGCGCCAGTGCCAGGTGGGGCAGTGCAAGTACGTCTTCGTCACCGCCCCCGACGGCGGCATCATCAACGACCCGGTGCTGCTGCGCATCGAGGAGAACCGTTTCTGGCTGTCGCTGGCCGACAGCGATGTGCTGCTGTGGTGCCAGGGGCTGGCCTACCACGCGGGCATGGACGTCACCATCCGGGAGGTGGACGTGGCGCCGGTGCAGGTCCAGGGGCCCAAGGCCAAGCAGGTCATGCTCGACCTGTTCGGCGAACGGGTGCTGGAGATCCCCTATTACCACCTCATGGAGGCGGCGCTCGACGACATGTCGGTGGTGGTCTCACGCACCGGCTATTCCGGCGAGATCGGCTACGAGATCTACCTCCGCGATGCGACCCGTCACGGCGAACGCCTCTGGCAGCGGGTCTTCGAGGCCGGGCGACCCCATCAGATGCAGGTCATCGGCCCCTGCCATATCCGCCGCATCGAGGGGGGGATCCTCGCCTTCGGCTGCGACATCTGGTACGACACCAACCCCTTCGAGGTGGGCATGGGCTACGACTGGATGGTCGACCTGCGCGGCGACGACGACTTCATCGGCCGCGCGGCGCTGGAGCGCATCAAGGCCGAGGGGGTGTCGCGCAAGCTGGTGGGCGTGGAGATCGAGGGGCCGAGCGTCGGCTACTTCACCGACGGTTCGATGATCGACGTCTTCCCCGTGTATGACACCGCCGGCGAGCGCATCGGCAAGGTGACCTCGGCCACCCACTCGCCGCGCCAGGATCGCAATATCGGCTATGCCATGGTGCCGACGGCCCAAGCCGAGCTCGGCACGCCGCTGCGTATCGAAGCCAATACCGGGATGCAGGACGCCGTGGTGGTGCCGAAGCCGTTCCATGATCCACGCAAGGAAATCCCCAAGGGCTGAGCCATGAATGACCTGATGCGGTTGACCACTGCCGAGGAAATCGGCAGGAGCTGTGCGGCCCTGGCCGCCCCCCGCTACGAGCTGCTGCCGCTCAAGGGCATGCAGGAGGCGGCCCGGAGCCTGCCACCCGGCGCAGTGGTCACCATGACCTGCTCGCCACGGCACGGCCTCGAGCGGACACTGGAGGCGGCCGAGTGGCTGGTGGGGGCAGGCTTCCAGGCGGTGCCCCATATCGCCGCTCGCCTGGTCCGCGACCCGGCCCATCTGCGACGGCTGGTGGAGCGCATGCTGGCCGCCGGCATCGACGACTGCTTCGTGGTGGGCGGTGACGCCGACCGCCCCGCGGGGGAGTATCCCGGCGGGGTGGAGCTCCTCGAGGCCATGGCGGCCATGTCGCCGCGGCCGGCCCGCCTCGGGGTACCCGCCTATCCCGAGGGCCATCACCGCTTCGATGACCCTGACCTGCAGCGGGTCCTCGACGCCAAGGCGGCGCTGGCCGATTACGTCGTCACGCAGATGTGCTTCGAGCCCTCGACGGTGCTGGCCTGGCTCGAACGGCAGCGCCGGTCCGGCATGACACTGCCGGTCTATGCGGGGATCCCCGGCGTGCTGGACCGCACCCGGCTGCTGTCGGTGGCCATGCGCCTCGGCCTGGGCGCCTCGACCCGGGTGCTGAGCCGCCGCAAGGGGCTGGTCGGGCGCCTGCTGCAGTCCGACCTCTATCGTCCCGACGACCTGCTGCAGGGGTTGTTCCCGGCCCTGGGCGACGGCGGAATCGCCGGCCTGCATGTCTACACCTTCAATCAGGCGGCCGCCACCCGTGCCTGGCTGGCCGCGCATCACGCCGCGCACTGTCGGCGGCACGGGCTCGAGGGGCCGGAGATGTCGGAGGCCGCCACCGTCGAGCAGCCCGGCTGAGCCGTCGTGTCGGGCGAGGGCGGTACCCACTCGGCCCGCCCTCGTCTCCTGGTTGTCCCCGGTGGGTGACGGCGGGCGGCCGGGCCCACTCGGGCATCAGGACTGTCGTCGTTCGCCGACGGCTGGTCAGAGAATATGGAAGTCGCCTTCGCCTGCTGTCGTCGTCCCCCTGGGGGGCATATACTCAGGGCATCGCTTCGAGGAGGCGCAGGAAGCGCCACCCGATATCGCAACCCTTCCCGTGTCACGCATCTCCCGGAGCCGATGTTCCATCATCGCAAGAGGCGCCCGAGCGCCCCCCAAGGAGGTGACAGATGAGCAAGTCGATCATGGTCGGTACCACGCTGGCCGTGCTGGGCCTGGGCGGCCTCGCCTTCGGCACCTGGCAGGTGCAGCAGGAGAGCGGGCCGCAGTACGCCGAGATCGTCGGCGTCGAGGCGCTGACCCGCACCGTGGAGACGCCCCGCGAGGTGTGCGAGGACGTGGTGGTGAACCGGGAGGTGCCCGTGGAGGTGCCCGTCGCTCAGTCCAGCCAGGCGGCCGGTAGCCGCGATCCGCACCGGATCGTCGGGACCGCGGCCGGGGCCATTGTCGGTGGCCTGCTCGGCAACCAGATCGGCGGCGGCAGTGGCAAGAAGATCGCCACCGTGGCCGGCGCCGTGGGCGGTGGCCTGGCCGGCCGCGAGGTGCAGAACCGCGTCGAGGCCCGTCAGCATGCCCAGGCGGCTCAGCCCCAGACCCAGATCCAGATGCAGACCCAGAGCGTCACCGAGCGGCAGTGCCAGACGGTGGTGGATACTCATCAGGAAACCGAGGGCTACGAGGTCACCTGGCAGCATGGCGAGGTGATCCAGACCAGCCGTCTGGACAGCCCGCCCCAGGGCGACCGGGTGCTGCTCGAGGAAGGGCAGCCGCAGTGGCAGGTGGTGGTGCAGGGCGACAACGACGCCTGATTTTGGACGTGTATCTTCGACGCCAGCGGGGCCGCTCATCGAGCGGCCCCGCTGGCGTCAGGGGAGGGCGTGAAGGATCAGGGGGCCGTGGCCGGCGGGTGCGCTTCCCGCGGGGCATCGGCGTGCCTCGGTGACGGCGCTCAGACGTGACGCAGGTACCAGGCGTACTCCAGGTGGCTGACCTCCTGCATGGCCTGGGCGCGCTCGGCGCGCCGGTTGGCCACGAATACCCGGAGGAAGTCGTGGCCCAGCGCCTCGCCCAGTACCTCGTCGGCCTCGAGCAGGGCGAGGGCCTGGTGCCAGCTGTTGGTCAGGCTTGGCTCGAACTGCTCGTAGGCGTTGCCGCTGACGGCCGGGGGCGGCGACAGGCGCTGCTCCAGGCCGTAGGTGATGCCCGCCAGCAGCGTGGCCATCAGCAGGTAGGGATTGGCGTCCGCACCGGCGACGCGATGCTCGATGCGCCGTGCCGCATTGGGGCCCGAGGGAATGCGCAGGGCCACCGAGCGGTTGTCGTAGCCCCAGGTGGGTGCCATGGGCACATAGAGCCCGGGTTGAAAGCGGCGGAAGGAGTTGAGGTTGGGCGCGCAGATCGCCATGGAGGGCGGCATCAGCGCCAGCAGGCCGGCGATCGCCTGGCGCAACCGGGGCGTGCCCAGGGGGTCGCCATCCTCGGCGGCGAAGACGTTCGCCTCCGACTCGTCCAGCAGGCTGATGTGCACATGGGTACCGTTGCCGGCTTCCAGGCCATAGGGCTTGGCCATGAAGGTGGCCTCGAAGCCGTGGGTCAGCGCCACGCCCTTGATCAGCCGCTTGAGCAGCACGGCGCTGTCGCAGGCCGCCAGGGCATCGTCGCAGTGGACCAGGTTGACCTCGAACTGCCCCGGGGCGCACTCCTTGAGGGCCGTGTCCAGGGGCAGCCCCTGGGCGAGCGCCGCGGCCTGGATGTCCTCGAGGAAGTCGGCGTACTCGTCGAGCTCGAGCATCGAGTAGAGCTGGCTCTGGGTCGCCCGTTCGCCGCTGCCCGGCGAGCACGGCGGCTGGATCAACCCTTCGGCGGTGCGGGCCCGGTCGATCAGGTAGAACTCCAGCTCCACGGCGACCACCGGGGTCAGGCCGGCGCGGCGCAGGCGTTGCAGCACCCGGACGAGCACCTGGCGGGGGTCGGCGAAGAAGGGCGTCTCGTCGGCCTCGACCATGGTCATCAGCAGCTGCGCCTGGCGACCCCGCCGCAGCCAGGGGCTCGGCACCAGGGTGCCGGAAACCGGCCGGCAGACCCGGTCGCCGTCGCCGGTGGCGAGTCCCAGGCCGGTCTCCTCGATGGTGTTGCCGTTGATATCCAGCGCGAAGACCGAGGCCGGCAGGTTGACGCCGTCACGACACGCCTTCTCCAGGTTGTCGCGGGGAATGCGCTTGCCGCGCATCACGCCGTTGAGGTCGCTGATCAGCAGGTCGATGCTGTCGATATCGGGGTGGCGTTCGAGAAAGTCGCGAGCTTCATCGACGGGTAAGGACGACATGGTGTCACCTGTGGAGTCTGGTTCGTTGTTGATGGGGGTATCTTTCCGGCAGAGAGCTGGTGTTGTCAAATCCTTTACAACGATGTGGTGGGGTCTCGCCAGGATTTCACCTCATAAATCTTTTTTATTTATTTTTATATCAGTTGCTTAACCTCGAAAAGCTCGAGGCCTCATCAACAGTGTGTTGGCAAGGGAAATCAACGGCGGTATGTTGAGTAAAGTATAACAACCCGCATCATGAGTGTTTCGAGGAGGCTGCGATGCAGACCCGACCCCTGGTGGGCGTGATCGCCTGTCGCCGTGAGGTGGAGGGGCACCCCGCCCACATGGTCACCGACAAGTACCTGAGTGCCTTGCGCGACTATGGTCTGGCACCGGTGATCCTGCCGGTCTGGGAGGAGGCCGTGGAGGGCGACCTGCTGGCCCATCTCGACGGCCTGCTGCTGACCGGCAGTTACAGCAACGTGGCGCCGCGGCGCTACGGCGCCGAGCGTGCCCCCGAGAATACCCGCGACGACCCCCATCGCGATGCCGTGGCGCTGGCGTGCATTCCCGCCGCCCTGGACCTCGGCCTGCCGCTGCTGGGCATCTGCCGCGGCTTCCAGGAGATCAACGTGGCCTTCGGCGGCACCCTGCACCAGGCGGTGCAGGGGGTGCCCGGCCTGCTCGACCATCGCGAGCCGGCGGGTGATCGCGAGGCCCGCTATGCTCCGGCCCACGACCTGACGATCCTGCCCGGGGGCGTCCTCGCGGCGCTCTATCCCCGGCCGGGCGCCCGGGTCAACTCCCTGCACCAGCAGGGCATCGCCGAGCTGGGGCCGGGGCTCGTCGCCGAGGCCACGGCCCCCGACGGCCTGATCGAGGCGGTATCGGTGGCCGGCGCGCCGGCCTTTGCCCTGGCCGTGCAGTGGCACCCGGAGTGGCGACCCCGCGAGCATCCGCTCTACCACGCCCTGTTCGACGCCTTCGCCGGCGCCTGTCGCCAGCGGCGGTCGAGCCGCGCCGCTGCCCCGACCCGTGACCCGCTCTCGGCCTGATGGCCACCGACCCCGTTGCGGAGATTCCATCCATGCAGACCCCCGACGTTCACACCCATGAGTATCAGGCGCTGGACCGCGCCCACCACCTGCATCCCTTCACCGACTTCAAGGCCCTGGGCGAGGAGGGGAGCCGCATCATCACCCGCGCCGAGGGGGTTTATATCCATGACAGCGAGGGGCATCGCATCCTCGACGCCATGGCCGGCCTGTGGTGCGTCAACCTCGGCTATGGCCGCCAGGAGCTGGTGGACGCCGCCACCGCCCAGCTGCAGCAGCTGCCCTACTACAACAACTTCTTCAAGACCACCCACCCGCCGGCGGTCAGGCTGGCCGCGAAGCTGTGTGACCTCGCCCCCGCGCATATCAATCATGTGTTCTTCACCGGCTCGGGGTCCGAGGCCAACGACACCATGCTGCGCATGGTGCGCCGCTACTGGGCGCTCGAGGGCAAGCCGCAGAAGCAGTGGATCATCGCCCGCGAGAACGGCTACCACGGCTCCACCCTGGCCGGCATGAGTCTCGGCGGCATGGCGCCCATGCACGCCCAGGGCGGCCCGCCGGTGCCGAAGATCGCCCATGTGCGCCAGCCCTATTGGTTTGGTGAAGGGCGGTTTGGTGAAGACCGCGACCAGGGCCCCGACGCCTTCGGCCTCGCCTGCGCCGAGGCCCTCGAGGCGCGGATCCTCGAGCTCGGCGAGGAGAACGTCGCCGCCTTCCTCGCCGAACCGGTGCAGGGGGCCGGCGGCGCCATCATCCCGCCGGCCAGCTACTGGCCGGCGGTGAAGGCGGTGCTGGCGAAGTACGACATCCTGTTGGTGGTCGACGAGGTGATCTGCGGCTTCGGCCGGCTGGGCGAGTGGTTCGGCAGCATGCATTACGACCTCAAGCCCGACCTGATGCCCATCGCCAAGGGGCTGTCGTCGGGCTACCTGCCCATCGGCGGGGTGCTGGTGGGCGACCGGGTCGCCGATACCCTGATCGAGGAGGGCGGCGAGTTCTTCCACGGCTTCACCTACTCCGGCCATCCGGCCTGTGCCGCGGTGGCGTTGAAGAACCTCGAGCTGATGGACGCCGAGGGCATCGTCGAGCGGGTGCGCGATGATCTCGGCCCCTATCTGTCCCGCCGTTGGGCGGAGCTGGCCGACCACCCCATCGTCGGCGAGGCCCGCTCGCTGGGGCTGGTCGGGGCGCTGGAGCTGGTGGCCGACAAGGCCGGCGGCGGGCGTTTCGACAAGTCGCTGGGCGCCGGCAACCTGTGCCGTGACATCTGCTTCGAGCTGGGCCTGGTGATGCGTTCGGTGGGTGATACCATGATCATCTCGCCGCCGCTGGTGATCACCCGTGGCGAGATCGATGAGCTGGTGCGCCTGGCCCGCGCGGCCCTGGACGCGACCGCGGCCCGCCTGGCCGAGTTTCGCCAACCCGTTTCCGAGGAGTCCACCGCATGAGCATCGAGGCCCCCAAGACCCGTGACGACTGGCACGCCCTGGCACAGTCCTTGACACAGCCCCTGACGCTGGAGAGCCGCGCCTTTATCGACGACGCCTTCGTTGGCGCGGCAAGCGGCGAGACCTTCGACACCCTCAATCCCGCCACCGGCGAGACCCTGGCCCGCATCGCCAGCTGCGACGCCGCCGACGCCGAGCTCGCCGTGGGGCATGCCCGGGCGGCCTTCGCGCGGGGCGACTGGTCGCGGCTGGCGCCGGGCAAGCGCAAGAGGGTCATGCTCCGGCTCGCCGAGTTGATGGAGACGCACAGGCACGAGCTGGCGCTGCTCGATACCCTCGACATGGGCAAGCCGGTATCGAGTTCGCTGGGCGACACCGCCGGCGCCATCGCCTGCCTGCGCTACAACGCCGAGTCCATCGACAAGCTCTACGGCGAGGTGGCGCCCACCGGCGAGGAGAGCCTGGCGCTGGTGTTGCGCGAGCCCCTGGGGGTGGTGGCCTCCATCGTGCCGTGGAACTTCCCGCTGATGATGACCGCCTGGAAGATCGCCCCGGCGCTGGCCGCCGGCAACAGCGTGATCCTCAAGCCCTCGGAGAAGTCGCCGCTCTCGGCGCTGCGGTTGGCGCAGCTGGCCCGCGAGGCCGGCATTCCCCGCGGCGTCTTCCAGGTACTGCCCGGCTTCGGCCACACCGTGGGCAAGGCGCTGGCACTCTCCATGGAGGTCGACTGCCTGGCCTTCACCGGCTCCACCGGCACCGGCAAGCAGCTGATGCAGTACGCCGGCCAGTCGAACCTGAAGCGGGTCTATCTCGAGTGCGGCGGCAAGAGCCCGAATATTATCTTCGCCGACTGCAGGGATCTCGACAGGGTCGCCCGCCATGCCGCCGCGGCCATCTTCCACAACCAGGGCGAGGTGTGCATCGCCGGCTCCCGGTTGCTGGTGGAGAACGCGATCCGCGAGGCCTTCGTCGAGAGGGTCCTGTCTTGCGCCGAGAGCATGCAGCCCGGCGACCCGCTCGACCCGGCCAGTTTCATGGGCGCCATCGTCGACGAGGCCCAGCACCGGCGCATCCTCGACTATATCCGCCAGGGGGTGGAGGAGGGCGCCAGGCTATGCGCCGGCGGCCAGGCCATCGAGGGCCAGGGGCTCTTTATCCCGCCCACGGTGTTCGACGGCGTGACGCCGGCCATGACCATCGGCCGCGAGGAGATCTTCGGCCCGGTGCTCTCGGTATTCGGTTTCGACAGCGAGGAAGAGGCCGTGGCCATGGCCAACGACAGCGTCTATGGCCTGGCGGCGGGGCTGTGGAGCCAGGACATCGATCGCATCATGCGGGTGACGCGCCGGCTGCAGTCGGGGCAGGTGTTCGTCAACAACTGGGCCGGCGGCGACCAGACGGTGCCCTTCGGCGGCGTCAAGCAGTCGGGCAACGGCCGTGACAAGTCCCACCACTCCCTCGAGGAGTACTCGGAGCTCAAGAGCGTCTGGATAGCGCTGTCGACCTGAGCTCGGGTATCGTGAGCAGAACGACGACGCCGGCCCTCGAGGCCGGCGTCGTCGTCCTGGCGGCTCGCCTCAGGGCCGCGGCTGTTGCTGGGTGATGCAGTGGATGTTGCCGCCGCCGAGCAGGATCTCGCGGGCCGGCACGCCGATCACCCGGCGCCCGGGGAAGAGCCCCTGGAGGATCTCCCGGGCCGTCTCGTCATGGGCCGCGTCGAGCAGTGGCATCACCACCACCGAGTTGCCGATGTAGAAGTTGACGTAGGAGCCGGCCATGCGATCGCCGGGCCGACGCGGGTGCGAGTGGCTGAGGCGGTCGATGCCGCTGGCCTCGTCCTCGGCGATATGCAGCGGCCCCGGCTGGGGCAGCTTGTGCACCCTCAGGCGCCGGCCGTGGGCGTCGCGGCTGGCCTCGAGAACCTCGAGGGCCTCCCGGGAGATGGCATGCTGGGGGTCGGTCTCGTCGTCGCACCAGGTCAGGACCACCTCGCCGGGGGCGACGAAGCAGCAGAGGTTGTCCACGTGGCCGTCGGTCTCGTCGAGATGGCAGCCCCGGGGCAGCCAGATCACCTTCTCCACCCCCAGGGTGTCGCGCAGGATCCGCTCCATCTCCGCGCGGTCGAGGGAGGGGTTGCGGTTGGCGTTGAGCAGGCACTCCGCAGTGGTGATCAGGGTGCCCTCGCCGTCCACATGGAGGGCGCCGCCCTCGAGCACCACCGGCGCCTCGAAAAGCGGGATGCCGAGCATCTCGGCGATCTTGGTGCGGATGCGGCGATCCTTGTCCCAGGGGAAGTAGAGCCCGCCGTCGAGGCCGCCCCAGGCGTTGAACTCCCAGTCGACCAGGGCCAGGCGGCCATCCGGGTGGGTGAGGAAGGTGGGGCCCACGTCGCGCATCCAGGCGTCGTTGCTGGAGAGTTCCACCACCCGCACCTGGGGTGGCAGCTGGTGACGGGCGTTCTCGTACTGGTCGTCGTTGACGCCGACATACACCGTCTCGCTCTCGGCGATGGCGCTGGCCACCGCCACGAAGGCCTGCTGGGCCGGCTTGGCACCATAGCGCCAGGTGTCGGGCCGCTGGGGCCACAGCATCCAGCAGGCATCGTGGGGGGCGAACTCGGCGGGCATGGCGAAGCCCAGGGCCGCGGGGGTGGGTGCCCCGTCCGGCGTGGCGACGTTATCGGTCTCGAGGGGATGTGTCATGGTCGTTCTCACAGGTGGCCCACCATCAGGAAGACGGCGGCGGCGATGGCCGCGGCGATCAGCACATAGGGGAGCTGGGTCAGACTCACAATTATCGTTGTGGTCGTGGTCTCTAGGGGCCGGTCGCCCGGCCCGGGGCGGGTTACAGGAAGCCATCGGCCTTTAGAGAGGCCGTGGTGGCGGCGTAGGCCTCGTCGAGGATCGCCACCACCCTGTCCACCACCTCGCGGTCCCAGATCAGCGGCGGCGAGATGATATTGAGGTGGCCCACCGGACGGATGATCAGGCCGCGCTTCTGGGCCTCGGCGGCGACCCGGTCGCCGACCCGCGCCTCCACCGGCAGCAGTGCCTTGGTGGCCTTGTCGGCGACGTTCTCGATGGCCAGCATGAAGTGGCTCCCCCGCACGTCTCCCACAGTGGCGTGACCCGCCAGGGTCTTGAGCTTCTGCTCCAGGTAGGGCCCCACCTCGCGCACGTTCGCGCAGATCCCCTCGCGCTCCATGATCTCGATGTTCGCGAGCGCCGCCGCGCAGCTCACCGGGTGACCGGAGTAGGTGAAGCCGGTGCTCAGCACGCCGCCCTGGCGCTGGGGGGTGCCCAGCACCTCGAAGAGGTCATCGGAGATCAGGGTGGCGCCCAGGGGCGCATAGCCCGACGACAGCCCCTTGGCCACGTTGATGATGTCCGGCCGGGTGTCGAAGACTTCCTCGGAGGCGAAGAAGTGGCCCAGGCGGCCGAAGCCGGTGACCACCTCGTCGGCGATATAGAGGATCTGGTGGGCGCGACACACCGCCTGGATGCGGGCGTGGTAGCCCTTCGGCGCCATCAGCACGCCGCCGGCGCCCATGATCGGCTCGGCGATAAAGGCGGCGATATTGTCGGCGCCGATCTCGGCGATGGTCTCCTCGAGCTCCTGTACCAGATGATCGCAGTAGTCCGCTTCGCTCATGCCCTCGGGGCGACGGTAGCAATTGGCCTCGCTCAGATGGGTGACCAGGTGATCGAGGGTGTCGAACTCCCAGTTGTTGCACTCGATGCCGGTCAGGCTGGCGGCCAGGTAGGTGGTGCCGTGGTAGGCGTTGTTGCGCGACAGGATGCGCTTCTTGTCGGGCTTGCCCAGGCGGTTGAAGACGTAGTGCACCAGGCGGATGGTGGCGTCGTTGGCCGCCGAGCCGCCGCAGCTGTAGAACACGTGGTTGAGGTGGGCCGGGGCCAGCGCGGCGAGTTTGGCGGCCAGCTCCGCGGCCGGGGCGTTGGAGAGGTTGTTGAAGGTGGAGAAGTAGGCCATGCGGGTGGCCTGCTCGGCCATGGCCTGGCCGATCTCGGCGCGGCCGTGGCCCACGTTGACGCACCACAGGCCGGCGATGCCGTCGATGAAACGGTTGCCATGGGCATCCGAGATGTAGATGACGTCGCTGTCGGTGATCAGGTCGCAGCCCTTGTCGTGGAAGACGCTGAAGTCGGTGAAGGGGTGGATGAAATGATCCTTGTCCTTCTGCCACAGTGCCTGGGCATCGTAGTGTCGCGTCGGCTGGGTGGGGCGGGTGGGGGGCGCTGTCGGTGTCATGGGGTGGCTCCTCTCTCGGTGTCTCGTGGTGACCGACAGGGCCAGCCTAGTCAGGGTGAGGGAGTCGCCGGTATATCCTGATTGGGGTATATCGGCACCGCGATCGGCCGGCCTAGGGTGGAGGCACGGATTCACCGAACCAGCACATTTCACAAGTACAGGGAGGCAACCTGAATGAGCGTTTCCATCGACGGCCAGCGGCTCTGGGAGAGCCTGATGGCCATGGCCGAGATCGGCCCCACCGCGAACGGCGGCAACTGCCGACTGGCGCTCACCGAGGAGGATGCCGCCGGGCGGCGCCTGCTGATCGAGTGGTGCGAGGCGGTCGGCTGCACGCTGCGCGTCGACCGGGTCGGCAACCTCTTCCTCCGCCGCCCGGGTAAGCGTGACGACCTCGACCCCGTGGCCACCGGCAGCCACCTGGACACCCAGCCCAGGGGCGGGCGCTTCGATGGCATCCTCGGGGTGCTGGCGGGCCTCGAGGTGTTTCGCACCCTGCACGAGGCGGGTGTGGTCACCGAGCGGCCCCTGGAACTGGTGGTGTGGACCAACGAGGAGGGCAGCCGCTTCGCCCCGGCCATGGTGGCTTCCGGCGCCTATGCCGGGGTGTTCAGCGAGGCCTACACCCTGTCGCGGCGGGATCGCGACGGCGTGACCCTGGGCCAGGCCCTGGAGGCCACCGGCTTCGCCGGCGAGATGCCGGTGGGCGAGCCGCGCCTGGCGAGCTTCTTCGAGCTGCATATCGAGCAGGGCCCGGTGCTGGAAGAGGAGGGCGAGGCCATCGGCGTGGTCACCGGGGTCCAGGGCATGCGCTGGTTCGACCTGACCCTGCGCGGCCAGCCGGCCCATGCCGGCCCCACCCCCATGGCCTATCGCCGCGACGCCCTGGCCGCGGCGGCGCGACTGATCGACCGCCTGCAGGGCCATGCCCTGGCAGATACCAGCGGCGCGACCCGGGTCACCGTGGGCTGCCTGGAGATCGACAGCCCCTCGCGCAACGTCATTCCCGGCGAGGTGCGCCTCACCGTCGACCTGCGCCATGTCGATGAGGGCGAGCTGGACGCCCTGGAGAGCCGTTTCGAGCGCGAGCTGGCCGCCCTCGCCGAGGCCTTCGGCGTGGAGACCGCGAGCGAGCGGATCTGGGCCTCGCCGGTGGTGGCCTTCGATGCCGGCTGCATCGCGGCCGTGGAGCGGGCCACCCGTGCCCAGGGCGTCCCCTGGCGGCGCATGGTGAGCGGCGCCGGCCACGACGCCGTCCAGGTGTCGCGGGTGGCGCCGACCTCGATGATCTTCATTCCCTGCCGCGATGGCATCAGCCACAACGAGGCGGAGTACGCCACCCCGGAGCACTGCGCCCTGGGTGCCCAGGTGCTCTGCGAGGCCTTGCTGGAGCGCGCCAACCGCAGCGCCGTCAGCTGACGGGCGATGCTGAATAGTTCAACCGCTGCGCTGGCGCGAGACCAGCGCCACGTGGTCGAGGAACAGCCGAAACAGCTGCGACTGGCTGGAGACCTCGAGGCGCTGGTAGATGTGCTTGCGGTGGACCTTGACGGTGCCGTCGCTGATGGCCAGCTCCCGGGCGGCCGACTTGGTGGAGTGGCCGGCGAGCAGCAGGCGCACGATCTCCTGCTCGCGGGCGGTCAGCACGCCGGCACCGAAGCTGGCGAAGGCGGCCTCCACCGGGGCCTGTGCCTCCAGGTGCTGCTGGAAGTGCCCGCCCTGCCATTTCCAGTAGTCGATCAGCAGGGCCTCGATGACCGGCGAGGCGTTGCGCAGTGCCTGCAGCGCCCGCCGCTTGAGCGGCATGTCCGCCCGGAAGCCCAGCGATACCACCATCACCACGTCCTGCGTCACCCGGGCGAAGAGCCCGACCTCGTCCACCAGCCCCAGGGCACGGTAGTAGTGGGCATAGTAGTCGCTCGACTCGAAGCGGTCCGGCGCCAGTTCCCGCAGCCGGTGGGCGCCCTGGTCGAGGCCCTCGCGCACCGCGGTGAAGAAGGGGTCGAGCAGGTAGGCCTCGCTGAGATAGCGGTCGATGCCCTGTGCGCGACTCTCCGCCGGGTAGTCGTCGTGGATCAGCAGCGGCCGCTGGCGGCCGTGGTAGGTGTTGATCAGGATGGTGTCGAAGGGAACCAGCGCTCTCAGGGTCTGCTCCAGCCGGGCGGGGAAGTCCCGGCTGGCTGCCGCCTGGATCAGGCCGGCCAGGTGCCGGTGCCAGCCGGCACTGCCGCGGCCGGCAAGGAAGTCGCGGTCAAGCTCGCCGGTGGGCGGCAGCGGGTGTTTCATGGGTGACTCGTGACGGGGGGCGGTCGCCAGACGATACCTCACGGGGTGGCGATGACCAAGCCGGCGTCCGAGTCGCGATAGCCGAAACGACAAGGCCGGCTCCAGGGAGCCGGCCTTGTCATGGCTAGGGGACGTGAGCAGGCGATCAGTTGCCGCCGCCGCCGGCACCGCCGCCGCCGCCGCCGGCACCACCGCCGCCGCCGCCGCCGCCGCCGCCGCCGCCGGCACCACCGCCGGCGTTACCGCCGCCCATGCCTCCAGCACTACTGCCGCCCATGCCGCCGGCACTGCTGCGGCCATCGGACGCGGTAGCGCCCATGCTGCCGGCCGGGTCGCCGGCCTCGGTGCTGCGGCCTTCGCTGGCGTTGTCGCTGACGGCCTGGCCGTCGACACCCCCCTCGGTCACCGCCTCGCGGGCGGTGTCGAGGCCGAACACGGCCGCTTCGGGGGCGTCTTCCCGTACGTCGTCCAGGCTGTCCTGAGCCTGCTGAGTGGTGGCGGGCTCGCTCTCCTCCACGACCACCTCATCATCCACCTCATCGTCGGCTTCCTGGGCCATCACGGCCAGGGGCAGCAGCGCGATGGCCAGGGCCAGGGGAATCAGGATTCGTGTCTTCATGTCATGTCCTCCTTCGGGTAAGGCATTGCATCCGCTGCATGGGCATGAGCTTGCCCTCGACAACGTCTTTCCCTTCAGCCACCTGCAGCCGGCCTCTTGTCGATCGGGCCCTGCTGGCAGGATGCGGTATAACCGGGCAGCAGGCAAGCGACCACTTTGCTCGCCCGGATACTGGAGCAGGGTGGGGCTCAGAACGCCCGGGCCGGGGTGGTGCAGCTGACCAGGCGACAGGGTATTTCGCCGGGGTTGCGGAAGCGGTGGGGGACGTTGGTCTCGAAGTAGTAGGCCTCGCCGGGGCCGAGTCGCCGGGTGTCGGCACCGATGGTGATCTCGATCTCGCCCTCCAGCACCACGCCGGCCTCCTCGCCCTGGTGGGTGATCATCTCGCGGCCGGTGTCGGCGCCGGCCGGGTAGGTTTCGATCATGAACGACAGGGCGCGGTCGTGGCGGTTGGCGCCCACCAGCTTGTAGATCACGTCGCCGCTGCCCACGTCGGCCAGTTCATCGGCCGAGTAGAACACCTGCCGGCGGCTCTCCAGGTCCATGGTGAAGAAGTCGCCGACGCTCATGGGGATGGCGTCGAGGATCTTCTTCAGCGAGCTGACCGAGGGGCTGACCTTGCCCTGCTCGATCAGCGACAGGCTGGAGTGGGTGACGCCACAGCGCTTGGCCAGCTCGCGCTGGGAGATCCCGCGCAGGGTGCGCAGGGCCCGCAGGCGGGCGCCCACATCGTCCGACATCCGGATGTCCTCTTGTTCAGACGGTGGCCGTCGTCCGGGCGCCGCCGGACGACGAGCCTCCCGTTGCGTCTCAGCAGAGCGCGTCGAGCTTCTCCTTGAGAAGCGCGTTGACCTGCTGGGGGTTGGCGGTGCCGCGGGAGGCCTTCATCACCTGGCCGACGAAGTAGCCGATCATCTTGCCGCGCTTGTCCGGCTCGGCGTCGCGGTACTGGGCCACCTGGGCGGGGCTGTCGGCGATCACCTGGTCGATCATCGCCTCGATGGCGCCGGTGTCGGTGACCTGCTTGAGGCCCTTGGCCTCGATCACCTCGTCGGCGCTGGCCCCCTCGCCGTTCCACAGGGCCTGGAAGACCTGCTTGGCCGCCTTGCCGTTGATGGTATCGTCCATCACCCGCGCGATCAGTTCGCCGAGCGCCTCGGCCGAGACGGGGCTGTGCTGGATCGGCAGGCCCTCGCGGTTCAGGGCGCCCGAGAGCTCGCCCTGGACCCAGTTGGCGGCCTGCTTGGCGTCGCCGCAGACGTCCTTGACCCGCTCGAAGTACTCGGCCATCTCGCGGCTCGCCGAGAGCACCCCGGCGTCGTAGGCGGAGAGGCCCAACTCCTTCTCGAAGCGGGCGCGCTTGTCGGCGGGCAGCTCCGGCAGGGTCTCGCGCAGGTGGTCGACATAGGCCCGGTCGAGCACCACCGGCAGCAGGTCGGGGCAGGGGAAGTAACGGTAGTCGTTGGCCTCCTCCTTGGTGCGCATGCTGCGGGTCTCGTCGCGGTCGGGGTCGAACAGGCGGGTCTCCTGGACCACCTGGCCGCCGTCCTCCAGCAGCTCGATCTGCCGCTCGACCTCGAAGGCGATGGCGCGCTCGACGAAGCGGAAGGAATTGACGTTCTTGATCTCGGCGCGGGTGCCGAACTCGGCCTGGCCCTTGGGGCGCACCGAGACGTTGACGTCACAGCGCATCGAGCCCTCGGCCATGTTGCCGTCGGAAATTCCCAGATAGGTCACGATGGAATGGATCGCCTTGAGGTAGGCGGCGGCCTCCTTCGCGGAGCGCAGGTCCGGCTCGGAGACGATCTCCAGCAGCGGGGTACCGGCGCGATTGAGGTCGACCCCGGTCATGCCGTGGAAGTCCTCGTGCAGCGACTTGCCGGCATCCTCCTCGAGGTGGGCGTGATGCACCCGGACGCGCTTGGTGCTGCCGTCGTCGAGGGTGATCTCCACCTCGCCGGCGCCGACGATGGGGTGGTACATCTGGCTGGTCTGGTAGCCCTTGGGCAGGTCCGGGTAGAAGTAGTTCTTGCGGTCGAACACCGAGACCTCGGGGATCTCGGCGTGGATCGCCAGGCCGAATTGCACCGCCATGGCCACGGCGGCCTCGTTGAGCACCGGTAGTACGCCGGGCAGCCCCAGGTCCACGGCGCAGGCCTGGGTGTTGGGCTCGGCGCCGAAGGCGGTGGAGGCGCCGGAGAAGATCTTGGAGCGGGTGGCGAGCTGGACGTGGACCTCCAGCCCGATCACGGTTTCCCATTGCATCAGACATTCTCCTCGGCGATGGCCGGACGGCGGCGGTGCCAGTCGGTGGCCTGCTGGAAGCGGTGGGCGACGTTAAGCAGGCGCGCCTCGGCGAAGTGGGTGCCCAGGATCTGCAGCCCCACCGGGCGACGCCCCACGAAGCCGGCCGGCACGCTGATGCCGGGGAGGCCGGCCAGGTTGACGGCGATGGTGTAGATGTCCTGCAGGTACATCGACACCGGATCCTTGTTGGCCCCCAGGTCGAAGGCCGGGGTCGGCGAGGCCGGGCCCATCAGCACGTCGACCTCCTCGAAGGCATCGAGGAAGTCCTGGCGGATCAGCCGGCGGACCTGCTGGGCCTTCTTGTAGTAGGCGTCGAAGAAGCCCTCGGAGAGGGTGTGGGTACCGATCAGGATACGCCGCTTGACCTCCTCGCCGAAGCCCTCGGCCCGTGACCGCTCGTAGAGGTCGATCAAATCCTGCGGGTTGTCGCAGCGGTGGCCGAAGCGCACCCCATCGTAGCGCGACAGGTTGGAGGAGGCCTCGGCCGGGGCGATCACGTAATAGGCCGGTATCGCATAGTGGGTGTGCGGCAGGCTCACCTCGCGCACGCTGGCCCCCAGCGACTCGTAGACCTTCACCGCCTCGCGCACCGCGGCTTCCACCTCGGGGTCGAGTCCGTCGCCGAAGTATTCGCGTGGCAGGCCGATCTTCAGCCCGGTCAGGGGGGCCTCGAGCTCCGCGGTGTAGTCGGGCACGCCGCGGGCCACGCTGGTGGAGTCGCGCAGGTCATGGCCGGCGATGGCTCCCAGCAGCCGGGCGCAGTCCTCGGCCGTGCGCGCCATGGGGCCGGCCTGGTCGAGGCTCGAGGCGTAGGCGATGATGCCGTAGCGCGAGACCCGGCCATAGGTGGGCTTGAGGCCGGTGATGCCGCAGAAGGCCGCCGGCTGGCGGATCGAGCCGCCGGTGTCGGTGCCCATGGCGGCGGGCACCAGGCCGGCGGCCACCGCGGCGGCGCTGCCGCCGGAGGAGCCCCCCGGCACGGCGGTGGGGTCCCAGGGGTTCTTCACCGAGCCATGGAAGCTGTTCTCGTTGGAGGAGCCCATGGCGAACTCGTCCATGTTGGTCTTGCCCAGGCTCACGGTGCCGGCGGCCTTGAGCCTCTCGACCACGGTGGCGTCGTAGGGGGCGACGAAGTTGTCGAGCATCCTCGAGCCGGCGCTGGTCTTGACGCCGCGGGTGCAGAAGATGTCCTTGAGCGCCAGCGGCAGGCCGTCGAGCGGGCCGGCCTTGCCCGCCGCGCGGGCGGCATCGGCAGCATCCGCGGCGGCCAGGGCCTGCTCGGCAGTCACGGTGATAAAGCTGTTGAGATCACCGTCGAGGCGCTCGATGCGTGCGAGCAGGTGCTCGGTCAGCTCGCGGCTCGAGAACTCGCCGGCCTCGAGGGCGACGGCGAGTTCGCTGAGTGTCTTGTCATGCATGGGCCTAGGGCTCCGTCAAAGCTTGCCGGGAACGGAAGGTGCCGGATGGGTCATTCCACCACCCGGGGGACCAGGTAGAGGCCCTTCTCGACCGCCGGGGCGCAGCGTTGGAAGTCGTCGCGGTGGTTGGTCTCGGTCACCTCGTCGGCGCGCAGGCGCTGGGTGGCGTCCAGCGGGTGGGCAAGGGGGGCGACGCCTTCGGTGTCCAGGCTCTGCAACTGGTCGACCATCGCCAGGATGCGACCCAGGTCGTCCACGTAGCGCGCCGCCTCGTCGTCGTTCAGGCCGAGCCGGGCCAGGCTGGCGGCCCGCATCACCTCTGCGTGTTCAAGCGCCATGGTCAGGGTTCCTCGAACGGGGTGGGTCATGGAAATGACCGCAAAATGTACCACATCCGGCGCCTCTCTGGCAGCTCCGGCGGGCGCCTCATGCCGGGGCCTTTCGCTTGCTGCTGGGGGGCCGCGGTGATACCGTTTGCATCCGCATAGGGTTCCCGGACTGCACTAGGTAACGACTTCCATGTTCAAACGCTTGAGGGGGCTGTTCTCCAGCGATCTGTCGATCGACCTGGGCACGGCCAATACGCTGATTTACGTGCGCGGTCGCGGCATCGTGCTCGATGAGCCTTCGGTCGTGGCGATCCGCCAGTCCGGCAACATGCGCAGCGTGGCCGCGGTCGGTTCCGATGCCAAGCGCATGCTGGGCCGTACCCCCGGAAACATCACCGCCATCCGCCCGATGAAGGACGGGGTGATCGCCGACTTCACCGTCACCGAGCAGATGCTCCAGCACTTCATCCGCAAGGTGCACCAGAGCACCTTCCTGACCCCGAGCCCGCGGGTACTGGTCTGCGTGCCCTGCATGTCGACCCAGGTCGAGCGTCGCGCCATCAAGGAGTCGGCCGAAGGTGCCGGGGCCCGTGAGGTGTTCCTGATCGAGGAGCCCATGGCGGCGGCCATCGGTGCCGGGCTGCCTGTGGAGGAGGCCCAGGGCTCGATGGTGGTGGACATCGGTGGCGGTACCAGCGAGATCGCCATCATCTCGCTCAATGGCATCGTCTATTCCGAGTCGATCCGTGTCGGCGGCGACCGCTTCGACGAGGCAATCACCGCCTACGTGCGACGCCACTACGGCAGCCTGATCGGCGAGGCCACGGCCGAGCGCATCAAGGAGGAGATCGGCTGCGCCTACCCGGGCGGCGAGCTGCGCGAGATCGACGTGCGTGGCCGTAACCTGGCGGAGGGGATTCCGCGCAGCTTCACCCTCAATTCCCACGAGATTCTCGATGCCCTGCAGGAGACGCTGGCTTCCATCGTCACGGCGGTGAAGAACGCCCTCGAGCAGTCACCACCCGAGCTGGCCTCCGACATCGCCGAGCGGGGCCTGGTGCTGACCGGTGGCGGCGCGCTGCTGCGCGACCTGGACAAGCTGATCGCCGAGGAGACCGGGTTGCCGGTGATCGTCGCCGAGGACCCGCTGACCTGCGTGGCGCGGGGCGGCGGCAAGGCCCTGGAGATGATCGACCAGCATACCTTCGAGCTGCTGTCCAGCGACTGATGCTCTGAGCAGGTCGCAGGCCAGGTGCGGGGGGGACGATTATTAAACCGCTGTTCTCGCACGGACCGCTGCCCGTCTATCGCATGCTGCTGTGCGCGTTGGCGGCGTCCGCGCTGATGTTCGTCGATATGCGCTTTACACGCATGGAGAACGTCCGTGCCCAGCTCTCCACCCTGGTGGCGCCCATCCAGTGGGTGGTCAGCGTACCCAGCGACGTCCTCAACTGGGGCTCGCTGGCGCTCTCCGACCAGCGTGCGCTGGTGGACGAGAATCGTCGACTGCGCGAGCAGATCCTGACCCTCTCGCATCGGGTGCAGCGCATGGCCAGTCTGACCGCCGAGAACGTGCGCCTGCGCGAGCTGCTGTCGGCGGCCAGCCAGAACGATGTGCCCTTCATCACCGCCGAACTGCTGTCGCTGGACGCCGACCCCTTCTCCCAGCAGATGGTGATCGACCGCGGGCGACGCAACGGTACCTATGTGGGGCAGCCGGTGATGGATGCCTCGGGGCTGGTCGGCCAGATCACCGCGGTGTCGGCCTACTCCAGCCGGGTGCTGCTGCTGGCCGATGCCAGCCATGCCCTGCCGGTGCAGGTCAACCGCAACGGCTTGCGCTTCATCGTCCAGGGCTCCGGCCACTACAACGGCCTGAACGTGCTGCACGTGCCCGATACCGCCGATATCCGCGAGGGCGACCTGCTGGTCACCTCGGGGCTGGCCGGCCGTTTCCCCGCCGGCTACCCGGTGGCACGGGTCGCCGAGGTGGTCCACGATCCCGGCCAGCCCTTCGCCCGGGTCACCGCTACCCCGGTGGCGCAGCTGCAGCGCTCGCGCCACTTCCTGCTGCTGTTCCCGCCGCCCCCGGCGCCGATGCCGGGAGAGGGTGGCTGGGAGCTGGAGCTCTCCGAGGAGGCGAGGGAAGCGGCCCGCCGGCTGGTCGGAATACCCAGCGACGAGGAGGAGCCCTGATGGCCACGTCGTCATCCGCCAGCCTGCTCTGGATCTGGCTGACCCTGCTGCTGGCACTCTGCCTGCAGGTGATGCCGCTGGCCGATGGCTGGCAGATCTGGCGCCCCGACTGGCTGGGGCTGATGCTGATCTACTGGTGCATGAAGGCGCCGCTCAGGGTCGGCGTGCTGCACGGCTTCGTGCTCGGCATTCTGCTCGACCTGATCGAGGGGGTGACGCTGGGGCAGAACGCCCTGATCCTGTCGCTGCTGGCCTTTCTCTGCGCGCTGGTCTATCCGCGCTTCCGGGCCTATTCGCTGCTTCAGCAGGCGGTGCTGATCTTCGTCCTGCTCGGCACCGTGCAACTCGCCGAGCAGTGGCTGCGCACCCTGCTGGGGCCCTTCTCCATCCATCTGTCGTTCCTGCTGCCCTCGCTGATCGGCGCGGTGCTCTGGCCCTGGCTGACCACGCTGTTCGAGGCACTGGGCCGCCGGCTGGCGAGAGAGTGAGGGAGGCTGCGTGACCGCTGATCTCTGCCTGGCGTCGGTTTCGCCTCGCCGCTGCGAGTTGCTCGCCTCGATCGGTGTGCGGGTCGAAGTATGCCCGGTGGACGTCGACGAGACGCCACGGCCCGGGGAGGCGGCCGTCGATTACGTGACGCGCCTGGCCCGTGCCAAGGCCCTGGCCGGGGCGCGGCGCTCGCCGCTGCCGACCCTGGGTGCCGACACCGCGGTGGTGCGCGACGGCGCGATCCTCGGCAAGCCCCGCGACCGTGAACACGCCGCCGCCATGCTGCGCTCGCTGTCGGGACGCGACCACCAGGTGCTCACCGCCGCGGCGGTGACGGGCCCCGCCGGCCTGCTCGACGTCTGGGTGTCGACCCGGGTCGTCATGCGCGAGATCGGCGAGGCCGAGATCGACGCCTACTGGGCCACCGGGGAGCCCGCCGACAAGGCCGGCGGTTATGCCATCCAGGGGCTCGCGGCGGTCTTCGTCGAGCGCATCGAGGGCAGCCATTCGGCGGTGGTGGGGCTGCCGCTGTTCGAGACGGCGGCCCTGCTGAGGCGACAGGGCGTGCCGCTCTGGAGCGGGGCTTTCCAGGACGGGGCTATGTCATAATGTTTTCAGATTATTTCCGGACAAGGATTTCCGCATGAGCGGTGAAGTACTCATCAACCTGACGCCGATGGAAACCCGAGTGGCCGTGGTGGAGAACGGCGTGCTGCAGGAGGCCTTCATCGAGCGCTCGCGACGCCGGGGCATCGTCGGCAACATCTACAAGGGCCGGGTGGTGCGCGTGCTGCCCGGCATGCAGGCGGCCTTCGTCGACATCGGCCTGGACCGCGCCGCCTTCATCCATGCCCATGAGGTGATGCCGCCGGGCACCCCCGCCGAGGAGCAGGTCGCCATCGGTCAGCTGCTCCATGAAGGACAGGCCCTGGTGGTGCAGGTGACCAAGGACCCCATCGGGTCCAAGGGCGCGCGGTTGACCACCCACCTCTCGGTGCCCTCCCGCTACCTGGTCTACATGCCCGACTCGCCCCACCACGGGGTGTCCCAGCGCATCGAAGACGAGCGCGAGCGCGAACGGTTGCGCGCCGTGCTCGAGGAGGCCCAGGCGGAACAGCAGCTGGAGGTCAGCGGGGGCTTCATCGTGCGCACCGCCGCCGAGGGGGTGGGGGAGGAGGAACTCACCAGCGACATGCACTTCCTGCTGCGGCTGTGGCGCAAGGTGAGCGAGCGCAAGGTCACCGCGCCCGCGCCCAGCGTGATCTACGATGACCTGCCGCTGTTCATGCGTACCCTGCGCGACGTGATGCGCGACGAGATCGAGAAGGTGCGCATCGACTCCCGGGAGAACTACGTCAAGCTGGTCGAGTTCGCCGAGGAGTTCATGCCCGATTCGGTGGAGCGTATCGAGCACTATGCCGGCGAGCGCCCGATCTTCGACCTCTACAGCGTCGAGGACGAGATCCAGAAGGCGCTGGGGCGCAAGGTGCAGCTGAAGTCGGGGGGCTACCTGGTCATCGACCCCACCGAGGCGATGACCACCATCGACGTCAACACCGGCGGCTACGTGGGGCATCGTAACCTCGAGGAGACGATCTTCAAGACCAACCTCGAGGCGGCCACCGCCATCGCCCGGCAGCTGCGCCTGCGCAACCTGGGCGGCATCATCATCCTCGACTTCATCGACATGGAGGACCCGGAGCACCAGCGTCAGGTACTGCGGGTGCTGGAGAAGGCACTGGAGCGGGATCACGCCAAGACCAAGTGCACCGGGGTGACCGAGCTGGGGCTGGTCCAGTTGACGCGCAAGCGTACCCGCGAGAGCCTCGAGCAGACGCTTTGCGAGCCCTGCTCGACCTGCCACGGGCGCGGCACCCTGAAGACCCCGGAGACCGTGTGTTACGAGATATTCCGCGAGATCCTGCGCGAGGAGCGTGCCTATGGCCCCGAGACCTACATGGTGCTGGCGTCGCAGTCGGTGGTCGACCGACTGCTCGACGAGGAGTCGGCGGCGGTGGCCGACCTGGAGGCCTTCATCGGCAAGACCATTCGCTTCCAGGTCGAGATCCACTATTCCCAGGAGCAGTACGACATCGTGCTGATGTAAGCCCATGCCCCGGATTCGCCTGCTGTCGCGCTGGGTGCTGACGCTGGCGGCATTGCTGCTGGCGCTGGTGGCCCTGTTGCTGGTGCTGCTGCGCCTGGCCCTCGGCCTGGCCGAGGGCTTCACGCCGCGGCTCGAGGCACTGCTCTCGTCACGCTTCGGTGCCGTGGTGCAGATCCACGAGCTCGACACCCGCCTGGCCCGGCTCGACCCGGTGCTGGAGCTCTCCGGCCTGACCGTCCGTTCCCGGGAGGGCCTCGGCCACACTCCGCTGATCGAGGTCGAGGGCGGTCGCTTGCGGCTGGATACCCTGGCCAGCCTGCGCGAAGGCGTGCCGGTGGTGGAGGATGCCCGCCTGCAGGGCGTGACCCTGCACCTCTATCAGGATCAGCAGCGGCGCTGGCACTGGCCCGACCCGGCCCGACTCCCCCCCGAACTCGAGCCCGATGTCGCGTTCGACCTGGAGCGTCTCGACTTCCTGGTCGGGCTGCTGCTGCGACAGCGCGCCTGGGTCGATGACCTGCGCCTGGTGTTGCATGGCCAGGAGCAGCGCGAGGTGCTGTACGCACCGCGGTTGCTGTTGACCGGGGACGACCGCCATGCCCACCTGGAGGGTGAGGTGCGCCTCGAGGATCAGGAGCAGGGCCGGGAGCAGCTCGCCATGCAGGCGGCGCTGGAGCTCGTCCCCGGCCCCTCCGGGCTGCGCGACTTCAGCGCCGCCCTGCAGGCCGACATGAACCTCGACAGCCTGGTGGGGCTGGCCGAGGTGCTGGGGCGCAATGATCCCCTGCGTCTCGAGGCGGCCAGCGGCGACGCCCGACTGTGGGGGCGCTGGCATCGCGGCAGTCTCGCCGATGCGCGCCTCGACCTGGACGTGCCGCTACTGGCGATGAGTCATGATGACCGCAACGGCGAGCTGCGCACCATCGTGCTCGAGGATGTCGACGCCCGCGGCCAGTGGCTGCGGCGCGATGACGGCTGGGAGGCCTGGCTGGAAGGGGATGCCGGCAGCGCCGACTGGAACGCGCCGGAGGCGCTGGCCGAGGCGGAGGGGGCGGCCCTGCCGGCCTACTGGCACCTGCGCCGCAACGACGCCGGGTGGTGGCTCAATACCAGCGAGTTCGAACTGGGTTCGCTGGCCGCCTGGCGCGACCGCCTGCCGCTGCCGGAGGCGCTGTCGCGGGTGGTGGCCGCCCTGGCCCCCCGTGGCCGCGTGACCGGGCTGGGACTGGGGCGCGAGAATGGCCACTGGCTGGCCCGGGCCGGGCTGCAGGACGTGGCGGTCTCGCCCTGGAAGCAGGCCCCCGGTGGGGGGCCGTTCGACATGTGGGTCGAGGCCCGGGACCTGAGCGGCCAGGTGAGCTTCGTCGACAGCGATGGCGCCGAGCTGCACTTCCCCGAGGTCTTTGCCGCCCCCATGACGCTCTCCCACGCCAGCGGCGAGGTGCTCTGGTCCTACGACGGGCCGCGCAGGTTCGTCAGCGGTCGTGATCTCGAGGTGGGCTGGAACGGTGCCGAGGCCCGCGGCGGCTTCGGCCTCTCGGTCGGCGGGGGGCAGCGCGGTGGCTTCGGGTTGACGCTGGGCTTCCACGACGTGGATGCCATCGAGACCCCGCTGCTCGACTGGTTGCCGGTCGAGATCATGGACGAGGGGCTCACCGAGTGGCTGGGTGCGGGAGTGGCCGGGCGTGTGCCGGAGGGCTTGCTGCGGCTGCATGTGCCGCTGGCCGGCGGCGCGGCCAGGGTCGCTCCCTCCTTCGGCCTGGAGCTCACCATCGAGCAAGGCCGGCTGCCCTTCGGGCCGGCCTGGCCGGCCCTGGAGGCGCTGGAGGGTCGCCTGACCCTGCAGGACACCACGCTCGAAGCGACCGTGGCGCGGGCCGAGAGCCTCGGCGTCGAGGCTCGTGACGGCCGGGTCTCGCTGGTCGATGAACACCTCGAGGTGAGCGGCGAACTCGAGGCCTCGGCCGAGGCGCTGCGTCGCTACCTGCTGGCGATGCCGGTGGAAGGCATCGAGGCGGTGGAGGCGTGGCAGGGCGAGGGTGGTGCCGCGGGCCGGCTGGCGCTGGCGCTGGCGCTGGGCGAGCCCGAGGCGCTGGCGCTCGATATCGACACCGACGCCGCCTTTGATCGGCTGGAGTACCGCCCGCTGGCGCTGGTCTTCAGCGATCTCGACGGGCCGCTGGCCTGGCGCCAGCGCGGCGAGGAGGGGGGGCTCGAGGGGCGCCTCGAGGGCCGGCTGCTCGGTGGGCCGGTGCGCGCCGAGATCGACACCCTGGCCGGTGGCCTCGACCTGGCCGGCACCGCCGTGGCCGCCGACCTGGCAAGCTGGTCCGGAGCGGCCGCCCTCGACCGCCTGCTCGAGGGCCAGTTCGCCTGGCAGGGGCGCCTGGCGATCGGCGAACAGGCCAGCACGCTGAGCCTGTCGAGTTCGCTCGAGGGACTGGGCATCGCCTTGCCGGCACCGCTGGGCAAGGGGGCCGCGCCGCGCCAGCCACTGCGGCTCGACATGGACCTGACCGGCGGCCGGCTCGAGGGCCGCCTGGGGGAGCAGTTGAACCTGCGCTGGCGGGAACTCGCCGGGTCGGAGGTTGGCCAGGGCCAGGTCTGGCTCGGTCGTTCGCCGGGCGCGACCTGGCCGGAAAGCGAGGGCTGGTGGGTGCAGGCCTACCAGCCGCGGCTCGATCTGGCCGCCTGGGGCGAGGCGCTCGCGGCGCTGGATGTCGGCCGGGGAGACGGAGCCGGCGATGGGCTCGTCGAGACCCTGGGGGGCCTCGAGCTCGAGACCAGCTGTCTGGAACATGAGGGGCGCTGCCTGGGCTCGTTCTATCTCGACGGACGGCCCCAGCGTGGCGGCGGCTGGCGGCTGGCGCTGGACGGCAGCCTGGTCGAGGGACAGCTCGACTATCGGCCACAACTTGCCGAGCCCCTGGATGTCGCGCTGAGGCGTTTGACCCTGGATGGCCTGATCCACGAGGCCGGCGACAGCGAGTCGCGGCTGGGCGAGGCTGCCACGCTGACGGAGCTGGAGCCGTTCCCGGACTGGGTCGAGCAGTTGCCCGCCGGCCGCTTGCGTGTCGCCGACATCGAGTATCGGGGGCGACGCTTCGGCCCGCTCACGACCCGCTGGCGGGCGACGCCCGAGCGGTTGACCATCGCGCCTCTGGGGCTGACCCTGGGCGAGGTCTCGGCGCGGGGCGAGCTGATCTGGGAGGCCGCCGGCCCCGCCAACAGCCTGAGCCGGGCACGGCTCGACCTGGATGGCCGCGACCTCGGCACCGCGCTGGAGCGGCTCGGTCAACCGGTGGCGATCCGCAACCGCGAGACCCACGTCACCAGCCAGCTCGCCTGGCCCGGCGCGCCCTGGCAGTTCGCCCTGGAGCGCTCCCGCGGCAGCATCGAGGTGCGGCTGCGCGACGGGCGCTTCGTCAACATCGAGTCGCCCTCGGCGCGCCTGGTGGGGCTGCTCAACGTCGACAACCTGGTGCGTCGCCTGCGGCTCGATTTCTCCGATGTCACCGGCCAGGGCACCGCCTTCGACAGTGTCACCGGCGCCGCGACCCTGTATGGTGGAATTCTCGAGACTCGGGGGCCGGTGGAGGTCGAAGGGCCAGCCACCTTCTTCACCCTGGAGGGCAGCGTGAACCTGGTGCGGCGGGAACTCGACCAGCGCCTGGGCGTCACTCTGCCGGTGAGCCGCAACCTGCCGCTGGCCGCCGTGATTGCCGGCGCGCCGCTGGTCGGCGGTGCCCTGTTCATCGCCGACCGTCTGTTCGGCGATGCCCTCGACCGGGTGACCCGAGTTCATTACCGCGTGCGGGGCCCCTGGACCTCGCCCCAGATATCCGTGGAAAGTGCCGAATGACATCACGCCATCACTCCCTGCTCGAAGACGCCGCCGACATCCTGCTCGCCCCGGGCGGGCTGGATATCGGTGCCCTGGACGCGGGCCTGGGGCATGCCCTGGGCCCGGGCATCGACTACGCCGACCTCTACTTCCAGCGCAGCTGGCACGAGGGCTGGGTGCTCGAGGACGGCGAGGTCAAGGAGGCGAGCTACAACATCGACGGCGGTGTCGGGGTGCGCGCCATGGCCGGCGAGAAGACCGGCTTCGCCTACTCCAACCAGATCACCCGCGAGGCACTGGCCGAGACCGGACACACCGCCGCCGGCATCGTGCGCAGCGGCAGCCGCCTCGCGGTCGCCCCCCGGGTGGCGGTGCAGGGAGACAGCCGTTACGGCGGCGTGGACCCGCTCTCCGGCCTGTCCGCCGAGGAGAAGATCGCCATGCTCAAGCAGGCCGACCGGATGGCACGGGCGGCCGATCCCGCCGTGGCTCAGGTCAGCGCCTCGCTCACCGGGGTGCACGAGGTGGTGCTGGTGCGGGCCAGCGACGGGACCCTGGCGGCGGACATCCGCCCGCTGGTGCGCTTCAACGTCAGTGTCATTGCGGTCAGGAACGGCCGCCGCGAGCGTGGCAGCGCCGGGGGGGGCGGACGCTACTCCATGTCGCGACTGCGCGACGAGAATGTCGCCGAGCGCTACGCCAGGGAGGCGGTGCGCCAGGCGCTGGTCAACCTGGAAGCGGTCGATGCGCCGGCCGGCCAGCTGCCGGTGGTGCTGGGACCGGGCTGGCCGGGCATCCTGCTCCACGAGGCGGTGGGCCACGGCCTGGAGGGCGACTTCAACCGCAAGGGGAGCTCCGCCTTCGCCGGCCGCATGGGTCAGCGGGTCGCCTCGCCGGGCGTCACCGTGGTCGACGACGCCACCCTGGCCGATCGACGCGGCTCCATGAGCATCGACGACGAGGGCACCCCGGGGCAGTGCACCCCCCTGATCGAGGACGGCATCCTCACCGGCTACATGCAGGACAAGCTCAATGCCCGGCTGATGGGCATGGCGCCCACCGGCAACGCCCGGCGCGAATCCTTCGCCCACCTGCCGATGCCGCGCATGACCAACACCTACATGCTGGCGGGGCGGGACGACCCGGACGAGATCCTGCGCAGCGTGAAGCGGGGGCTCTACGCGGTGAGCTTCGGTGGCGGCCAGGTGGACATCACCTCGGGCAAGTTCGTCTTCTCGGCCAGCGAGGCCTACCTGATCGAGGACGGCAGGATCACCGCGCCGGTCAAGGGGGCGACCCTGATCGGCAACGGCCCGGAAGCCATGGGCCGGGTGTCGATGATCGGCCACGACCTGGAACTGGACACCGGTATCGGGGTCTGCGGCAAGGAGGGGCAGGGCGTGCCGGTGGGCGTCGGCCAGCCGACGCTGAAGCTCGATGAGCTGACGGTGGGAGGCACCCAGTCCTGAGGCGTTGTGTAGGGCCGCCGGCGTCGGCGGTCCCTATGGGGTCAGACCCCGGCGGGGACTGCCTCGGCGAGAGAGGAGCGCCACGACAGGCATGATGGCTTGGCTGGGGTCTGACCCCATAGTGGCCATGCCGTCAACATGGGCAGTGTAAGGGCACGAGAGCCATGCGCTCGGGCAGGTGCCAGGTCTACAGCCCCGCGGTATCGCGAATCAGGCGGAACAGCCGGCGGGCATTGGTCGGCGGCTTGCCTAGCTCGCGTTCGCGGCGGGCATTGCGGATCAGCTGGCGCAGGGCCTGGCGGTCGACGGCGGGGAACTCCGCGATGAAGGGCTCGACGGCGGTATCGCCCTCCTCGATGAGCCGGTCGCGCCACTTCTCGAGGCGGTGGAAGGCGTGGTCGCGCCGGAGCTTCTCCTGCTCGACCTCGTCGAACACCGCCTGGATGGCGGCGAGGTCCTCGCGGCGCATCAGCTTGCCGACGTACTGCATGTGCCGCCGGCGTCCCTCGTGGGAGCGGATCCGCGAGGTCTCCTCCACGGCGGCGAGCAGGTCGTCGGAGAGGGGGAAGCGGGCGCGCTCGGCCTCGCTCATGGCGATGATCTGCTCGCCGAGGGCCTGCAGGGCGTGCATCTCGCGCTTGAGCTGCGACTTGCTGGGCGGTTCGTCGGCCGACTGGGTGATCTGCGCAAGCAGCTCACGAGAGGATTCCTGGGACATGCCGCTTCCATCGGTTGAGGTCGGGATGGCCGATAGTATATCAGCCCGCAGCGGCGGGCTGTGCAATGCATCATGAATGACCACCGGCCCGCGGGGCCGGTCGACGAGGAGAATCGCATGACACAGGCTTTCGATGCCGCCGCCCAGCAGGCGCTGCTGGAAACCCGCGCCGAGGCGGCGCTCGAGCTGGCCAGGCGGCAGGGGGCCGACGCCTGCGAGGTCGGGGCCAGCGTCGACCAGGGGATCGGCATCAGCGTGCGCGAGGGGGAAGTGGAGACCGTCGAACTCTCTCGTGACCAGGGCATCGCGGTGACCGTCTATGTCGGGTCGCGCAAGGGCAGTGCCTCGTCCAGCGATGCCGGCGAGGCCTCGATCCGCGCGGCGGTGGAGAAGGCGCTGGCGATTGCGCGCCATACCGGTGAGGACCCGGCCTCGGGGCTGGCCGACGCCGAGCTCATGGCGCGCGAGCTGCCCGATCTCGATGTCCACCACCCCTGGGACCTGACCACCGACCGCGCCATCGAGCTGGCGCTGGCCTGCGAGGCCGCCGGGCGCGGCATGGCGGGGATCCGCAGCTCCGACGGCGCCTCGCTCTCCAGCGGCGAGGGCGTGCGGGTCTACGCCAACAGCCATGGTTTCCTCGGCAGCCAGCGCGGCAGTCGCCATTCGCTCTCCTGCATGCTGATCGCCGAGGATGCCAGCGGCATGCAGCGCGACTACGACTACACCAGTGCGCGCGACCCCGGCGACCTCCAGGCGCCCGAGGTGGTGGGCGAGAGCGCGGCGCGGCGGACCCTGCGACGCCTCGGCGCCCGGCGCCCGACCACCGGACGCCTGCCGGTGCTGTTCGATCCGACCCTCGCCAGCGGGCTGGTGGGGCACATGATGAGCGCCATCGCCGGCGGCGCCCTCTACCGCCAGGCCTCCTTCCTCTGCGACCGCCTGGGCGACCCGCTCTTCCCCGAGTGGTTCAGCCTCGGCGAGCGGCCCATGGAGCGCGGCGCCATGGCCAGCAGCCCCTTCGACAACGACGGGGTCCAGACCCGTGACAACGTCTTCGTCGACCGTGGGCGCCTGGCCAGCTACATGCTCTCGGCCTACAGCGCGAGGCGCCTTGGCCTGCAGACCACCGGCAACGCCGGCGGCGCACGTAACCTGCGTATCACCGCCCCTCTGGAGAGCCAGGAGGCGCTGCTGCGCCGGATGGGACGCGGTGTGCTGGTCACCGAGCTGATGGGACAGGGGGTCAACGGCGTGACCGGCGACTACTCCCGCGGTGCCGCCGGCTTCTGGGTCGAGGATGGCGAGATCCGCCACCCGGTGGAGGAGTTCACCATTGCCGGCAATCTCGAGGGAATGTTCAAGGGCCTGGCGGGAGTCGGCGACGACATCGACACCCGTGGCAGCATCCATACCGGCAGCTGGCTCGTCGACGAGATGATGGTGGCGGGCAGCTGAGGCCGGTCTTCCGTGCCCACCTGGCCGCTGTCCCTACGTCGTACAGGGGTCAGGCATCCTCTTCGAACCTGGCATCGAAGAGTGCCTCGATGGCGTCGAGCGCCGCCTCGGCGTCTTCGCCCTCGGCCTCGAGGGTCAGCTCGGTGCCGCAGGGGGCGGCCAGCATCAGCAACGACATGATGTTGGCGGCGTCGGCGTCGCGGCCGGCGTGGCTCACGGTGACCCGGGCCTGGAAGGGCTGGCAGCACTGCACGAGCTTGGTGGCGGCACGGGCATGCAGGCCACGCCGATTGGTCAGGGTGAGCTTGCGTTGCGGCACGCCTCAGCTTCCTTCGTCGTCGTTCTCGGCCCGTGGCGGCTCCGACTGCCGGGGGAGGATGTTGTGGATGCCCAGTTCCCGATGGCGCAGTCGCACGCTGGGGCAATGCCCGGCGAGCTGCCGGGCCAGTCGTTCAGCCAGGTAGACCGAGCGGTGCTGGCCGCCGGTGCAGCCGATGGCCACGGTCAGGTAGCTTCGATGGCTGGCCTGGTAGGCCGGCAGCCAGCGCTCCACCCAGGCCAGGATGTCGTCATGCATCTCGCCGACGACGGGGTAGCCGTCGAGGAACTCGATGATCGAGGCATCGCGACCGGTGTCCTGGCGCAGCCGGGGATCCCAGTAGGGGTTCGGCAGGCAGCGGGCATCGAAGACGATATCGGCGTCGAGGGGCACGCCGCGCTTGAAGCCGAAGGACTCCACGGTCAGGGTCAGCTGGTCGGCCCGGTGGTGGGCCACCTGATCGCTGATGCGCCGGCGCAGCTCGTGCACCGAGAGCCGTGAGGTATCGATCACCAGGTCGGCCAGGTCGCGGATCTCGGCCAGCGCCGTCTCCTCGGAGTCGATCGCCTCGGCCAGGGTCATGTCGCTGTCGCGCGTCAGCGGGTGGCGCCGGCGGGTTTCCGAGTAGCGCTCGAGCAGGATGCGGGCGTCGGTGGTGAGGTAGATCACCTGGCCGTCGATCCCGCGCGCGCGGACCTCCTCCAGCAGGCTGGGAAAGCGTTCCAGCGCATGGGGCAGGTTGCGGGCGTCGATGCTCACCGCGATCGAGGTGTGGAGGGAGTGGTCGCTGCTGAGTTCGTCCACCAGCGGGCCGAGCAGCATGGCCGGCAGGTTGTCGATGGCGTAGTAGCCGAGATCCTCGAGCGCCTGCAGTGCGATCGACTTGCCTGAGCCGGATCGGCCGCTGATGATCACGAGCTGCATGGCGGGTCTCCTGGTCGTGTGGCTGGCCGGGTGGCCCGGTGAGGGGCGATCAGCCCGAGGATTGTCGTCGGATCGCCTCGATGAGTCGTTCATGAAGTTCGCGCTGGCTCGCGCTCTTGCGCAGCCGGCCCCGGGTCTCGGCATCGTTCATCACGCCGGCGACCTGGGCCAGCAGCGCGAGGTGGGCATCGTCTGCCTCTTCCGGCACCAGCAGCACGAAGATCAGGTCCACCGGTTCGCCATCGATGGCGTCGAAGTCGATCGGTTCGGCCAGTTTCAGGAAGCCGGCAATGGGTGCCTTGCAGTGCGGGTCGCGGGCATGGGGAATGGCGACGCCGTTGCCGATGCCCGTGCTGCCCAGCCGTTCGCGGCCGATCAGGCGGCCGAAGACTTCCTGGCTGTCGAGGCTCGGGGTGTTCTGGGCGATGAAGGTGCTGAAGAACTCCAGGACCCGCTTCTTGCTCCCCCCGGGCACGCCGAAGAGGGTGCGCTCGGGGGGCAGGATGGCTTCGAGTGTCATGATGGATCAGCGGGCGCCGGCGCCCTGGGCGCGGGCCTGGACCTTCTCCTTGTGCTTGACCAGCTGGCGGTCCAGCTTGTCGGCGAGGGCGTCGATGGCGGCGTACATGTCACCGTCCATGGCCTCGGCGTGCAGATCGGCACCGGCGGCATGCAGGGTGCAGGCGGCCTGCTGGCGGGCCTTCTCGACGGAGAGCGTTACCTGCACGGTGGTGATGTTGTCATAGTGGCGTTCCACGCGAGTGAGCTTCTCGCTCACATAGTCACGCAGGGCGTCGGTCAGTTCCACATGATGGCCGGTGATGTTGACTTGCATGACACGCTCCTTCGTCCTTCGATTGGTGCCTCGATTGTAACCCTTTTTCCTGCCATGCAAACCCCCCGTGAAGGGCGACGCCCGCAACGCCTGGCGCATGCCGCGACAGCGCCCGGAAACCCACTGGTGGCGGGCGCTCCGGGCGCTGTCGATGCCTCACCTCAGCCGCTTGCGCTCGCTGGAGGAGGGGATGCCCATCGCTTCCCGGGTGAACCTTGGAGAGCGCAATGGTCGTCGCCGTCCCCTTCTCACCTCAGCCGCTTGCGCTCGCTGGAGGAGGGGATGCCCATCGCTTCCCGGTACTTGGCAATAGTCCGGCGCGCGACGCTGATGCCGGCCTCCTCGAGCAGTGCCACCAGCCTGCTGTCGGAGAGCGGCTTGCGTGGTGGTTCCTCCTGGATCAGCTTGCGGATGCGGGCGCGAATCGCCGTGCTCGAGTGGGCGTCGCCATCGCCGTTGCTGACCTGGCTGGAGAAGAAGTACTTCAGCTCGAAGACCCCGCGCGGGGTATGGATGAACTTCTGGGTGGTGACCCGTGAGATGGTCGACTCGTGCATCTCCACGGCCTGGGCGATATCGGCCAGTATCAATGGCCTCATCGCCTCCTCGCCCTGCTCGAGGAAGTCGAGCTGGCGCGCCATGATCTCGCGCCCCACCCGTAGCAGGGTATCGTTGCGGCTGGACAGGCTCTTCATCAGCCAGCGCGCCTCCTGCAGGTGATCCTTGAGGAACTGGTTGTCCTGGCTCTTGTCGGCGCGGCGAATCAGTGCCGCATAGTCGGGCTGGATGCGCAGCCGCGGCAGGGCCTCGGGATTGAGCTCCACCTGCCAGCCGCGGCTGTCGTGACGGGCGACCAGATCGGGAATGACGTAGTCGCTGGCGGATTCCGAATAGCGGCTGCCGGGTCTCGGGTCCAGCGAGCGGACCAGGGCGGTCACCGCGTCGAGGGCATCGTCGTCGAGGCCGAGGCGTCGCCTGAGCAGGCGGCGGTCATCGGCGGCCAGCGCCTCGAGGAACTGGCGGACCAGGCGGCGGGCCTGGGGCAGCAGCGGGGTATCGTCGGGCAGGGCGGCGAGTTGCAGCATCAGGCATTCACGCAGGTCCCGGGCGAAGATGCCGGTCGGTTCGAACTGTTGCAGGCGCAGCAGTACCTGCTCCACCTCGCGGCTCTTGAGGCCCTCGAGCCCCTGGCCCCTGAGCCCGTCGCGCAATTCGTCGAGCGGCTGGGTCAGGTAGCCGGCGCCGTCCACGGCGTCGATCAGGCTCTCGGCGATGTGCCGCTGGCGCTCGTCCAGGTCGGTCATCGCCAACTGCCAGGCGAGATGGCTCTGGAGGCTCTGGCCCTCGGCCTGGCGTTCGAAGTCAGGGCCCTCGCCGCCACCGGCGGGGGCGCCCAGGTCTTGATAGGTGTCCGACCAGTCGCTGTCGACGGAGAGTTCGCTGGGGATCTCGCTGGCCCAGTCGTCAGCGGGCGTCTCACTCGCCGCCTGCTCGCCGAAGCCGTCGTCGAGCTCCAGCATGGGGTTCGCTTCCAGGGCCTGCTGGATCTCCTGGCGCAGGTCCAGGGTGGAGAGTTGCAGCAGGGCGATGGCCTGCTGCAACTGAGGTGTCATGGTCAGTTGGGTACCGACGCGCAGTTGCAGAGATGCTTTCATGGCCATGAGAGGTGTGTGCTCATTCGCCGAAAACCTCCACCCTAGTCCGCTGTCGGTCGTCTTGCAAGGCTTTTATTAGCAATAAGCGTGCCATTGGCAATTAGTGTGCCTATTTGTAACAATGGCCTTTATATCAGAAAGTTGCGGTTCCGGTGCTCAGAGGCGGAAATCCTCGCCGAGGTACACTTCCCGTACCCGCTGGTTGGCCAGGATCGCCTCGGCATCGCCTTCGGCGATGATTCGGCCGTCGCCGACGATGTAGGCGGTGTCGCAGATGTCGAGGGTCTCGCGCACATTATGGTCGGTGATCAGCACGCCGATATCACGGGCCTTCAGCTGGCGGATGATACTCTTGATCTCGCCCACCGAGATGGGGTCGACCCCGGCAAAGGGCTCATCGAGCAGGATGAAGGCGGGCTCCGTGGCCAGCGCCCTGGCGATCTCCACCCGCCGCCGTTCGCCGCCGGAGAGGCTCATGCCGAGGTTGTCGCGGATATGGGTGACATGGAAGTCCTCGAGCAGCTGCTCGAGTCGGGCGCGGCGGCCGGCGCGGTCGAGATCCTTGCGGGTCTCGAGGATCGCCATGATGTTGTCGGCCACCGAGAGCTTGCGGAAGATCGAGGCCTCCTGGGGCAGGTAGCCGATGCCGGCCCGGGCCCGCTCGTGCATTGCCGCTCGCGTCAGGTCCCGGTCGTCGATGTGCACCTCGCCGACATCGGCACGCACCAGGCCGACGATCATGTAGAAGGAGGTGGTCTTGCCGGCGCCGTTGGGGCCGAGCAGGCCGACGATGCTGCCCTGACCGATGGCGAGGCTGATGTCCTGCACCACGCGGCGGCGCTTGTAGCTCTTGGCCAGATGGCTGGCGCGGAGTGTCTTCATGTCGTCCCTTACTGCTCGGGCTGCAGGGTCATGCGCACGCGCTGGCGCTCCTGGACGCCCTCGGCCTCGGAGCGGGCCTGGACCACGCGACGATCGAGGAAATACTCCAGATAGCCGCCATCGAAGGTGTCGCCGGCCTGGTGCAGCTCGGCACGGTCGATCAGCTCCACCCGCCGCTCGGCGACGTAGTAGACGATGGTGCGCCCCCAGCCGCGCACGAGCGGCTCGTCCGGCGCGGGCTGCTGCTCGATGTAGGCACGCTCGCCGGTGGCGATGGCGTGGGAGAGTTCGCCTGCCTCGTTGCGGCGGATCTCGACCCGGTCACCGGTCAGTCGCATGCTGCCCTGGCGGATGTCCACCTCCCCGGTATAGACGGCGGTGCCGGCGCGGTCGTCGAGATCGAGCTGGTTCGCCTCCACCTCGATGGGGGCGCTGGCGTCGCCCTCGAGGGCCAGCGCCGGGGGGGTGGCCAGGACCGTGAGCGCCAGTCCGAGCAGTGCCGGGGCCAGCAGGGAGGCAGGGGACTGTTGCGTCATGGCTCGGGGTCCTCGTCGGTGGGGGGCGTCTCGGGCGGATGGTGGCCGCGAACATTGTCGGTCAGGCGGACGCGATTGTCATGGATCCAGGCGTCGAAGCGCTCACCGCGCATGCGTTGGGGCGGCTGCTGCAGCAGCGCCGCGGTCTCGCTCCAGGCGTGGCCGGTGTCGGCATCGAAGTGCAGGATGTCGGTGTCGAGCTGCCAGCGCTCCGCGGGGGCGCGCAGGCGGGCGTCGCCGGACAGGGTGAGGGGGTTGCCGTCGGCGCCCAGGGTGCCGACGGCGCCATGGCCGAACCAGGTGCGCCCCGAGGTGTCGATCAGCCGGGCTGCCGGGGCCTGCAGGCGGGTGACATCGTCGTGGGGCGTATGCACCAGGCGCGGGGTGTCCAGGCGCTGGTGTGCCCGGCCCTCGGCGTCGAAGCGCGTCAGGCGAACCCCTTCGAGGTAGTAGTCCGGTTCGCCGGCCTCGTCGCGCGGCACCGGCCCCGGCTCCCGGGAGGCGCGCTGGTCGAGCAGGGCGAGTACGCCGCCGAGCACCAGCAGCAGCAGGAACAGCCAGACCCGGAATGACGGTCGCGGCAGGCGCAGCGCCATGGCCTCAGTCGGCTCCGTGCAGGTAGGTGTCGACCACGGCATCCCAGTGTCCCTGGGCCTGGAGCAGGACGTCGCAGATCTCGCGCACCGCGCCGTGGCCGCCGGGGCTGTCGGTGACCCAGTCGGCGTGCCGGCGGATGTAGGCGGGGGCGCCGGGCACGCTGATGCCGACCCCGGCGCGCTTGATGGCGCCCGCGTCCGGCAGGTCGTCGCCGCAGTAGGCGACCTGGTCCAGCTCGAGGCCGAGCCGGGTGCACAGTTCGCGCAGCATGGGCAGCTTCTTCTCCACTCCCTGGTAGAGGTGCTTGATGCCGAGGGCGGCAGCGCGGCGGCTGACCATGGGCGAATCGCGGCCGGTGATCAGCGCCACCTCGAGCCCCGCACGCTTGAGCAGCTTGAGACCGTGGCCGTCGTGGGTGTGGAAGGCCTTGATCTCGATGCCGTCGGCCTGGAAGTAGAGGCGGCCGTCGGTGAGCACGCCGTCCACGTCCAGGGCCAGCAGGCGCACGCGGCGCAGCCGGTCCACCAGTTGGGTGTCGAGCAGGGGGGAATCGAGGGTCATGAGGACTCCTTGGGGGAAAGGGGCATCAGATCACGCCACTGGCGAGCAGGTCGTGCATGTGCAGGGCGCCGACCGGCCGGTCGTCGTCGTCGACCACGGCCAGGGCGGTGATGCGGTTGTCTTCCATGATGCGCACCGCCTCGGCGGCCAGGATGTCGGCGGCGACGCGCTTGCCCGGCCGGGTCATGACATCGTCGACCCTGAGGCCGGAGAGGTCGCTGTGCTGGTCGAGGGTGCGGCGCAGGTCGCCATCGGTGTAGACCCCGGACAGGCGGCCGTCGGCATCGACCACGCAGGTGAAGCCCAGGCCCTGGCGGGTGATCTCCAGCAGGGCGTCGCGCAGCGGGCTGCCGAGCGGTACCGAGGGGAGTCGGCTGCCCTGGTGCATCAGGTCGGCGACCCGCAGCAGCAGGCGCTTGCCGAGGCTGCCGCCGGGGTGCGAGCGGGCGAAGTCCTCGGCGGTGAAGCCGCGGGACTCGAGCAGCGCCACCGCCAGGGCGTCGCCCAGGGCAAGCGACGCGGTGGTCGAGGAGGTGGGGGCCAGGTCCAGCGGGCAGGCCTCGCGGTCGACCGCGGCGTCGAGGTGGGCATCGGCATGGCGAGCCAGGGTCGAGCCGGGGCGCCCGGTCATGCTGATCAGCGGCGTGCCCATGCGCTTGAGCAGCGGCAGCAGGGCGGTCACCTCGGCGGTCTCGCCGGAGTTGGAGAGTGCCAGCACCACGTCGCCGGGGGTGATCATGCCCAGGTCGCCGTGGCTGGCCTCGCCGGGGTGGACGAAGAAGGCCGGGGTGCCGGTGCTCGCCAGGGTGGCGGCGACCTTGCCGGCGATGTGGCCGGACTTGCCCATGCCGGTCACCACCACCCGGCCGCGGCAGGCCAGGATCAGCTCGCAGGCGCGGTCGAAGCCCTCGTCGAGGCGTTCGACGAGGGCGGTGATGGCCTGCTGCTCCAGCTGCAGGGTGCGTCGGGCGCTGTCGCGCAGCGGGGAGCTGCGGGTGGGGGGGGTGTCTGTCGTCATGGCGATGATTGTTGCCCGTTGCTGAGTTTCACTCAAGTGCGTGACTGACCGTTCAGGAGATCGGTGCTGGCGCGGCGAGGCTGGCGATGCCGAGCCAGGTCAGATAGCCGGCATAGCTCAGCGCCAGCAGCCCGCCGGGGAGTCGGCCCAGCTGGCCGCGTCGCTGCCACAGCAGCAGCATGCCCAGCGCAAGGGTCAGCACCAGCATGACCGGGAAGTCCCGGCTGCCCGCCGCCGGGTCGATGGGGCCGGGGGCCAGCAGGCCCGGCACCGGCAACACGGCGAGCATGTTGAACAGGTTGGAGCCGATGACATTGCCGATGGCGATGTCGTGGTGGCGCCTCAGGGCGCTGGCCACGCAGGCGGCCAGCTCCGGCAGGCTGGTGCCGATGGCCACCACCGTGAGCCCGATGGCCAGCTCACTGACCCCGAGACCGCGTGCCAGTTCACTGGCGCCCCACACCAGGGCGCGCGAACCGATGACCATGACCACCAGGGTCAGCACCAGCCAGAACAGGGCGCGGGGGAGGCGCATGTCGGGAATCTCGCCCACCGGGGCCGTGTCGGGAGTGTCGGCGCGGACCAGCCACCACAGGCTGAACACCAACAGCAGGATCAGGAAGAGCGCATCGATGCGGCCAAGAATGCCGTTGGCCAGGGCATAGCCGGCCAGGCCGGTGGCGCCGAGCAGCAGCGGCAGCTCGCGACGCACGATGGAAAAGCGCACCGGAATCGGCACCACCAGGGCGGTCACGCCGAGCACCAGGCCGAGGTTGGCGATGTTCGAGCCGAGCGCGTTGCCGATGGCGAGGTCGGCAATGCCGTCCAGCGAGGCCATCACCGAGACCACGATCTCCGGTGCCGAGGTGCCCAGGGCGACGATGGTCATGCCCACCAGCAGGGTGCTCATGCCGGCCCGGTGGGCCGTCGCGGCGGCGGCGCCGACGAAGCGCTCGGCGCTCCACAACAGGGCGATGAAGCCTAGCAGTACGACGATGAGGGGAACCAGCATGGCAGATACGGCCCTGGCCAGGACGGAAAGGGCGCCCATTAAACGTTCTCGGTGGACGTGGTGCAAGCCGGGTGGAGCCGATGGTGGCGTAATGAGGCAAGGTTAGGATACGATGTTCGATAATTTACTCGAGGGACACGAGCCGATGAGCGACACTCCCTTCGTGGTGGTGGAGGGGCTGCATTTCTCGCGGGGCGAGAAGGAGATCTTCCGCGGTGTCGACCTGCAGGTTCACCGCGGCAAGATCACCGCCATCATGGGGCCCAGCGGTACCGGCAAGACCACGCTGCTCAAGTTGATCGGCGGCCAGCTCCATCCGGACGCGGGTCGCGTATGCATCGATGGCGAGGACGTGCACCGCCAGTCGCGCAAGGCGCTGTTCGCCATGCGCCGGCGCATGGGCATGCTGTTCCAGAGCGGGGCACTGTTCTCCGACCTCAGCGTCTACGAGAACGTGGCCTTTCCGTTGCGGGTCCACACCGACCTGCCGGAGTCGATGGTCCGTGACCTGGTGCTGATGAAGCTCGAGGCCGTAGGGCTGCGCGGTGCCCGCGAGCTGATGCCGTCCGAGCTCTCCGGCGGCATGGCGCGTCGCGTGGCGCTGGCCCGGGCCATCGCCCTGGACCCGGAGCTGATTCTCTACGACGAGCCCTTCGTCGGCCAGGATCCGATCTCCATGGGCGTGCTGGTGCAGCTGACCAAGCGGCTCAACGAGGCGCTCGGGCTTACTTCCGTCATGGTCTCCCACGACATCAAGGAGACCCTCACGATCGCCGACTATGTCTACGTGATCGCCGATGGTCGGGTGATGGCCCACGGCACGCCGGCGGGGCTCGACGTCGACCAGGATCCCCGGGTCAGCCAGTTCGTTCATGGTGAGCCGGACGGGCCGGTGCCCTTCCACTATCCCGCGGTGGACTTCTTCACCGACATCCTCGACGCAGGAGGGCGGCGATGATCCGGCACATCACCCACCTGGGGCGCCGCGGCTGCGAGCTGCTGGAGGCGCTGGGGCGGGCGGGAATCTTCCTCTTCCTCTCCGCGGTCGGCGTGCCGTCCCGGGAAGGCTGGTACCTGTGGTTGCGGCAGATGCACTTCGTCGGCGTCCTGTCGCTGGCCATCGTGCTGGTCTCGGGGCTGTTCATCGGCATGGTGCTGGCGCTGCAGGGCTATACCATCCTGGTCGATTTCGGTGCCGAGCAGGCGCTGGGCCAGATGGTGGCCTTGTCGCTGCTGCGCGAGCTGGCCCCGGTGGTGGCGGCGCTGCTGTTCGCCGGGCGGGCCGGCTCGGCGCTGACCGCCGAGATCGGTCTGATGAAGGCCACCGAACAGCTGACCAGCATGGAGATGATCGGTGTCGATCCCTTGCGGCGGGTGGTGGCACCACGGCTGTGGGCGGGAGTCGTCGCCCTGCCGTTACTGACCATCGGCTTCAGCGTGGTGGGGGTGTATGGCGGCTACCTGGTCGGTGTCGAGTGGCTCGGTGTCTTCGAGGGATCCTACTGGGGCAACATGCAGGCCAGCGTCGAGTTCATCGCCGATATCGGCAACGGCATGGTCAAGAGCCTGGTATTCGCCCTGGTGGTGACCTGGATCGCGGTCTTCCAGGGCTACGATCTGGTGCCCACCGCGGAAGGCATCTCCCGGGCCACCACCCGCACCGTGGTCTACTCCTCCCTGGCGGTGCTCGGCCTCGATTTCGTGCTCACCGCGGTGATGTTCGGGGGGCTGTCCTGATGGTGGTGGCTCGCGATGCGTGGACGTGCGATGTGCCAAGACTTGGGTTGATGTTCGGAGAAACGCAATGAAGCGCAGCAAGATGATGGAACTGGGGGTCGGGCTGTTCATGCTGGCCGGCATCCTGGGGCTGGTATTCCTCGGGCTGCGCGTCAGTGGCCTGACCTTAACCGCCCCAAGCGACACCTTCCGCCTCGAGGCCAACTTCGCCAACATCGGCAGCCTCAAGCCGCGAGCGCGGGTCACCCTGGCCGGGGTCACGGTGGGGCGGGTCGCGGCCATCGAGCTGGATACCGACTGGTATGACGCCCGGGTGATCTTCGAGCTCGATGCCGAGCTGGAGGACCGGCTGTCGCGGGACACCACGGCGGCAATACTCACCGCCGGTCTGCTCGGCGAACAGTACGTCGGGCTCTCGGTGGGCGGTGATCCCGAGACCCTGGCCGATGGCGACACCATTCGCGATACCCAGTCGGCGGTGGTGCTCGAAGAACTCATCCAGCAATTCGTGTCCAATCTGGTCAGCGATTGAGCCGCTCCGCGCGCTCGTCGTTCACGGCATTCTTTCGAGGAGATGTGATGATGCCCTTACTGCCTGCTTCCCTTCGCCTGGTGGTGCTCGGCTTCTGTCTGGTGCTGGTGTCCCTGTCGGCCCAGGCGGCCCCCGAGCGTGAGCCCGAAGAGGTGATCCGCGAGAGCATTGACGAACTGATGGAGCAGATCGAGGGCCGCCGCGACTATTTCGCCGACAATGTCGACGAGCTCAAGGCCCTGGTCGACGACAATCTCGACGACATCGCCGATTTCCGCTACATCGGGGCGAGCGTCATGGGGCGCTACTTCCAGAATGCTACTCCCCGGCAACGCTCGCGTTTCGCCGGTACCTTCCGCAAGACATTGATCGATACCTACACCAAGGGGCTGGTGACCTTCGATTACCGCGAGCTGCGGGTACTGGACAACCAACAGCCCCAGCGCTACGAGGACCAGGCCAGCGTGGCCATGGAGGTGGTGGCCATTGACGGCAGCGTCTATCCGGTCAGCTATTCGCTGCGCCTGAGCGATGGCCAGTGGAAGGTGGTCAATGTCATCGTCAACGGCATCAACCTCGGGTTGACCTTCCGCAACCAGTTCGATCAGGCCATGCGCGAGCACGGCCGCGACTACGACGCCGTGATCGAGAGCTGGGCCCCGGAAATCGCCGTCGAGGAGCTCGAGGAGGGTGGCAGCGCATGAGCCTGCTGCTCGATCGGTCGGGCGTTCGCCTGTCTGCCGGCCGCGAGGGGCTGGCGGTGAGTGGCGTGGTGGGCTTCGATGTGGCGGCGGTACTGGCCGCCACGGGGAGTGACTGGCTCGCCGACCAGTCGGCCGGTACCCGGGTCGACTTCGACCTGCGCGGCGTCGCGGGCGTCAGCAGCGCGGCGCTCAGCGTGCTGCTGGAGTGGACCCGTCGTGCCCGGCTGGCGGGCCTCGAGGTGCGCGCCGTGCGCCTCTCGCCGCCGTTGATCCGCCTGACACGGTTGGCCGGCCTCGACCGCCTGCTGCCGCTGGACGAGGCCGCCTGACGACCGGCTTTCCTCCGGCGGCGAGGATCGCCGGCATCGCCAAGAGCGACGCTTTTCATTACCATGTCGGGATTCCCGATCCATGCTCTCGGTCGCCTCGCGACCGAGAGCCCGACATTTTCATGCATCACAGGAGTTCCGGTTCATGCAACCCAGTGAGGTCAAGGCGCTGCTCGAGGCCCGCATCGACGACTGCGAGTTCCATATCCAGGGCGAAGGCTGCAACTTCCAGGTGGTGGCCGTGGGGGCGGTGTTCGACGGCCTGTCGCCGGTCAAGCGCCAGCAACTCATCTATGGCGCCCTCTCCGAGGAGATCGCCTCGGGTGCGCTGCATGCGGTGAGCATCAAGACCTACACGCCGGCGCAATGGCAGAGCGCGCCGGAAAACACCAGCGCCTGACGGGCGGGTCCCATGGACAAATTGATCATTACCGGCAATGGCCCCGCCGACGGCGAGGTCTGGGCCAGCGGTGCCAAGAACGCCGCCCTGCCGATCCTCTGCGCCACCCTGCTGGCCGAGGAGCCGGTGACCATCGGCAACCTGCCCCACCTGCAGGACATCACCACCACCCTGGAGCTGCTCGGCCACCTGGGCCTCGAGCCGGTGATGGGCGAGAAGATGACCATCCAGCTCAACGGCGCCCAGGTGCGTCACTGCGACGCGCCCTACGAGCTGGTCAAGAAGATGCGTGCCTCGATCCTGGTGCTGGGGCCACTGCTGGCCCACTTCGGTCATGCCGATGTCTCGCTGCCCGGCGGCTGTGCCATCGGCTCCCGGCCGGTGGATCTGCATATCCGCGGCCTGGAGGCGATGGGCGCCGAGATTCGCGTCGAGGGGGGCTATATTCGCGCCCGGGTCGACGGTCGTCTCCGGGGGGGCACCATCTTCTTCGATACCGTCACCGTCACCGGCACCGAGAACCTGCTGATGGCGGCGACCCTGGCCGAGGGCACCACGGTGCTGGAGAATGCCGCCCGGGAGCCCGAGGTGGTGGACCTCGCCGAGTGCCTGATCGCCATGGGCGCGAAGATCCGCGGCCACGGCAGCGATACCATCACCATCGAGGGCGTCGAGCGGCTGCACGGTTGCTACCACGACGTCATGCCCGATCGCATCGAGACCGGCACCTTCCTGGTGGCCGCGGCGGTGACCCGTGGGCGGGTCAGGGTGCGCCGTACCCGTGCCGACCTCCTCGAGGCGGTGCTGGCCAAGCTGGAGGAGGCGGGCGCCACCATCACCAGCGGTGATGACTGGATCGAGGCGGACATGGGCGGGCGGCGGCCGCGGGCAGTGAATGTTCGCACCGCCCCCTATCCGGCCTTCCCCACCGACATGCAGGCCCAGTTCGTGGCGCTCAATGCGGTGGCCGAAGGAACCGCCCGGGTGGTGGAGACCATCTTCGAGAACCGCTTCATGCACGTCCAGGAGCTCAACCGCATGGGGGCGAAGATCGCCCTGGAGGGCAACACCGCCGTGGTGACCGGGGTCGAGCGCCTCTCCGGCGCCCCGGTGATGGCCACCGACCTGCGTGCCTCCGCCTCGCTGGTGGTGGCGGCGATGATGGCCGACGGCGAGTCCCTGGTCGATCGCATCTACCATATCGATCGTGGCTACGAGTGCATCGAGGAGAAGCTGCAACTGCTGGGTGCCAATATCCGTCGCATTCCCGGCTAGCTCCCAAGACAGGCGAGAGCATGAGCAAACAACTGATTCTGGCCCTTTCCAAGGGCCGCATTCTGGACGAGACGCTGCCCCTGCTGGCCGACGCCGGCATCACCCCGGCCGAAGACCTGGGCGCCAGCCGCAAGTTGCTGTTCGACACCAACCTGGCGGACGTCAAGCTGGTGATCCTGCGCGCCACCGACGTGCCCACCTACGTGCAGCTGGGCGCCGCCGATCTCGGCGTGGCGGGCAAGGACGTGCTGCTCGAGCATGGGGCCGAGGGGCTCTATGAGCCGCTCGATCTCGAGATCGCCCGGTGCCGGCTGATGACCGCCGGCCCCACCGGGGCCGAGCCGGCCCGGGCCCGGCGCCGGGTGGCCACCAAGTTCGTCAACGTCGCCCGCCGCTACTATGCCGAACAGGGCATCCAGGCCGAGGTGATCAAGCTCTACGGCGCCATGGAGCTGGCGCCGCTGATGAACCTGGCCGACGAGATCGTCGACATCGTCGACACCGGCAACACCCTGCGTGCCAACGGCATGGCCCCCCGTGAGCTGATCGCCCCGATCAGCACCCGGCTGGTGGTCAACAAGGCGGCCATGACCATGAAGCACGCCCGGCTCAAGCCGCTGATCGAGCGCCTCGGCAATGCCGTGGCCGCCCGTCGCGATAGTCGTGCCACCTCAACCCGATAGCGACTGATGCCTTGCCATGGCCCGGCCCTGGCATCAGGCTCAGACAAGACCCGACAGCCACGGGAGCTGCGCGCCCATGACCAAGACCCTCGCTTCCACCGGCATCGCCCGTCTCGCCACCGCCGATGCCGACTTCGACGACCGCCTGGACGCCCTGCTGGCCTGGGAAGGCGTTTCCGATGCCGACATCCAGCGGCGCGTCGACGAGATCATCGCCGCCGTGAAGGTCCGTGGCGACGCGGCGCTGATCGAGTACAGCAACCGCTTCGACCGGTTGGCGGTCGCCTCCATGGCCGAGCTGACCCTGGGTCCGGCGCGTCTCGAACAGGCCTACCGGGGGTTGCCCGTCGAACAGCGTGACGCCCTGGCCGCCGCCGCCGAGCGCATTCGCCTCTACCACGAGCGCCAGAAGCCCGAATCCTGGCACTACACCGAGGCCGACGGGACCGTGCTCGGCCAGCAGGTCGTGCCGCTGGATCGTGCCGGGATCTATGTGCCCGGCGGCAAGGCGGCCTACCCCTCCTCGGTGCTGATGAACGCGATTCCCGCCCATGTGGCCGGCGTCCGCGAGATCGTCATGGTGGTGCCGACGCCGGATGGCGTGCTCAACGAGCTGGTGCTGGCGGCGGCCCATCTGGCCGGCGTCGACCATGTCTTCACCATCGGCGGGGCCCAGGCGGTCGCGGCGCTGGCCCATGGTACCGAGACGGTGCCGCGGGTCGACAAGATCGTCGGGCCCGGCAACATCTACGTGGCCACCGCCAAGCGGGCGGTGTTCGGCCGGGTGGGTATCGACATGATCGCCGGTCCCTCGGAGATCCTGGTGATCTCCGACGCCGGTACCCCTGCCGACTGGCTGGCCATGGACCTGTTCTCCCAGGCCGAGCACGACGAGGATGCCCAGGCGATCCTGGTGAGCTGGGACAGGGCCCATCTCGAGGCGGTGGAGGCGGCCATCGAGCGCCTGTTGCCGACCCTGGAACGGGAGGCGATCGTGCGCGAGTCCCTGGCCGGGCGGGGTGCGCTGATCCACTGCCGCGACCGCGCCGAGGCGGCCGAGCTGATCAATCGCATCGCCCCCGAGCACCTGGAGCTGTCGGTGGCCGACCCGGAGAGCTGGCTGCCCGAGGTGCGGCATGCCGGTGCCATCTTCATGGGGCGCTACACCGCCGAGGCGCTGGGTGACTACTGCGCCGGTCCCAACCATGTGCTGCCCACCTCGGGCACGGCACGCTTCTCCTCGCCGCTGGGGGTCTACGATTTCCAGAAGCGTTCCTCGATCATCCACTGCTCGTCGCAGGGGGCCTCGGCGCTCGGCGGGATCGCCTCGGTGCTGGCGCGAGGCGAGTCGCTGACCGCCCATGCCCGGTCGGCCGAATATCGTCTCAAGGAACAGGATCGAATCCGGACGTAGGGGGATGGCCCTCTGCAACGACGAAGGCCCCGTCGCTGACGGGGCCTTCGTCGTCGAGGGGGCGGGGTCACGGCTCCGGGCGGCGCAGCTCCGGTGGCGGACGTTCGCCCACCTCCAGGGTGACTTCCAGCGCTTCGCCGCCACGGAGCACCGTCAGCGGCAGCTCGGCCCCGGGCTCGATGGCGGCGATGTCGCTCATCGCTACCCGGGCGTCGAGGATCGGGCGTCCGTCCACCGCGAGCAGGACGTCGCCCGGCTGCAGGCCGGCCTGGGCGGCGGGGCCGCCGGGGACCACCGCGGCGATCACCACGCCGCGGGGTGCCTGGAGACCGAAGGAGGCGGCCAGCTCCTGGTTCAGCTCCTGGGCCTCGATGCCCAGCCAGCCGCGGATCACCCGGCCCTGGGTGACCAGTTCCTCGAGGATGTTGCGGGCGAGATTGGCGGGGATCGCGAAGCCGATGCCCTGGGAGCCGCCGGAGCGCGAGAAGATGGCGGTGTTGATGCCCACCAGGGCGCCCTCGGCGTTGATCAGGGCGCCGCCGGAGTTGCCCGGGTTGATCGCCGCGTCGGTCTGGATGAAGTCCTCGTAGGCGTTGAGGCCCAGATGGCTGCGACCGGTGGCGCTGATGATGCCCATGGTCACGGTCTGGCCCACTCCGAAGGGGTTGCCGATGGCCAGCGAGACGTCGCCCACCGCCACGTCGCCGGAGTCCGCCAGTTCGATCACCGGCAGGCTGTCCAGGCCGATACGCAGCACCGCCAGGTCGCTCTCCGGGTCGGTGCCGACCACCTCGGCGAGGGTCTCGCGGCCGTCGCGCAGGGCGACCCGGATCTGGTCGGCGCCGCCGATGACATGGTGGTTGGTGAGGACATAGCCATCGCCGCTAACGATGACCCCGGAGCCCAGGCTCGAGAGCATGCGCTGGCGGCTGGGCAGGTCGTCGCCGAAGAACTGGCGGAAGAAGGGGTCCGACATCAGCGGGTGCTGCTCGCGCTCGACCACCCGCGAGGAGTAGATGTTGACCACTGCCGGTGCGGCACGGTCCACCGCCTCGGAGTAGGTGACCGGACCCTGCTGGCGTGCCATGGGGGCCGACTGGCGCAGCTCGGGGGAGGGGCGTGACGCCTCCTCGGCAGGCGCGTCCACCGGGGTCGGCGAGACGGGCGCCGTGGGGGGTTGCGGCGCGGTCACCGGCGACTCGGGGCGCCCCAGGAGCTGCGGGAAGGCATTGAGCAGCACGATGGCCAGCAGTACGCCGATGAGGGCGGGCCAGACGTACGGCAGCAGGTTGCGTCGCATGCGGGGTGTTTCCTTCTCGCGGTGCTTGTCGCGACCCTGGGCCGCGGTCGATACAATGGCGACAGTGTAACATTGCCGATTCACCGATGCCCGGAGGTGTGAATGAACCGTGACGACCTGGTCGCCGCCTGCGACCACCTGCTCGATGCCGGCCGCTTCAGGGACTACACCGTCAACGGCCTGCAGGTGGCCGGGCGTGATCGGGTGGTTCGGGTGATGACCGGCGTTACCGCCTGCCAGGCACTCCTCGACGAGGCGGTGGCCTGGCGTGCCGACCTCGTGCTGGTCCACCATGGTTACTTCTGGAAGAACGAGCCGGTGGCCATCACCGGCATGAAGCAGCGCCGCATCCGCACCCTGCTGCTCAACGACATCAGCCTGCTGGCCTACCACCTGCCGCTGGATGCCCACCCGGAGCTGGGCAACAACGCCGAGCTGGCCAGGCACCTGGACTTTCGCGTCGAGGGCTGTGCCGACGGCGAGCTGGGCGAGGGGCTGCTGTGGCTGGGGGCGCCGCCCCCGGGCCTGGATGCCCGGGGGCTCGCCCGTCATGTGGGCGAGCGACTGGCGCGCGAGCCGCTGCTGATCGAGGCGCCGGGCGGCGGCGAGATCGGTCGCGTCGCCTGGTGCACCGGGGGCGCCCAGGACATGATCACCGCCGCCCGGGAGGCCGGGGCCGACGCCTTCATCTCGGGGGAGATCTCCGAACGCACGACCCACCTGGCCCGGGAGCTGGGCATCCACTACCTGGCGGCGGGGCATCATGCCACCGAGCGCTACGGCGTCCAGGCGCTGGGGGAGTGGCTGGCCCGCGAGCACCGCCTCGAGCATCGTTTCGTCGATATCGACAACCCGGCCTGAAGGCGCCGTATCACGCGTCGCCTCGGGCGTGAGGCGGTGTCGGTCAGTAGCGGGGAGGCTGCGGGGCGCCGGTCTCGCCGCTCTTCAGCCCGAAATCCTCGGAAAGGGTTCCGCCGGTGCCGTCGGCATAATCGCGGGGGGCGGCATACTCCTCGTTGGCCGCCTGCTCCTCGGCCGCGAACGTGACTTCCAGGCTGCGTCGTGCACGGTCATGGCCGGCAAGGGTGGCGGCGTCTTCCTCGAGGCGCCTGGCCAGGGTGTCGCTGTCGCGCTGGAGGCTCTCGACCAGGCCGTTGATGGTAGCGAAATGGTCGTCGACGCCATCCTTGAGGGCAGCCAGTTCGCGGTCGCGCTCCGCGAGGCGCTGGCGCAGCTTCTGCAGGTGGCCGGCGCCGGCGTTGAGCAGGTGATAACCCAATGCGCCGATACCGGTGCCGGCCAGCAGGCTGGCGATGGCCAGTACCCAGTTGATGTTGCTTTCGTCCACGTGTGTCTCCCTGCAGCTGTCGGACGATCCGGTGCGCGAGGCGGAGCCGGTGTCGAGGGCGGGGTTGCCCGGTGGCCCATTATAGGGCCGAGGCCGCGCGCCGGGTCAACGCGGAGCCGGCGATGCGAAGCGCCGGCCAGGCGCGTATAATGCGTTCCTCATCGAAGCCGTGAGCAGGCCGCAGACTTTCCAGGAGCGCATCGCCAACCATGTCAGCATCCCGTGACGCGAGCCGTCCCGCCACGCCGGTGGCACGCTACCGCGCCGACCTCGAACGTGACGACTTCCAGTATGATCCGGCCCAGGAACGGGCCGTTGAGCATCTGCAGCGGCTCTTTGATGAACTGGTGGCCAGGCCCCGCACCCGGCCGCGCGCGGTGCTCGGCGGCAAGGGGCTGAAGTCGCGCGTGGCGGGGCTGTTCGGGCGTCGGGAGGAGACGCCGGAGCCGGCGTTGCCCGAGGTCGCCGGCCTCTACTTCTGGGGGGGCGTGGGGCGTGGCAAGACCTACCTGGTCGATACCTTCCACGAGACCCTGCCCTTTCCCGACAAGATGCGTACCCACTTCCATCGCTTCATGCAGCGGGTGCACAACGAGCTCGAGCACTACAAGGGCGAGAAGAACCCCCTCAAGCTGATTGCCGCCAAGTTCGCCGCCGAGACCCGGGTGATCTGCTTCGACGAGTTCTTCGTCAAGGACATCACCGATGCCATGATCCTGGCCAACCTGCTCGAGGCGCTCTTCGAGCACGGCGTGGTGCTGGTGGCGACCTCCAACATCGTGCCCGACGACCTCTACAGGGACGGCCTGCAGCGGGCCCGCTTCCTGCCGGCGATCGACCTGCTCAAGCGCCACTGCGAGGTGGTCAACGTCGATTCCGGCATCGACTATCGCCTGCGGGCCCTGGAGCGGGCCGAGATCTTCCATGCCCCGCTCGATACCACCGCCGAGCGGGAACTCGCCCGCAGCTTCCGCGAGATCGCCGGCCACGAGGGGGAGGGGGACGTGCCCATCGAGATCAACCATCGGGTGCTGCACACCCGGCGCCTCCATGACGACGTGGTGTGGTTCGAGTTCCGCGAGCTGTGCGACGGGCCGCGTAGCCAGAACGACTACATCGAGCTGGCCCGCGAATACCACACGGTGCTGGTCTCCAACGTGACCCGCATGAGCGGCGCCACCGACGACCAGGCGCGGCGCTTTATCAACATGGTCGATGAGTTCTATGATCGCGGTGTCAAGCTGCTGATGTCCGCCGAGGTGCCGGCCGAGCAGCTCTATGTCGATGGCCGCCTCGAGTTCGAGTTCCAGCGTACCCTTTCACGGCTCCAGGAGATGCAGTCCCACGAGTACCTGGCGCTACCCCACAAGCCTTGAGCCGGATCAGCCCCGGTGTATGAGTGCCGTGAGTGAACGGCGGTAACCCTGCCAGCATTGCCTTGGCACCGGTGGCTCGTGTAGAATGCGCGCTCGCTCGACCGTTGCGCCGTCTCTGCGAGGCGGGCAACCAAGAAGAATAGGGATGGTCCCATGCCGGGCGCTCCGGCGGCAGGACCCAATACATCGATCTGGTGATTCATCCATGAAGACGTTCACTGCCAAACCGCAGTCCGTCCAGCGCGACTGGTACGTCGTCGACGCCACGGACAAGACGCTCGGCCGTCTGGCCACCGAAATCGCTCGTCGCCTGCGCGGCAAGCACAAGCCGGAATTCACCCCGCATGTCGACACCGGCGACTACATCGTCGTGATCAATGCCGAGAAGGTGAAGGTCACCGGCAACAAGGCCAGGGCCAAGACCTATTATCGCCACACCGGTTATCCCGGTGGCCTGCGCTCCATGACCTTCGACAAGCTGGTCGAGCACGCGCCGGAGCGCATCATCGAGTCCGCCGTCAAGGGCATGCTGCCGAAGGGTCCCCTGGGTCGTGCCATGTATTCCAAGCTCAAGGTCTATGCCGGCACCGAGCATCCGCATGCTGCCCAGCAGCCGCAAGAACTGAACATCTGAGGGAGTCTTCGCCATGACACAGCAGTATTACGGAACCGGGCGCCGCAAGACCTCTACCGCCCGCGTCTTCATGAAGCCGGGCACCGGCAAGATCACCGTCAACAACCACGAGCTGGACCAGTACTTCGGTCGTGTCACCGGTCGCATGGTGGTCCGCCAGCCGCTGGAGCTGACCGACACCCTGAACCAGTTCGATGTCTTCGTCACCGTCAAGGGGGGTGGTGGTTCGTCCCAGGCCGGTGCCATCCGTCACGGCATCACTCGCGCCCTGATGGTGTACAACGAGGACTTCCGCGGCCAACTGCGTGAAGCGGGCTACGTCACCCGTGACGCCCGCCAGGTCGAGCGCAAGAAGGTGGGTCTGCGCAAGGCACGTCGCCGTCCGCAGTTCTCCAAGCGTTAAGCGGTCGCTGCTGCGAGAAAAACGCCCGGGTCCCATGACCTGGGCGTTTTTTTGTTCCTGATCAATAAATTGTCGCCGTTTTTCCACCTTGGTCAAGGGGCTTGTCCTTGTGCGGGGCGATACGATTTCTTAACATAGTGCGCATTTGATATCCGTGGTCGCGGGACGCTCTACTGCCCGTGATGGAACAACGGGTAAGCTGATGGGAGAAACCTGAAATGGCAGACAACGGCGTGAACAAGGGTCGGCGCCGTTTCCTCGTGGGTGCCACCACCGTTGTGGGTGCGGTGGGTGCCGTCGGGGTAGCGGTCCCCTTTGTGGCTTCCTGGCAGCCCAGTGCCAGGGCAAGGGCGGCGGGTGCGCCGGTACGAGCCGATATCTCCAAGCTCGAACCGGGTCAGCGCATGACCGTGGAGTGGCGGGGCAAGCCGGTATGGGTCATCAATCGCACGCCGGAGATGATCGAGCTGACCGAGGGGCTGGATGCCTCGCGACTGGCTGATCCGGATTCCGACGTCCCGCAGCAGCCCGGTTATGTTACCGGCGCGTTGCGCTCCATCAAGCCCGAGATCGGCGTGATCATCGGTATCTGCACCCACCTGGGCTGCTCTCCGCTCTTTCGCCCCGAGCCCGATGCCGAGGGAGTCGGTGTCGATGATTGGCCGGGCGGTTTCTTCTGTCCTTGCCATGGTTCCCGCTTCGACCTGGCAGGGCGGGTGTTTCGCAACGTGCCGGCCCCGACCAACCTCGAGGTGCCGCCGTATCGCTTCGAGAATGACGAGATCATCGTCGTCGGCGAAGATGAGGAGACTGCCTGATGGGTAACCCGAACAAAGCCAAGGCGGAGCGCGGGTTCATGCGCTGGGTCGATGACCGCTTTCCCGCCACCCAGATGTGGCAGGAGCATCTGTCCAAGTACTATGCCCCGAAGAACTTCAACTTCTGGTACTTCTTCGGCTCCCTGGCGCTGCTGGTGCTGGTCAACCAGATCCTCACCGGCGTGTGGTTGACCATGAGCTTCAACCCCTCCGCCGAGGGGGCCTTCGCTTCGGTCGAGTACATCATGCGCGACGTGGAGTGGGGGTGGCTGATCCGCTACATGCACTCCACCGGGGCCTCGGCGTTCTTCGTGGTCGTCTATCTGCACATGTTCCGCGGCCTGCTCTACGGCTCCTACAAGGCGCCCCGCGAGCTGGTATGGATCTTCGGCATGGCGATCTACCTGGCGCTGATGGCCGAGGCCTTCATGGGCTATCTGCTGCCCTGGGGGCAGATGTCCTACTGGGGGGCCCAGGTCATCATCTCGCTGTTCTCGGCGATTCCGGCCATCGGTCCGGACCTGGCGCAGTGGGTGCGCGGCGACTTCCTGATCTCGGGCATCACCCTGACCCGATTCTTCGCCCTGCACGTGGTGGCACTGCCCATCGTGATCCTGGCGCTGGTGGTGCTGCATATCATCGCCCTGCACGAAGTCGGCTCCAACAACCCGGACGGCATCGACATCAAGGCCAAGAAGGACGAGACCGGCAAGCCGCTCGACGGCATCCCCTTCCATCCCTACTACTCGGTCAAGGACCTGGTCGGGGTGGCCGTGTTCCTGTTCGTCTTCGCGGTGGTGATCTTCTACTTCCCGGAGGGTGGCGGCTACTTCATCGAGAAGCCGAACTTCGAGCCTGCCAACCCGTTGAAGACCCCCGACCACATTGCACCGGTGTGGTACTTCACGCCCTTCTACGCGATCCTGCGCGCCATCACCTTCTCGCTATTCGGGCTCGACGCCAAGTTCCTCGGCGTGGTGTGCATGGGCGCGGCCATTGCGGTGCTCTTCGTGCTGCCCTGGCTCGACCGCAGCCCGGTGCGATCGATGCGCTACAAGGGCTGGATGTCCAAGGTGATGCTGGCCCTGTTCGCGATCAGTTTCGTGATCCTCGGCGTGCTCGGGGTGTTGCCGGTCACCGAGGGGCGCACCCTGCTGTCCCAGGTGTGTACCGTCATCTATTTCGCCTTCTTCCTGCTGATGCCGTTCTATACCCGGCTGGAGAAGACCAAACCCGTTCCGGAGAGGGTGACTGGCTAATGAAAAAGCAACTGTTCGCACTGCTCTTCGCGCTGGTGCCCTTCACGGCCATGGCCGCGGGAGGCGCGAGCGTGCCGTACTCGATGACGCCCGACCTCAAGGACGAGGCGTCACTGCAGAACGGCATGAAGCTCTACGTCAACTACTGCATGGGCTGTCACTCCCTGGAGCACCAGCGTTTCGCCCGTGCCGCCGAGGACCTGGGGATGCCCCAGGACCTGGTCGAGGAGAACCTGATCTTCTCCCCGGCGCTGGCCTTCAACGATCAGATGCACATCGCCATGGACCGCGGCGATGCCGAGAGCTGGTTCGGGGCACCGCCCCCGGACCTGACCCTCGAGGCGCGTCTGCGTGGCACCGACTGGATCTACTCCTACCTGCTGAGCTTCTACAAGGACCCCAGCACCGGCACCGGCGTCAACAATGCCGTCTTCGATCTGGTGGCAATGCCCAATGTGCTCGAGCCGTTGCAGGGCGTGCAGGAGAAGGTGTGCGCCGAGAGCGACCATCCCATCGACGGTGCCGAACTCGACCCCCTGACCGGCAAGTACCAATCCTGCGAGGTCCTGCAGGTGACCCAGCCCGGCGCGATGGAGCCCGACGAGTTCGAGGAGGCGGTCTATGACCTGACCAACTTCCTGGCCTACGTCGGTGAGCCGTCCAAGCTGCAGGCCCAGGCCCTGGCGCCCAAGGTGCTGATCTTCATCTTCATCTTCGGTGTCATTGCCTACCTGCTCAAGCGCGAGTACTGGCGCGACATCCACTGATCCGTCTCCGGCGGAGATGACCGGGGCGCGTGGCCGAGGGCCATGCGCCCCTTTGGTTTGCGAAATGTGGTGTGTCCGATCCCCCGGGGAGCGGGCGCCCGATGGCCCCTCAAGGTGGGGGTTGTCGTGTTATCATTGCCGTTCGAACTGATGCGAGGATTGTTTCATGGGTGTAGTGGCCAAGCGGTCGTCGATGATCTTCTACTCCGGGGGCGATGACCACTTCAGTCATCGCGTACGCATCGTGCTCGCCGAGAAGGGCGTGGCGGTGGATATCGTCGAGGTCACCGACGAGCAACACCCCGCGGAGCTCGCCGACCTCAACCCCTACAACAGCGTCCCCACGCTGCTGGACCGGGACCTGGTGCTCTACGAATCCAAGGTGATGATGGAGTACCTGGACGAACGCTTCCCGCATCCGCCGCTGCTGCCGGTCTATCCGGTGGCCCGGGCACAGAGCCGGCTGTGGATGCATCGCATCGAGCGTGAGTGGTGCCCGCTGGTCGACCAGATCCTCGGCGCGCCCAGGAAGGAGGCCGAGAAGGCGCGCAAGGAGCTGCGCGAGAGCCTGATCGGCATCTCGCCGATCTTCGAGGACATGCCGTTCTTCATGAGCGAGGAGTTCACCCTGGTCGACTGCTGCCTGGCTCCCATTCTCTGGCGCCTGCCCGTGCTGGGCATCGAGTTGCCGGAGATGCAGATCAAGCCGCTGGCCAGCTACATGGAGCGGGTGTTCGGCCGCGAGGGCTTCAAGGCCGCGCTGAGCGAAAGCGAGCGTGAGATGCGTCCCTGAACACGAACCTTGGCCCGCGGGCCGGGGTTCCCCAATGCAGGAGGGCAAAGATGATGCAATCGAGTCGCCCCTATCTCGCCAGGGCCCTGTATCAGTGGTTGCTGGATAACGAGCTCACCCCCTACATCGTCGTCGATGCCGAGCAGCCGGGCGTCGAGGTGCCGCGTCAATTCGTGCAGAACGGCCAGATCGTGCTCAACATGGCGCCCACAGCGGTGCGGGATCTCTTCATGGAGAACGAGGCGCTGGGGTTCAGCGCCCGTTTCGGCGGCCAGCCGATGCGCATCATGGTGCCGATCTCGGCGCTGGTGGCGATCTATGCACGCGAGAACGGGGTGGGCATGGTGTTCGGCCACGAGCCGGTGATGCCGATGGCGCCGGAGCCGGCCGGGGTCGAGGAGCCGGTGCTTTCCGGTGTCGATGCCGAGGAACCGGGCGACGATCCGGAGGCGGGGAAGTCGCGGTCGAAGGAGGGTGCCGACGGCGAGACCCCACCTCGCAAGGGGCGTCCCTCGTTGCGGGTCATCAAGTAATCCGGCGACGCGGGAGGCGAACGAGAAACGGCAGGCCGGGGCCTGCCGTTTCTCGTTCCGGTAGGGTAAGGCTCAATCGATGTAGTCGAACACCTTGACGATGCGTTGCACGCCACCGATTCGGGACACCGCCTCGACGATGCGATCGGCCTCGGCACGGCTGACGATGCCCATCAGGTAGACGCTGGCGTTCTCGGTGATCACCCGGATGCGCCCCGAGTCGATCGACTCGTTGCTGGCCAGGTTGGTGCGGATGCGAGTGTTCACCCAGGTGTCGGAGAGGCGCTGGCTGGCCGGCAGGTTGGCGGCCACGGTCAGCTCGTTGTGCACTTCACGCACGTTGCGTACCTCGCCGGCGATGTCGGTTGCCATCTGCCTGAGCTCTTCGCTGGGTACCTGGCCGGTCAGCAGCACCACGCCGTTGTAGGCATCGACATTGATGCGGGCGTCGCCCAGGCGGGCATCGGTGCGCCGCAGGTTGTGACTGATCTTGGTCTCGATGCTTTCATCCTCGACCTTGGTGCCGAGGGTGCGCTCGCGGTAGTTCTCGTCGATGGTGCCGGGGTGGGTGACACCGGTGACGGCGGTGCAGCCGGCGAGCCCGAGCGCCAGGGTCAGCAGAAGGGGGGTGAACAGGGACGTCTTGGTCATGGGAGTTACTCGCTTGCGCCGAAGAGTTGTTCGTCGATCAGGTCGCACAGGCAGTGGATCACCAGCAGGTGAACCTCCTGGATGCGGGCGGTGGAAGTGGCCGGCACGCGGATCTCGCAGTCGTCCTGGCCGAGCAGGGAGGCCATGTTGCCGCCGTCGCGGCCGGTGAGGGCCACCACCGTCATGTCGCGGTCGTGGGCCGCCTGGATCGCCTGGATCACGTTGGCGGAGTTGCCGCTGGTGGAGATCGCCAGCAGGATGTCGCCGGGCTGGCCCAGGGCGCGTACCTGCTTGGAGAAGACCTCGTTATAGCTGTAGTCGTTGGCGATGGAGGTCAGGGTCGAGGTGTCGGTGGTCAGGGCCAGGGCGGGCAGGCTCGGACGCTCGCGCTCGAAGCGGTTGAGGAGTTCGGAGGAGAAGTGCTGGCTGTCGCCGGCGCTGCCACCGTTGCCGCAGGCCAGAATCTTCCCTTCGCTGACAAGGCACTGCACCATCATCTGGCTGGCTACCTCGATGAAGGGCGGCAGCACTTCACTGGCGTAGGTCTTGGTGTCGATGCTGGCATTGAAGTGGCCGAGAATTCGCTGCTGGAAATCCATGCTGGGTTCCTGGTCCTTTTAGCAGTTTGGCGTGGCCGGTCAGAACGCGTCGAAGGCACCCTGTACCCACAGGAAGTCGAGGGCCGGGGCCTGGCCGGTCACGGCCAGCACGTCGAAGCGGCAGGGACATGATAGCCCGTTGCGCTGGAGATAAAAACGCGCCGCCCGGATCAGGCGGCGCTGCTTGGCGGCGGTGACGGTCTCGAGCGGGTGGCCGTGACGGGTGTCGGCGCGGTGACGAACCTCGACGAACACCAGCACCTCGCCGTCGCGCATCACCAGGTCGATCTCGCCGCCCTTGGCGTGCTGGTTGCTCGCCTCGAGGTCGAGCCCCTGGTCGACCAGCCAGGCCGCGGCGAGGCGCTCGACGGCGCCGCCGCGGGCCCGGGCATCACGGGGACTCGCCATCACCATCGCCATTCGAGCCGAGATCGAAGAGCCCCGGGATCAGGATGGGCTGTGGCACGCCATTCGTGAAGCGTGCCCAGGGCAGCTGGCGCTGGATGCGGCCATCGTCCCGCAGGCGCAGGGTGCCGGTGGCGCCGAACAGCTCGCTGTCCGGTAGGGCCTGGAACTGCGGCAGGCGGCGCGCAAGCTCATAGGCATCGACCCCCATGGCCATCAGTCGGAACAGGGCCGGATCGGACTCCTCGCGCAGCTGGCGGTAGCTGGTCGTGAAGGGCAGGGCGTCCTCGCCGCCCACCGCGGCATCGGGAATCTGCCAGGGGATGTCGATGAACTGGACATCGTCGAGGTCGTGGTCCAGCCGCGGCTGCAGGCGTCCCTCGAAGAGATGCGAGGTGGCGTAGATCGGCAGCTCGCCGGCGTAGTAGTAGTCCAGGGTCGGGGGGACCTGGCGCGCGAACTCGGGCAGGGCGAGCAGGAACAGCATGTCGATGTCACCCAGCCGCGCGTGCTCGCCGCTCACGCGCAGTGCCGGGCGCACCGCATTGGCGACGCTGCTCTCCGGGTCGTAGCGCACGGCATTGGTGACCTCGCCGCCGCGCTCGCGCCACTCGTTCCAGAAGGCTTCGCCGACCCGGCGGCCCCAGTCGTTGTCCGGCACCATCAGCACCGCCTGGCGGTGGCCGTCCTGCCAGGCGCGGCGCGCCGACTGGCGTGCCTCGTCCTCGGCGGAGAGGCCGTACTGGAAGAGCCCCCGGGCCCGGTTGCGCTCGCCATGACCATAGTTGAGGGCCAGGGTCGGCAGCGGCACGCTGTCGAGGTTCTCGAGCTCGGTGACCTGGTCCTTATCGAGCGGACCGATCACCACCTGGGCGCCGCGATTCTCGGCCTCGCGATAGAGGGCCGCAAGGTCACTGTTGCTGGCGTCGATGAAGCTCAGACGGGCGCTGCTGCCGCCGTCGGCGGCGTTGAGGTGGTGGGTGCGCATGCCCTCGCGAATGGCGCCGGCGACGCCGGCCAGCGGGCCCGATTCGGGCAGGAAGACGGCGATGTGGTCGACCTCCATCCCGCGCAGATCGCGCAGGGCCAGCAGGTCGGCGGGCAGCCGCCGTGCAGCGGGATGCCGGGGGTGGCCCGCACGCCAGTCGTCGAGGCGGCTGAACAGGCGCTCCAGGTCGCCGGCACTGCTGCGGGCCAGCTCGGCCAGGGCCAGCCAGCCCAGGGTGAGATCGTCGGCGCCGTCGCGCAGAGCCGAGAGCTCGCGTCCATCGAGACGCGAGAGGGCTTTCCAGATCGGGTCGTTGAGTGCCTCCCGACCGGTGTCGGCCTGGGCGCGCAGCAGCGCCTCGGCGGCAGCGCCGGGTTCGTCGACCTCGAGCAGGGCCAGGCCCATGCGCCGGCGCAGGGTGTCGGCCTGGTCGCGTGAGAGGTCGAGGGCGTCGAGGTCCTGTCCGGCCCGGATCACCGCCCAGGGGTCGTCGAGTTCCTCGCCGAGCCGTGACAGCAGCAGTGCCCAGCGCACCCTGGCTCGGCCGGGTAGCAGGCCATCGTCGATGTCGCCGGCGATCTCGAGTGCCTGGGGGTGATCGCCCTGGCGTGCTAGGATGTCGGCCGCTTCGAGCCGGGTGAGGGCGGCCTGTTCCGGGGCCTGCTGCTGGGCCTGTGCGAGCAGGCGCCCGGGATCGTCGTCGGGCATGCGCTCGACGATGCCGGGCCGGTAGGCACAGCCGGCCAGCAACAGTGCCAGGAGCGCGGCGGCCAGGGGGCCGCGGGGCATTTTCCGCATGAATCCATCCTTGTCCTGAAAGCGCCAGGGGAGCCGAGATGTCTGACTCGAGTATGGGCACATTGTACGTGGTCGCCACGCCGATTGGGAATCTGGAGGATCTGAGTCCTCGTGCCGCCAGGGTGCTGGGTGAGGTGGCACTGATCGCCGCCGAGGACACCCGGCACAGTGGCCGGCTGTTGCGACACCTCGGGCTCTCGGTGCCGATGCTCTCGCTGCATGAGCACAACGAGGCGGCCCGGGTCGCCCAGCTCGATGCGCGGCTTGCCGGCGGTGACTCGATCGCCCTGATCAGCGATGCCGGTACGCCATTGATCAGCGATCCGGGCTTCGTGCTGGTTCGCGAGTTGCGTGCCCGCGGACGACGCATCGTGCCGGTGCCGGGTCCCTGTGCCCTGGTGGCGGCGCTCTCTGCGGCGGGGTTGCCCACCGACCGCTTCCTGTTCCAGGGCTTCCTGCCGGCGAAGGGCGGCGGGCGTCGCGGCCGGCTGGAGGCCCTGGCTGGCCATGAGGAGACCCTGGTCTTCTACGAGTCGCCCCATCGCATCCGCGACACCCTGGCCGACCTCGGCACTTGCCTGGGCGATCGCCGGCTGGTGTTGGCCCGGGAGCTGACCAAGACCTTCGAGACCTTCCTCGACGGCACGGCGGCCGAGCTGCTCGAACGCCTGGCGACCGACCCGGACCAGGCCCGCGGCGAATTCGTGATCATGGTGGCCGGTGCCGCGCCCCGCGATGACGGCGACACCGCCGCGGTGGACGCCGACGCCCTGCTCGGGGCGATGCTGGCCGAGGGGGTGGGGGTCAAGCAGGTCGCGGCGGTGGCGGCCCGGGTGCTGGGGGGCGCCAAGAAGACCTGGTATGCCCGCGCCCTGGTATTAAAAGAGAGAAGCCAGCCGTAACTGATCAAGGCTTTCCGGCGGCAGGTCTACGAGGGGGCGCTGTGAACCCTTCCCTGGGCGCTACCGATGCCATCCCTGGCATAGGACCCCCTCTACGACCTGCCCTCGTCGCCTCTCGCGTCCAACCAGCAGCAGTGGCAACGCTTCCATTGCTCCCATTGCACCGGGGTTGTTGAGGGGGTGGCGAGGCGCTGGTATGCTTGCCGCGGGAGTTGGCCAGGCAGTCGCCGCCGGCCCGGTTCTCGGATCGGGCCAGGGGAGGAAAGTCCGGGCTCCACAGGGCAGAGTGCCAGGTAATGCCTGGGCGGCGTGAGCCGACGGAAAGTGCAGCAGAGAGCAGACCGCCTACGTCTCCTTCGGGAGGCCGGCAAGGGTGAAAGGGTGCGGTAAGAGCGCACCGCGCGCCTGGCAACAGTGCGTGGCAAGGTAAACCCCACTCGGAGCAAGACCAAATAGGAACCCCATGGCGTGGCCCGCGTCGGGTTCGGGTAGGTTGCTCGAGGGTCGTGGTGACGCGGCCCCTAGATGAATGACTGTCCACGACAGAACCCGGCTTATCGGCCGACTCCCACTCGCGAATCCTATCGTCGCGTCCGTCCCCCTCCAGCTTGCCTATCGAGAAGCGCATGCCGTCACCCGCTCCTGAACACGCCTCCCGCGGTTTTCGCCATGCCAGCGTGCTGCTCGATGGCGCCGTCGCTGCCCTGGTCCATGAGCCGCGCGGCATCTACCTGGACGGCACCTTCGGGCGAGGCGGCCACTCCCGGGCCATTCTGGCCCGGTTGGCCCCGGAAGGGCGTCTGTTGGCCATCGATCGCGACCCTCAGGCGATCGCCGAGGCGGCCGCCATCGACGATCCACGCTTCACCATCGAGCAGGGCGAGTTCGCCCGTCTCGACGAGATCGCCGATCGCCATGGCCTGCACGGCCGGCTGGCCGGCATCCTGCTCGACGTCGGCGTCTCCTCGCCCCAGCTCGACGATCCCGAACGCGGCTTCAGCTTCCTGCGTGACGGTCCGCTGGACATGCGCATGGATCCGACCCGCGGCGAGAGTGCCGCCGGCTGGCTGGCCCGGGCCAAGGAGGCCGAGCTCGCCCGGGTCTTCAAGGCCTACGGCGAGGAGCGCTTCGCCCGGCGTCTGGCCAGGGCCATCGTCGCGCGTCGCACCGAACGGCCCTTCACGCGCACGACCGACCTCGCCGAGGTGGTCAAGGCCGCCCATCCCGCCTGGGAGAAGGGGCGGCACCCGGCGACTCGCGTCTTCCAGGCGCTGCGCATCCAGGTCAACGGCGAGCTCGAGCAACTGGATGCCGCCCTGGAGGCGGCGCTGGAGGCACTGGCCCCGGGCGGCCACCTGGTGGTGATCAGTTTCCACTCGCTGGAGGATCGGCGGGTCAAGCGCTTCATTCGCCGGCATGTGCGTGGCGATACCCATTTGCCGCGCGGCGTGCCGGTCCGCGACGACCAGCTCGAGCGGCGGCTGGAGGCCCTGGGCAAGGCGCAGCGCCCGACGGCCGCCGAGGTCGAGGACAACCCCCGTGCCCGCAGTGCGGTGATGCGCGTGGCACGCAAGCGGCACTGAGGAGGCGTCATGGTCCAGGGACGACCCGCGACGGCATCCGCTTTCGGCTGGCTGAAGGCCAGGTCGAGTCTGCTGCTGGTCACCACCCTGCTGGTGGTGGCCTGTCTGGCCAGTGCCCTGGCTGTGATCACCGCCAGCCACCTGACCCGCGAGCAGTATGGCCGCCTGCAGCAGCTCGAGCGTGAGCAGCAGCAGCTGCAGACCGAGTGGGGACAGCTACTGCTCGAGGAGAGTGCCTGGTCGTCGCCGGCCCGCATCGAGCGCCTCGCCGTGGAGCGTCTGGAGATGCGTCTGCCCGCCGTCGACGAGGTCGAGGTGATCCGGCCATGAGCACCGAGGTGCGCAGCGGCGTGACGCCGCGTCGACCGCCCCCCATGGCGCCCCTGGGGGGGGTGCGCTACGGCCTGATTCTGCTGCTGGTGGTGATCGGTCTCGGCCTGCTGGCCGGCCGCATCGTCATCCTGCACGTGGTCGATCGCCCCTTCCTGCAGGGGCAGGGCGATGCCCGCACCCTGCGTACCGACACCATTCCCGCCCACCGGGGGATGATCACCGACCGCAACGGCGAGCCGCTGGCGATCTCCACGCCGGTGGTGACGCTCTGGGCCAACCCCCAGGACCTGCCCGCCGATGACATCCAGCGACTGATGCTGGCGCGGGCGCTGGGGATGGAACTCGATGCCCTCAACGAGCGCATCGGGCGCTACAGCGAACGCGAGTTCATGTACCTGCGGCGGCAGATGACGCCGGAGGCGGCCCAGCGGGTGCTGGGGCTGCGGATTCCCGGTGTCTATGCCCAGGACGAGTACAAGCGCTACTACCCCGCCGGCGAAGTCACCGCCCAGCTGCTGGGGGTGACCAATGTCGACGATGCCGGCCAGGAGGGGCTGGAGCTCGCCTACCAGCCCCACCTCGCCGGCACACCCGGTCAGCGGCGGGTGCTCAAGGATCGTCGCGGCCGCCTGGTGCGTGACCTGCAACTGCTGCGCGAGGCGCGGCCCGGCGGCGACCTCACGCTCTCGATCGACCAGCGGCTGCAGTACATGGCCTACCGTGAGCTCAAGGCCGTGGTGGCCGAGCACGAGGCAGATGGCGGCGTGGTGGTGATGATGGATGCTCGCACCGGCGAGGTGCTGGCCATGGCCAACCAGCCCTCCTACAACCCCAACAACCGTGCCGGCCTCGACCCTCGGGGGCTGCGCAACCAGGCCATCGTCGATGTCTACGAGCCGGGGTCGGTCATGAAGCCGCTGGCGATGGCCGCCATGCTCCAGACCGGTGACGTGCCGCTGGATACGGTGGTCGATACCTCGCCGGGCTGGATGGTCATCGACCGCTTCACCATCAAGGACATCCGCAATTACGGCAAGCTGACCCTGTCCGGCATTCTCGAGAAGTCCTCCAATATCGGCATGTCCAAGCTTGTGCTGCGCCTGGAGGACCCCGTGGTGCCGGCCATCTATCGAGCCCTCGGGCTAGGACAGAGCCCCGGCACTGGTTTTCCCGGCGAGGCCACCGGCAGCATCCCGGCCCCGGTGCGCTGGTCGAGCAGCCAGTGGGCGGCCCTCTCCTATGGCTACGGCCTGTCGGTCTCGGCACTGCAGCTGGCCAGTGCCTTCACGGCCATTGCCAACGACGGTCGACGCCTGCCGCCCTCGCTGCTCAAGCTCGGCCAGTCGCCGGCCGGCGAGCCGGTCATCGACCCGGGCGTGGCCCGGCAGATACTGGGGATGATGGATCAGGTCGTCGAGCCCGGCACCGGCGCCCGTCAGGCGCTGGTGCCGGGCTATCGGGTCGCCGGCAAGACGGGGACCGTGCGCAAGACCGATGCCGGCGGGTATCAGGAGAAGGCCTACCGCAGCCTGTTCGTCGGTATCGCCCCCGTCTCGGATCCGCGCATCGTTACCGTGGTGATGATCGATCACCCCCGTGGCGAGGAGTACTACGGCGGCGCCGTGGCGGCCCCGGTCTTCTCGCGGGTGGCCGGCAATGCCCTGCGCCTGCTGGACGTGCCACCGGATGCCCGGGACCCGGAATCATGAGCGCAAGCCCTGGAGAGAAAACGCGATGCAGCTGACAGCCGAGCGACTCGAGACAGGCCTGGCCGGGCTCTGGCCTGACTGCCGCCGTGCCCTGGCGGCCGTCTCCCTGCCGGACTGCGTCCGGCTGGTGCTCGACAGCCGTCGCCTGGCGGCGGGGGACGTCTTCGTCGCCGTGCCGGGCGTGGCAAGCGATGGCCGCGACTTCGCCGCCGCGGCCCTTGAGGCCGGCGCTTCCCTGGTGCTCGCCCATCGGGAGGCCGGCGAGCCGCCGGCCGGGCCGGCCGACCCGCGGGTGGTGCCACTCGAGGGGCTGCGCGGTCGCCTCGGCGAGCTCGGCCGCGAGCTCTTCGCCGTGCCCGACGACCTGGAGCTGGTCGGCGTGACCGGTACCAACGGCAAGAGCTCGGTGGCCCACTACCTGGCCGAGCTCAGCCAGGCACTAGGGGTCGATGCCGGCCTGGTGGGTACCCTGGGCCATGGCCGCCCCGGTGCCCTGGTCGAGGGGGGGCTGACCACGCCCGGGCCGCTGGCGCTGCAGGCGTCACTCGGTGAACTCGCCGCGAGCGGGGTCCGGCGCGTGGCCATGGAAGTCTCCTCCCACGCCCTGGAGCAGGGGCGCCTGGAGGGCTGCCGGATCACCGCCGCGCTGTTCACCAACCTGACCCGCGACCACCTCGACTACCATGGCAGCATGGCCGCCTATGCCGCGGCCAAGGCACGGCTCTTCCGCCAACCGGAACTCGAGCTCGCCGTGGTCAATGCCGACGCCCCCCTGGCCCGCCTGATGCTCGCCGGCATACGGCCGGGCGTGCGAGTGCTGGCCACCGGCGAGGATGAGGCGGTGACCCTGAGGGTCGTGGACTGGCAGCCCCACGACGCCGGTCAGCGAGCGCTGGTCGCCACCCCGGACGGGGAGCGGGTGCTCGAGCTGCCCCTGTTGGGCCGCTTCAACCTCGACAATGCCCTGCTGGCCATCGCGACCCTCTACGGGCTCGGTCATGGGCTGGAGGCGCTGTTTGCCGCCGCCGGGACGCTGACGCCAGTGCCGGGGCGCATGCAGGCACTCGCACGCCCGGGCGCCCCCAGGGTGGTGATCGACTATGCCCATACACCGGATGCCCTGGAGAGTGCGCTCACGGCGCTCGAGGCGCACCTGCCGGGCAGCGGCCGGCTGTGGTGCCTGTTCGGCTGCGGCGGCGATCGCGATGCCGGCAAGCGCCCGCTGATGGCGGCCGCCGCCGAGCGACACGCCGACCGGCTGGTCGTCACCGACGACAACCCGCGCGGCGAGGAGCCCGCGACGATCCGCGAGCAGGTGCTCGCCGGCCTGTCGGACGAGTCGCGCGCCCGGGCCTGGAGCCTGGGCGGGCGCGCCGAGGCGATCGCCCGCGTGCTGGCCGAGGCGGCACCCGACGACGTGGTGCTGATCGCCGGCAAGGGCCACGAGGCCTACCAGGAAGTGGCCGGCGTTCGCCACGCCTTCTCGGATCTCGACACGGCCGAGCGGGCCCTGGCGGCCCGGGCCGGGGCGGGCGCGCCATGAGCCAGGCAGGCCTCGCGACCCTGGCCGCGGTAGCGGACGCCCTGGGACTGCCGGCACCGGCCGGCGACCTCGCGATCACCGCCATCGTCACCGATACCCGCCGGCTCGTGCCCGGCTGCCTGTTCGTGGCGCTCAAGGGCGAGCGCTTCGATGCCCACGACTTCCTCGGCCAGGCCCGGGAGGGCGGGGCCGTGGCGGCCGTGGTGGAGAGAGAGGTGGAGCAACCGGTGGGCGACCCCCTGCCGCAGCTGGTGGTGGCCGACACCCGGCTGGCCCTGGGGCTGCTCGGCCGGGCGCGGCGTCGCGCCTGGGGTGGTCCGCTGGTGGCGGTGACCGGCAACAGCGGCAAGACCACGGTGAAGGAGCTGCTGGCGGCGCTGCTGTCCCGTCGCGGGCCGACGCTTTCGACCCGCGGCAATCTCAACAACGACATCGGCGTCCCCCTGACCCTGCTCGAGCTCGACTCCCGTCATCGTCAGGCGGTGGTGGAACTCGGCGCCAACCACCTCGGCGAGATCGCCTGGACCACCCTGCTGGCCGAGCCGCGGGTGGCGGTGATCACCAATGTCACCGGCGCCCATGTGGGCGAATTCGGCGGCACGGGGCGCATCGCCCAGGCCAAGGCGGAGATCCTCGCCGGGCTCGCCGCCGACGGCGTGGCGGTGCTCAATCGCGATGATGCCTATTTCGCCACCTGGGCGCATCTGGCCGCGCCCAAGGAGGTGCTCGACTTCGGCCTGACGCCGGGGGCCCGGGTCACGGCCGCTGCGCTGGCCTGTGACGCCCTCGGGCGCTATGCTTTCACGCTTGTCGTGGACGGGCGTGCCCTCGGTCGCGTGCAGCTCGCCCTGCTGGGGCGCCACAACGTCGCCAATGCCCTGGCCGCGGCCGCGGCGGCCCTGGCCATGGGCCTCGACGAGGCGGACGTGCTCGCCGGCCTCGCCGCGGTGGCCCCGATGCCCGGGCGGCTCTCCGTGGTGGAGGGGATTAACGCCACACGACTGCTGGATGATACGTATAATGCCAACCCCGGCGCGGTGAAGGCGGCGCTCGACCTGCTGGTGACGCTGCCCGGACCGCACTGGTGCCTGCTGGGTGCCATGGGCGAACTGGGGGAGGCGTCCGACCGGCTGCATGCCGAGATCGGGCGCCACGCGCGGGAACTGGGAATCGACTTCCTCGGCACCTTCGGCGACCCGGCGCGGCCGGCGAGCCACGCCTTCGGCGAGGGCGGGTGCCACTTCGACGATCGGGAGGCGCTGACGCGCCACGTCCTCCACCATCTGCCGCCAGGGGCCAGCGTGCTGGTCAAGGGGTCGCGCAGTGCCGGCATGGAAAGGGTGGTCGCCGCACTGCGCTCGGATGCATCAAGGTGAACGCGATACATGCTGCTTTATCTGGCTAATCTACTGGCGCAATTCTTCAGCGCCTTCAATGTCTTCAACTACTTGACCCTGCGCATGATCCTGGGGACCATCACCGCCCTGGTGCTCTGCCTGTGGCTGGGACCGGTGATGATCCGCCGCCTGGTGGAGCGCCAGATCGGCCAGGCGGTGCGCGACGACGGCCCCCAGTCGCACCTCTCCAAGGCCGGCACCCCGACCATGGGCGGCGCCATGATCCTGATGGCCATTGCCGTCAGCACCCTGCTGTGGGGGGACCTCTCCAATCACTATGTCTGGATCGTGCTGGCGGTGACCCTGGGCTTCGGTGCCATCGGCTGGGTCGATGACTACCGCAAGGTGGTGGAGAAGAACCCGCGCGGCCTGCCGGCCCGCTGGAAGTACTTCTGGCAGTCGGTGATCGGCGTGGCGGCGGCGGCCGTGCTCTACGCCACCGCCGTCGAGCCGGCGGAGACCAGCCTGATCGTGCCGCTGTTCAAGGACATCGTGCTGCCGCTGGGGGTATTCTATCTCGTGCTCACCTACCTGGTGATCGTCGGCAGTTCCAATGCGGTGAACCTCACCGATGGCCTCGACGGCCTGGCGATCATGCCCACCGTGCTGGTGGCCATGGGGCTGGCGGTGTTCGCCTATGCCAGCGGCAACGCCGTGTTCGCCAACTACCTGCAGATTCCCAACATCGCCGGGGCCGGCGAGCTGGCGGTGTTCTGCGCCACCATCGCCGGGGCCGGCCTGGGCTTTTTGTGGTTCAACACCTATCCGGCCCAGGTGTTCATGGGCGACGTGGGGGCCCTGGCCCTGGGCGCGGCGCTGGGCGTGGTGGCGGTGATCGTGCGTCAGGAGATCGTGCTGTTCATCATGGGCGGCATCTTCGTCATGGAGACCGTCTCGGTGATCCTCCAGGTGGGCTCCTACAAGCTCACCGGACGGCGCATCTTCCGCATGGCGCCGCTGCATCACCATTACGAGCTCAAGGGCTGGCCGGAGCCGCGGGTCATCGTGCGCTTCTGGATCATCACCGTGGTCCTGGTGCTGATCGGCCTGGCCACGCTGAAGGTTCGCTGAACGGATTCGCTGAGCCCCGCGGGGAGATCGTCAACGCCTTACGCCAGGAGCCAACCATGGTCAAGGTGCCGAAGGGAGTCACGCTGGTGGTCGGGCTCGGGATATCGGGTCGCGCCATCTGCCGTCACCTGACGCGGCAGGGCACGCCCTTCATGGTCGCCGATACCCGGGCGGTGCCGCCCGGCGTGGATGACTTCCATGCCGCCCATCCGGGGATCGAGGTCCACTGCGGACCGTTGACTGACCTGGACCTCTCCGAGGTCGAGGAGGTGGTGGTCAGCCCGGGAATCGACCCTCGGACCCCGGGACTGGCCGAGCTCGCCGGCCGCCCCCGGCCGGGCAGCGACGAGCCGCTGCGGGTGGGCGAGATCGCGCTCTTCGTGCGCGCCTGTCGCGCCCCCATCGTCGCCGTGACCGGCTCCAACGCCAAGTCCACCGTCACCACCCTGATCGGCGAGATGGCCCGCGAGGCCGGGCGTCGTGTCGCGGTGGGCGGCAACCTGGGGACCCCGGCCCTGGACCTGCTGGCCGAGGCCCCCGGGGCCGAGCTGTACGTGCTGGAGCTCTCGAGCTTCCAGCTGGAGGCCACGCCGCGGCTGGGCGCCGAGGTCGCCGTCTTCCTCAACCTCTCGGAAGACCACCTGGATCGCCACGGCGACATGGCCGGCTACCGGGCCGCCAAGCTCGGCATCTTCCGTGGCGCCCGCCATGCCGTGGTCAACGCCGATGATCCCATGACCTGGCCCGCGGCCCCCCTGCCGGCCCAGGACCGCTTCACCACCCACCCCCCGGCGGCCGGCGAGTGGGGCATCGGACGCCGCGAGGGGCGCGACTGGCTGATGCACAGCGACGAGCCGCTGATGCCCGCCGACGAGGTGCGCCTGCCCGGGCGCCACAACCAGGCCAATGCCCTGGCGGCGCTGGCCGTGGGCCACCGCCTCGGGCTGCCGCCGGCCGCCATGCGCGCCGTGCTCGAGCGCTTCGCCGGCTTGGTGCATCGCGGCGAGCTGGTGGCCGAGGTCGAGGGCGTGCGCTGGATCAACGACTCCAAGGGCACCAACGTGGGGGCGACCCTGGCCGCCATCGCCGGCCTCGGCCCGACCCTCGAGGGGCGGCTGGTCCTGCTCGCCGGCGGGGTGGGCAAGGGCGCCGACTTCCGGTCGCTGGCCGAGCCCCTGGCCCGCTACGGCCGCGAGGCGATCCTCTTCGGCCTGGATGCCGAGCGCCTGGAGCAGGCGCTGCGGGGGCGGTTGCCGCTGACCCGGGTGCCGGACCTGGAGGCCGCCATGGCCCGGGCCGTCGAGATCGCCGAGCCGGGCGACTGCGTGCTGCTCTCGCCGGCCTGCGCCAGCCTCGACCAGTTCGCCAACTACCAGGAGCGGGGCGAGGCGTTCCGTCGTTGGGCGCACCGGCTGGCGGGGAGGGCACGATGAAACGTCTGGCCCGCTGGCGCGAGCGCCTCTCCACCCGGGATCAGCCCTTCGACGGCTGGCTGCTGCTGGCGGCCCTGTCGCTGATGCTGATCGGCTGGGTGATGGTCACCTCGGCGTCCACCGAGGTGGCCTCGAGCCTCACCGGCAACACCTGGTACTTCAGTATCCGCCACGGCGCCTTCCTGCTGCTGGCGCTGCTGGTCGCGGCGCCGATGCTGCGGGTGCCGCTGATGTGGTGGAAGGCCAACGGGCCACTCCTGCTGCTGGTGGGCATCGCCCTGCTGCTGCTGGTGCTGCTGGTGGGGCGCGAGGTCAACGGCAGCAAGCGCTGGCTCTCGATCCCCGGCGTGCCCTTCAACCTCCAGGCCTCGGAAGTCGTCAAGCTCTGCCTGATCGCCTACCTGGCCGGGTACCTGGAGCGCTTCCTGCCCCAGGTGAGGCGGCAGTGGGGCGCCTTCCTGCGTCCCCTGATGGTGATGGCACTGATCGCCCTGCTGTTGATCCTCGAGCCCGACTACGGGGCCGTGGTGGTGATGACCAGCTGCGTGATGGGCATGTTGCTGCTGGCCGGCGCCCCCTGGGGGCGTTTCGTGCTGTTGCTGGGCCTGGTGGGGCTGGCGGGTTTCTACGTGGCGATCGCCGAGCCCTATCGCCTGGCGCGCCTGGCCAGCTTCGCCGACCCCTGGGCGGACCAGTTCGCCAGCGGCTACCAGCTGACCCAGGCGCTGATCGCCTTCGGCCGGGGCAGTTGGCTCGGCATGGGGCTCGGCAACAGCGTGCAGAAGCTCTTCTACCTGCCCGAGGCCCATACCGACTTCGTCTTCGCGGTATTGGCCGAGGAACTCGGCCTGTTCGGCGCCATCGGGGTGGTGGGCCTCTTCGCGCTGTTGATCTGGCGGGCACTGGCGGTGGGGCGTCGCGCCGAGCTGGCCAGGCTGCCCTTCGCCGCCTACCTGAGCTACGGCATCGCCCTGGTGGTCGGTGCCCAGGCCTTCATCAACATCGCGGTGAGCACCGGCATGCTGCCCACCAAGGGGCTGACCCTGCCGCTGCTCAGCTACGGCGGCTCGAGTCTGCTGGTCAGCGCCGTGATGATGGCGCTGCTGTTGAGGGCCGACATCGAGACCCGCCAGGCGGTGCGCCGGGCCAGTCCGACCGCCTCGCGGCAGGGCCCGGGCCGGTCCCGCGAATCCCGTCTTGGCCAGCAAGGAGTCGCCTAGTGAGCAAGCACACGGGGCGTCGCGCCCTGATCATGGCCGGGGGCACCGGTGGTCATGTGATTCCGGCCCTGTCGCTGGCCCGCGGTTTGGCAGCCGAGGGGGTCGAGGTCGAGTGGCTGGGCAGCCCGCGGGGCATCGAGAACCGCCTGGTGCCCGAGGCCGGCATCCCCCTGCACCGCATCTCGGTGGCGGGACTGCGCGGCAACGGCGCCGTTGGTTGGCTGCTGGCGCCACTCAACCTCACCCGGGCGGTATGGCAGGCCTGGCGCATCATCCGCGCCTATGATCCCCGGCTGGTGGTGGGCCTGGGCGGTTTCGCCAGCGGGCCCGGCGGGCTTGCCGCCTGGCTGTCGGGTCGACCGCTGGTGATCCATGAACAGAACGCGGTGGCCGGCCTGACCAACAGGGCCCTGGCGCGGCTGGCCCGGCGGGTCTATGCCGCCTTTCCCCAAGCCTTTCCCGGCCGCGGCGAGGTGATTGGCAACCCGGTGCGGCCCGAGATCGCCAGGCTGGGCGAGCGGCCGAGGCGGGCCGGCGACATGGCGGGACGGCCCCTGCGCCTGCTGGTGGTGGGGGGCTCCCTGGGAGCCCGGGCCCTCAACGACACCCTGCCCGGGGCGCTGGCCGCGTTGCCCGAGGGCCGTCGCCCCGAGGTGCGCCACCAGGCCGGTCGCGACAAGGACACGGCGACCCGCGAGGCCTACCGTGGGCAGGGCGTCACGGCCGAGGTCACCGCCTTTATCGACGATATGGCCGGGGCCTACGACTGGGCCGACCTGGTGGTCTGCCGGGCCGGCGCGCTCACCGTGGCCGAGCTGGCGGCGGCGGCCAAGCCGGCGCTCTTCGTGCCCTTCCCCTATGCGGTGGACGATCACCAGACCGCCAACGCCCGGGCCCTGGTCGAGCGGGGGGCGGCCCGCCTGGTGCCCGAACAGGAGATGAGAGCGGCGTCGCTGGCCGAGGGGCTGACGACGCTGCTGGACCCCGATACTCTCGCCACCATGGCGGCGCAGGCACGCGCCTGTGCACACCTCGACGCCGTCGAGCGCCTGGTGGCCGGCTGCATGGAGACAGGTTTTGAGCGATAGCACACCCGGGTCGGTACCCGGCCCCTGCGTCCCCCCCCGCCATGGCCGGGGCCTGGGAATGCGCCGTATCCGGCACATCCATTTCGTCGGTATCGGCGGGGCCGGCATGTGCGGCATCGCCGAGGTGCTGGCCAACCAGGGCTACCAGGTCAGCGGCAGTGACCTGAAGGCGTCGCCGGTGGTAGCGCGGCTACGCCACTGCGGCATCCGCGTGGCCATCGGCCACGGCGCCGACAATGTCGCCGGCGCCGACGTGGTGGTGGTCTCCACCGCGGTGGACGAGACCAACCCCGAGATCCGCTGGGCCCACGACCACCGGGTGCCGGTGGTCAGGCGCGCCGAGATGCTTGCCGAGCTGATGCGCTTCCGCCACGGCATCGCGGTGGCCGGCACCCACGGCAAGACCACGACGACGAGCCTGACCGCCACCCTGCTCGGCGAGGGGGGGCTCGACCCCACCTTCGTCATCGGCGGTCGGCTGACCAGTGCCGGCACCAATGCGCGGCTCGGCGAGGGCGATTACCTGGTCGCCGAGGCCGACGAATCCGACGCCTCCTTCCTGCATCTGCAGCCGATGGTCTCGATCGTCACCAACATCGACGCCGATCACATGGCCACCTATGGCGGCGATTTCGAGCGGCTCAAGGGCACCTTCATCGAGTTCCTGCACAACCTGCCGTTCTATGGCCTCGCCGTGCTCTGCATCGATGACGCCAACGTGCGCGGCCTGCTCGACCGGGTGAGCCGCCAGTTCGTCACCTACGGCTTCAGTGAGGATGCCGACTACCGCATCGAGGACTTCGTGCAGCAGGCCGGCGAGGTGCGCTTCACCGCCCGCCGCCCCGACGGCCTGGCGCCGCTCGAGGTCCGGCTGGCCATGCCCGGCCGCCACAACGCCCTCAATGCCATGGCGGCGATCGTGGTGGCCACCGACGCCGGGGTCGACGATGAAGCGATCCTTGCTGGCCTGGCCGGCTTCGCCGGCGTGGGGCGGCGTTTCCAGGTCCATGGCCACTTCCCGGCGCCGCAAGGCGAGGGCGAGGTGATGCTGGTGGACGATTACGGCCATCATCCCCGCGAGGTGGAGATGGTGATCCGGGCTGTGCGTGCCGGTTGGCCCGAGCGGCGCCTGGTGATGGTCTACCAGCCCCATCGTTATTCGCGCACCCGCGACCTCTACGAGGACTTCGTGCGCGTGCTGGCCGAGGTCGACACCCTGCTGCTGCTGGATGTCTACAGCGCCGGCGAGGCGCCGATTCCCGGTGCCGATGGGCGCACCCTGGCCGGGTCGATCCGCCAGCGTGGCGAGATGGACCCGATCTTCGTCCAGGAGAAGGGCGAGTTGCCCGGCTTGCTGGCCAGGGTGCTGCGCCCCGGCGATATCCTGATCACCCAGGGGGCAGGCGACGTGGGCGGCATCGCCCTGCGCCTGGCCGAGACACAGCTGAATTTCGATGAGGTCGAACTATGAGCGCAGGCAGCAGCGATCCGGGACGGGTGGTGGTGCTCTATGGCGGCGACTCCGCCGAGCGCGAGGTGTCGCTCAAGAGCGGCGCCGCCGTACTGGATGCCTTGCGGCGCGCCGGGGTGGATGCCATCGGCTATGACCCCGCCGAGGGCGGGCTGGCCGGCCTGGAAGCCCTGGCACCGGATCGGGTCTTTATCGCCCTGCACGGCCGCGGCGGCGAGGACGGTACCCTGCAGGGCGCGCTCGAGCTGCTCGGCATCCCCTATACCGGCAGTGGCGTGCTGGCCTCGGCCCTGGGCATGGACAAGCAGCGCACCAAGCTGGTGTGGCAGGCGCTGGGTCTGCCCACCCCGGCGTCGGTGATGCTCGGCCCCGATGCCGACTGGGGGGCGGTGGTCGAACGCCTGGGGCTGCCACTGATCGTCAAGCCGGTGCACGAGGGCTCGACGCTCGGCATCAGCATCGTCGACGGCCCCGAGTCGCTGGCAGCGGCCTACCGCGAGGCGGCCCGCTTCGATGCCCGGGTAATGGCCGAGCGCTTCGTGCAAGGCGATGAGTACACGGTGTCGCTGCTCGGCGACGAGGTGTTGCCGGCGATCCGGGTCGAGGTCCCCGGCGGCTTCTACGACTACGACGCCAAGTACCTCTCCAACGACACCCTCTATCATCTGCCCTGCGGTCTCTCCCGGGACGAGGAGGGCGAGCTGGCCGGCCTCTGTCGCGACGCCTTCGAGGCGGTCGGTGGCGAAGGCTGGGGGCGGGTGGACGTGATGCGCGATGGCGAAGGGCGCTTCTGGCTGATCGAGGTCAACACCACGCCGGGCATGACCGACCACAGCCTGGTGCCCCAGGCGGCGGCCCATGCCGGCATCGACTTCGAGGCACTGGTGCTGCGCATTCTCGCCAGTGCAGGGTGTGGCCGGGCATGACCCGCCGGGGTGGACTGGCCGGTGTGCTGCTACTGCTGATGCTGATCGGCGCCGGTGGCCGCGCCCTGTGGCTCTGGCTCGACCGGCCCATCGAGCGCGTCTCGATCCGTGGCGAGCTCCACCATGTCAGTGCCGACTACCTGCGCAGTCGGCTCGCGCCGTTGATCCAGGGCCAGACCTGGCTCTCGGTGAGCCTCGGCGACCTGCGCGACCGTGCGCTGGAGATCGACTGGCTGGCCGAGGTCCGCCTCAGCCGCGAATGGCCCAATGCGCTGATCTTCGAGCTCGTCGAGCAGGTGCCGGTGGCGCGCTGGAACGACGACTATCTGCTCAATCCCGAGGGCGAGCCCTTCGCCTTCGGGCCGGTGTCGCCGCCCGGCGACTTGCCCGATCTGGCCGGGCCGGCGGGCAGCGGTGTCGAGGTGCTCGCCTATCATCGGCGCCTGGCATCGCGCTTCGCCGACCTGGGGCTCGAGATGACACAGCTGCGCCTCGAGCCGCGTGGCGCCTGGCGTTTCCAGCTCGACGACGGCGTCTGGGTGATGCTGGGGCGCAATGATCGCGAGGCGCGTCTGGCACGCCTGGCCGCCGCCTGGCAGCGGCAGCTCGATTCCCAGGCGTCGCATATCCGCTACATCGACCTGCGATATCCCAATGGGGTCGCCGTGGCCTGGCATGGAGAAACCGAGCCCGTCGGGGAGGACGAAGCCGCGGGGAGCTGAGCTCTTTTTTGCCGAAGACGCGCGCGCTGCAGGGGATCGAGATGTTTCTTTTGCGGCAAAATCGCCGTATCGTGAAGTTTGATTTTCGTAATGGGCTGGTGGATCAACCGTAGTTGTTCCTATAATTGCTCCAGGCTTGTTTTTCAGGATTAAACGCCCCCTTATTTGTGGGCCAGGTTCGAGGAGATTTCCCGACTCATGGCAGGTCCATCCAATGCGTCGAATATGGTAGTCGGGCTGGATATCGGAACGTCCAAGGTCGTGGCGATCGTGGGGCAGCCCAACGACGATGGCGGGATCGAGATCGCCGGTATCGGCTCACACCCCTCCCGGGGCATGAAGAAGGGTGTGGTGATCAACATCGAGTCCACGGTGCAATCGATTCAGCGCGCCGTGGAGGAGGCCGAGCTGATGGCCGGCTGCGATATCCACTCCGTCTATGTCGGGGTGGCCGGTAGCCACATCAGTTCGATGAACTCCGACGGGGTGGTGGCGATCAAGGAGCGCGAGGTGACGCCCTCCGACATCGACCGCGTCATCGATTCGGCCCGTGCCCGGGCGATTTCCGAAGGGCAGCGGGTGCTGCATGTGCTGCCCCAGGAGTTCGCCATCGACACCCAGGGCGGCATCCGCGAGCCACTCGGCATGTCCGGCGTACGCCTGGAGGCCAGGGTTCACCTGGTCACGGCGGCGCTCAATGCGGTGCAGAACATCGAGAAGTGCGTGCGGCGCTGCGGCCTCGAGGTCGACGCCATCATCCTCGAGCAGCTGGCCTCGAGCCATGCGGTGCTCACCGAGGACGAGCGTGAACTGGGCGTCTGCATGGTCGATATCGGTGGCGGTACCACGGATATCGCGGTCTTCACCGAGGGGGCCATCCGCCACACGGCGGTAATTCCCATCGCCGGCGATCAGGTCACCAACGACATTGCCATGGCGCTGCGTACGCCGACCCAGTATGCCGAGGAAATCAAGGTCAAGTATGCCTGCGCCCTGACCCAACTGGCGGCCAGCGACGAGATGATCAAGGTGCCGAGCGTCGGCGACCGGCCGGCCCGGGACCTCTCCCGCCAGTCCCTGGCCGAGGTGGTCGAGCCGCGCTACGAGGAGCTCTTCACCCTGATTCGCGACGAGCTCCGGCGCAGCGGCTACGAGGACCTGGTGGCGGCCGGCGTGGTGCTTACCGGTGGCACATCGCGCATGGAGGGCGTGGTGGAGCTGGCGGAGGAGATCTTCCACATGCCGGTGCGCATTGCCTGCCCGCAGAACGTGCGGGGGCTCGCCGACGTGGTGCGCAATCCGATTTATTCGACCGGGGTCGGTTTGCTACATTACGCCTTGCGAGAGGCCCGTCAGGGGCTGAGTCGACAGGCACAAGGTGGCGTGATCCCGGTGCAGCCGAGGCGCGAAGACGCCTCCCGACGGGGATTGAGGGAAGGGATTCCGGCGCTGGACAGGCTGAAGGGCTGGTTGAAAGGAAATTTCTGACAGGGCCGCCGATGCGGTCCAGGAGACGGGGCATATGTTCGAACTGGTAGATAGCGCACCCTCAAGCAGTGCGGTCATCAAGGTGATCGGTGTCGGCGGTGGTGGCGGCAATGCCGTGAATCACATGGTCGAGAGCAACATCGAGGGCGTGGAGTTCATCTGCGCCAACACCGACGCCCAGGCCCTGAAACGGGTCGCGGCCAAGACCGTACTCCAGCTCGGCAGCGAGATCACCAAGGGGCTCGGCGCCGGGGCCAACCCCGATGTCGGTCGCCAGGCCGCCATGGAGGACCGCGAACGCATCGCCGAGCTGCTCGGTGGTGCCGACATGGTGTTCATCACCGCCGGGATGGGTGGCGGCACCGGCACCGGGGGGGCTCCGGTGGTGGCTCAGGTGGCCAAGGAGCTGGGCATCCTGACCGTTGCCGTGGTGACCCGCCCCTTCCCCTTCGAGGGCCCCAAGCGCATGCGTGCCGCCGAGGAGGGCATGAGGGAGCTCTCCGAGCATGTCGACTCCCTGATCACCATCCCCAACGAGAAGCTGCTCTCGGTGCTGGGCAAGAGCGCCAGCCTGCTGACCGCCTTCAGCGCCGCCAATGACGTGCTGCTCGGCGCCGTGCAGGGCATCGCCGAGCTGATCACCAGCCCCGGTATCATCAACGTCGACTTCGCCGACGTGCGCACGGTGATGTCCGAGATGGGCATGGCGATGATGGGGACCGGTGGTGCCACCGGCGAGAATCGTGCCCGCGAGGCCGCCGAGAAGGCGATCCGCAGCCCGCTGCTCGAGGATATCGATCTGCACGGTGCCCGCGGTATCCTGGTCAACATCACCGCCGGCCCGGACCTCTCCATCGGCGAGTTCAACGATGTCGGTGCCACCGTCCAGGAGTTCGCCTCCCAGGACGCCACCATCGTGGTCGGTACCTCCATCGACATGGAGATGACCGACGAGCTGCGGGTCACCGTGGTGGCCGCAGGGCTCGATGGCCGGCAGCAGCAGAAGCCGGCCGCCCGCGAGACCGCCAAGCGCAGCGAGGCCGGTGACTACCGCAGGATGCAACAGCAGCCCGCGGTGATGCGCCAGCAGGCCACCGCCAGGGCGGCCGAGCCCGAGGAGGCCGCCAAGCCCCGTCCGGAGAAGCGCAAGTCCCAGGAGCTCGATGATTACCTCGACATCCCGGCCTTCCTGCGCCGTCAGGCCGATTGAGGTGCGCTTTCGGCTGCATGGGCAGGGTCGGGTGATGTTTTTTTGTTGAAACACTCGTTCGGTGTTATAGTGAACGGTGTTTGATAATCAACAACTGCCTGGCCACTGCCCATGATCAGACAACGTACTCTAAAGAACGTCATCCGCGCCACCGGCGTCGGCCTGCATTCCGGCAAGAAGGTCTACCTGACCCTGCGGCCGGCACCGGTCGATACCGGCATCGTCTTCGTGCGCACCGACCTGAATCCCGAGGTGCGGATTCCGGCCCGTGCCGAGAACGTCACCGACACCACCCTGTGTACCGCCCTCTCCGCGGGAGGGGCCAAGGTCGCCACCGTCGAGCACCTGATGTCGGCACTCGCCGGCCTGGGCATCGACAACGCCTACGTCGATGTCAGCGCCCCCGAGGTGCCGATCATGGACGGGAGTGCCGGTCCCTTCGTGTTCCTGATCCAGTCGGCGGGCATCGCCGAGCAGGGGGCGGCCAAGAAGTTCATCCGCATCAAGCGCGAGATCGTGGTGCGCGAGGATGACAAGGAGGCGATCTTCCTGCCCCATCAGGGGTTCAAGGTCTCCTTCTCCATCGACTTCGACCACCCGGTCTTCGAGGACCAGAAGCAGACCGCCATGGTCGACTTCTCCACCACCTCCTTCGTCAAGGAGGTTTCCCGGGCGCGCACCTTCGGCTTCATGCGCGACCTCGAGCACCTGCGTTCCAACAACCTGGCGCTGGGTGGCAGCCTCGACAACGCCATCGTGGTCGATGACTACCGTATCGTGAACGAGGGCGGGCTGCGCTACGACGACGAGTTCGTCAAGCACAAGGTGCTCGATGCCATCGGTGACCTCTACCAGCTGGGCCATAGCCTGATCGGCGAGTTCCGCGGCGTGAAGTCGGGCCACGCCCTCAACAACCAGCTCTGCCGGGCGCTGATGGCGCAACCCGAGGCGTATGAGCTGGTGACCTTCGAGGACGAGACCGAGATCGCCCCGATCTCCTACGCGGCACCGGCCATGGCCTGATCCGCGTTCCCCTCTCCGGCAGTCAGGCCGCGCTCCCCTCTCCGGCAGTCAGGCAAGGCAAGACGCCGCCACCCGATCGGGTGGCGGCGTCGTTCGTTTCGTGGGCCTGATGCGGGGGGGATTAGGGCTTCTCGGCGTGGGAGGCCAGGCGTTCAAGGGCGCGCCTGAGGCGGGGATCCTCCACGTCGGCGGCACAGCTGGAGAGCTCGTCGGCGGCCCCGGCGGGAAGCTGGCGGACCTGGCGAGGCGGCACGGTCGCGGGCCGCACCGGGCGCACCTTGAACTGGAAGCCGGTCACGGCCTCGAAGCCGGGCAGCTGGTGCAGCAGCGACAGCAGGCGGCGCTGCTCGTAGCGGAGCCAGGTCAGCCAGACGGCGCGGTCGGTGATCAGGGTGAGGCGTCCCTCGCGATAGCCGCCCACATGGAGGTGCTCGCGGACCTCCTCGGGGAGGTGGTCGCGCAGATGCTGCTGGGCTCGCTCGATCAGGCGTGCCGTGCGCATCAGCGAGCCGAGCTCGCCACTTCCTTCCAGCAGCCGGGACATGGGCTGTGCTCTGGGACGCTTAACCTTTATACTCATGGGCTTGTTTCTCGGGGCCTTCCCCTGATCTCCGCATCCGGCCACGTCATGGGGCCGGCAACCGGCCAACAGCGAGAGCCTAGCACGCTCGGGAGTTCGTCGACAGCATGCCGACCGTCCAGTCCTCCACCCGCCACGCCGCCCCCCGCGGCCATCGCCCCGCGGTGGTGCGCCGCCCGGCGCGCTGGTGGCTGGCCGGCCTGCTGGTGGGCTGCCTGCTGCCGGCCGGGCTGGGGCAGGTCGAGAGCCTGCGCCACGCCGAGCGGATCGCCCAGATCTGCATCCTGGCCCCGGCCCTGATCCGTGCCAGCTCGCGGTTCCAGGCCCGCCGTCGCGCGCTCACGCGGTGGCCCGCGGGCACCGGCCGCACCCCGCCGGCGCCTCGGTGGAGCCGGCGCCGCCTGTCGCCACTCCGGCGGCGCCTCACCGCCGCCCATGATGTCCTGACACGTCGAGGCCCGCCCGCTGCGTGGGCAAGCTGAAAGAACCGCTCGAACGGCCGGCCACTCCGGGGCCGGCACGATGCCACACGCAGATATTGGACCCTTCATGATCAATTCCCTGTTACGCAAGGTCGTCGGCTCGAAGAACGACCGCGAAGTCAAGCGCATGTCCCGGCAGGTCGCACGGATCACCGCGCGGGAAGCGGAACTCGAATCCCTCGACGATGCAACGCTCCAGGCCCGCACCGACGACTTCCGGGCGCGCCTGGAGGCGGGCGAGGGCCTCGATGCCTTGCTGCCCGAAGCCTTCGCCACGGTGCGCGAGGCGAGCAAGCGCGTCATGGGCATGCGCCATTTCGATGTGCAGATGATCGGCGGCATGACCCTGCACGGTGGCCGTATCGCCGAGATGAAGACCGGCGAGGGCAAGACCCTGGTGGCCACCCTGGCCGTCTATCTCAACGCCCTGCCGGGCAGGGGCGTGCACGTGGTCACGGTCAACGATTACCTGGCCCGGCGTGACGCCGAGTGGATGCGCCCGCTCTACGAGTTCCTGGGCCTGTCCGTGGGCACCATCTTCGCCGGCCAGACCGCCGAGGAGAAGCGTGCCGCCTACGCCTGCGACATCACCTACGGCACCAACAACGAGTTCGGCTTCGACTACCTGCGCGACAACATGGCCTTCTCGCTGGAGGACAAGGTGCAGCGGGGGCTCCACTACGCCATCGTCGACGAGGTGGACTCCATCCTGATCGACGAGGCGCGTACGCCGCTGATCATCTCCGGAGCGGTGGACGAGAACACCGAGCTCTACAAGGTGGTCGACCGCCTGGCGGTGAACCTGGTCAAGGGAGAGGCCTCGGAGGATCAGGACGCGCCGGTTAGCGGCGACTTCCTGCTCGACGAGAAGCAGAAGCAGGTGGAAGTCACCGAGGAGGGGCACAACAAGATCGAGGAGCTGATGCGGGCCGAGGGACTGCTCGGCGCCGAGGACTCCCTCTATGCCGCTCAGAACCTCAACCTGCTGCAGCACATGCATTCGGCGCTGAGGGCGCGCCACCTCTACCACCGTGACGTCGACTACATCGTCAAGGACGGCCAGGTGGTGATCGTCGACGAGCACACCGGCCGCACCATGCCGGGCCGGCGCTGGTCCGAGGGCCTGCACCAGGCGGTGGAGGCCAAGGAGGGAGTGGCCGTGCAGCGCGAGAGCCAGACGCTCGCCTCCACCACCTTCCAGAACTACTTCCGGCTCTACGACAAGCTGGCGGGCATGACCGGTACCGCCGATACCGAGGCCTTCGAGTTCCGCCAGATCTACGGCCTGGACGTGGTGGTGATTCCCACCAACCGGCCGCTGGTGCGCGAGGACCTCAATGACCTGGTCTACCTCAGCGCCGAGGAGAAGTTCGAGGCGATCATCGAGGACGTCAGGGTACAGACGGAGGCCGGACGCCCGGTGCTGGTGGGTACCGCCTCGATCGAGACCTCGGAGTACCTGGCCGGCCTGATGAAGCAGGCGGGGCTTGCCTTCAACGTGCTCAACGCCAAGCAGCACCAGAGCGAGGCGGAGATCATCGCCCAGGCCGGTCGCCCCGGGGCCATCACCATCGCCACCAACATGGCCGGCCGCGGTACCGATATCGTGCTGGGCGGCAACTGGGAGGCCGAGGCGGCCAAGCTCGAGAACCCCAGCGAGGCCCAGATCGAGCAGCTCAAGGCCGAGTGGCAGGCCCGCCACGAGGCGGTGCTGGCCGCCGGTGGCCTGCACGTGGTCGGCTCCGAGCGTCACGAGTCGCGGCGCATCGACAACCAGCTGCGGGGCCGGGCCGGCCGCCAGGGCGACCCGGGCTCGACCCGCTTCTTCCTGTCGCTGGAAGACAACCTGATGCGCCTGTTCGGCTCCGACCGGGTGCAACGCATGATGAAGGCCCTGGGGCTGGAGCGTGGCGAGGCGATCGAGCACAAGATGGTCTCCAACGCCGTGGAGCGGGCCCAGAAGAAGGTCGAGAGCCGCAACTTCGATATCCGCAAGCAGTTGCTCGAGTACGATGACGTGGCCAACGACCAGCGTCGGGTGATCTACGAGCAGCGCAACGAGATCCTCGCCTCCGACGACGTCTCCGACGCGGTCATGGGCATCCGCGAGGAGGTGCTGGACCTCGCCATCAGCGAGTTCGTGCCGCCCCAGAGCCTGCCCGAGCAGTGGGACCTGCCGGGGCTAGAGGCGCACCTGCGCAGCGAGTTCAATCTCGAGGCCCCGGTGGTCGAGTGGTCCGAGAAGGACGAGCGCTTCCACGAGGAGCAACTGCGCGAGCGCCTCCAGACCATGCACCGCGAGACCTACCAGGCCAAGGTCGAGGAGGCCGGTGCCGAGCTGATGCGCCGCTTCGAGAAGCAGGTCATGCTGCAGGTGCTCGATACCCGCTGGAAGGAACACCTGCAATCGATGGATCACCTGCGGCGGGGCATCCACCTGCGCGGCTATGCCCAGAAGAATCCCAAGCAGGAGTACAAGCGCGAGTCCTTCGAGCTGTTCCAGACCCTGCTGAGCAACATCAAGGCCGACGTGACCCGTATCCTCAGCCATGTGAAAGTGCGTCGTCCCGAGGAGGTCGAGGAGATGGAGCGCCAGCGTCGCGCGGCCCTGGAGCGGGAGAAGGCCACCGCCGACAGCCGTCACGATGCGCCCGAGGTCGCCCAGGGCGAGGCGGGGGCAGCCGCCGCCGTGCCGCCGGGAGCCGATGGTCGCCCGCTGCGCCGGGAAGGGCCAAAGGTCGGTCGCAACGACCCCTGTCCCTGCGGTTCCGGCAAGAAGTACAAGCAGTGCTGCGGCAAGCTGAGCTGATGGGTTACGGGCCAAGTGTTGCGGGCCTCGAGTCAGAGGACACCATGTTGCTCGAAGCTCGAAGCTCGAAGCTCGAAGCTCGAAGCTCGAAGCTCGAAGCTCGAAGCTCGAAGCTCGAAGCTCGAAGCTCGAAGCTCGAAGCTCGAAGCGGATTCCAGACAGGAGAGAAGACCATGGCAGTGGGTGAAGCACCCTTTCCGGAGATGCCGGTAATCGAGGGCCTGCGCTTGGGGACGACCATGGCGGGCATCAAGAAGCCCGGCCGTCGTGATCTGGTGGTGATCGAGATGCCCGAGGGGGCCCGGGTCGCGGGCACCTTCACCCGCAACGCTTTCTGCGCCGCGCCGGTGAGCGTGGCCAGGGAGCACCTGGCGGCCTGTGTCGCCCGTGGCGAGGGGCCGCGCTACCTGGTGATCAACACCGGCAACGCCAATGCCGGTACCGGCGAGGCCGGCCTGCGCGATGCCTGCATCGCTTGCGCCGAACTGGCGCGACTGGGCGGCGTGGCCGAGGAGCGCGTCTTGCCGTTCTCCACCGGGGTGATCGGCGAACCGCTGCCGATGGAACGGTTGCTCGGCGGCCTGCCCGGGGCGCTCGAGGCACTCGACGCGGGGAGCGCGGCCTGGCGCGAGGCGGGCGAGGGCATCCTCACCACCGATACCCGCGCCAAGGGGGCCAGCGTGACCCTGGAGCTGGACGACAGCCGCGTGACCATCAACGGCATCAGCAAGGGCTCGGGCATGATCCGTCCCGACATGGCCACCATGCTGGCCTTCGTGGCCACCGATGCCGCCATAGAGCAGTCACTGCTCGAGGCGTTGCTGCGCGAGACGGTGGATCGCTCCTTCAACTGCATCACGGTGGACAGTGACACCTCCACCAACGATGCCTGCATGTTGATCGCCACCGGCCGGGGGGCCAGCGTGGCCAGCGAGGAGCAGGTCGCGGTGTTCCGCAACGGCCTGCAGCGGGTGATGACCGAGCTGGCCCAGGCGATCATCCGCGACGGCGAGGGAGCGACCAAGTTCGTCACCCTCCAGGTCGACTCGGCGGCGAGCCGGCGGGAGGCCCTGGACGTGGCCTTCACCGTGGCCCATTCGCCGCTGGTCAAGACCGCCCTCTACGCCTCGGACGCCAACTGGGGGCGGATCCTGGCCGCGGTGGGGCGTGCGCCGGTGAAGGACTTCGACGTGGCGCGGGTGACCATCGACCTGGGCGAGGTGCGGCTGGTGGAGAACGGTGGCCGTGCCGCCGGCTATACCGAGGAGGCGGGCAGCGCCGTGATGGCCCGGGAGGAGATCGCCATCCGCATCGACCTGGGGCGCGGCGCGGAGACCGCCACGGTCTGGACCTCGGACCTCTCCCACGAGTATGTGACCATCAACGCCGACTACCGCAGCTGACCGGCACGATAGTGGCCAACAGCCAGACAGAGATCCCGCGCCGTGCCCTGGCCCGCGCGGACAAGTTGGAAGAGTGAATGAACGCAATGGTGAAGAGAAGGGTGCACGTGGCGGCCGCCGCCATCATCAGTGCCGACGGCCGGGCGGTGCTGCTCGCCCGTCGGCCGTCCAACGTCGATCACGGTGGCCTGTGGGAGTTTCCGGGCGGCAAGCTGGCACCCTACGAAACCGGGCTCGAGGGGCTCAAGCGCGAACTGCATGAGGAGCTGGGGGTGGAGATCCAGCGGGCCCAGCCGCTGATTCGCATCCACCACGAATACGCCGACAAGCACATCCTGCTGGATGTGTGGCAGGTCCATGAGTTCTCCGGAGAGCCCTTCGGCCGGGAGGGGCAGGCGGTACGCTGGGTGCCCATGGCGGAGCTGGTCAACTACCCGTTTCCGGCGGCCAACCTGCCGATCCTGCGGGCGGTGATGCTGCCCACCGAGTACCTGATCACCGCCGAGGAGGAGGACGAGGCGCTCTTCCTCGAGCGTCTGGAGCGGGCGCTGGTCGAGGACGGCGTGCGGCTGGTGCAGCTGCGCGACAAGTCGCTGGACGAGCCGGCCTACCTGGCCCGCGCCGAGCAGGCGCTGGCGCTGTGTCGCCGCTTCGAGGCTCGGCTGCTGCTCAATGGCGAGCCGGGCCTGCTGGAGAAGGTCGATGCCGACGGCATCCATCTGACCAGCGAACGACTGATGTCGCTGGAGCGCCGGCCCATCGCCGAGGGCAAGTGGCTTTCCGCCTCCACCCACGACCGTGCACAGCTGGTCCAGGCCGGCCGCCTCGGCTGCGACTTCGTGACCCTCTCGCCGCTGCGCACCACGCCGTCGCATCCGGAGGTGGCGCCCATGGGCTGGCACGACTTCCAGCAGCTGGTCGAGCGCGCCGCCATGCCGGTCTTTGCGCTGGGTGGCATGACCCGCTTCGACGCCAACCATGCCCGTGCGGTGGGCGCCCAGGGCATCGCCTCGATCAGGGATTTCTGGAAGTAAGCGACTGACCGCACGCTTGTGGCCAGTTCCCGCGGCTGATCCGGCGACAGGCCTACACGGAGGCGCTGTGAACCCGTCCTTGGGCGCTACATCCTTCTTCCCTGAAGGATGACCTCCGCTTCGGCCTGTCCCCGGCGCCGCTCACGCCGGCATGACCCCGCTATGATTTGGGAGCTTGGCGTTATCAGTCCCGATAGCGCCGCGTCAGGTCGCCATAGGCATCGATCCGGCGATCGCGGAGGTACGGCCACATGCGTCGTACCTCCTCGCAACGGGTCATGTCCAGGGTCACCAGCAGCCGCTCGGCCTGCACGCCGGCGTGGGCCAGCAGTTCGCCCTGGGGGCCGCAGATGAAGCTGCCCCCCCAGAAGTCGATGCCGGGGCTCACGCCCGAGTGGTCGGGCTCGTGGCCGACCCGGTTGGCGACGACCACCGGGAGCCCGTTGGCCACGCCGTGGCTGCGCTGGATCAGCGTCCAGGCATCCTTCTGGCGGTGCTTCTCGGCGTCGTCGTCGGGGGGATGCCAGCCGATGGCGGTGGGGTAGAGCAGCAGCTCCGCGCCGGCGAGTGCCATCAGGCGGGCCCCCTCCGGGTACCACTGATCCCAGCACACCAGCAGGCCAAGCCGGCCCACCGAGGTGTCGATGGGCGAGAAGCCCTGGCCCCGGGCCTCGTCGACGTCGCCGGGGGTGAAGTAGAACTTCTCGTAGAAGCCGGGATCGTCCGGGATGTGCATCTTGCGGTAGTGACCCACCCGGCCGAGCTTGCGGTCGTAGACCACGGCGGTGTTGTGGTAGAGCCCCGGGGCGCGGCGTTCGAACAGCGAGCCCACCAGCACGATATCGAGCTCGGCGGCCAGCGCGGCCAACCGCTGGCCGCTGGGGCCGTCCAGCGGCTCGGCCAGGTCGAAGAGCTCGGCGTCCTCGTACTGGCAGAAGTAGTGGGTGGCGTGAAGTTCCTGCAGCATCACCAGCTCGGCGCCGGCGGTGGCCAGCTCGCGCACGCCGGCCTCGCTCTCGGCCAGGCTGCGCGCCTTGTCGGGCCAGGCGGGCTGCTGGACCAGGCCGACTTTCAGGTGGCGGGTCATGGGGTTTCTCCTCTGGCGCTGCCGGCGGGAGGGATCAGGGTCCCGGCCGGAAGCTGCATGGTCAGGCAGTGCAGGCTGCCGTGCTGGCGGATCACGCTCAGGCAGTCGATGGGCACGATGTCGCGATCGGGGAAGGCGCCGGCCAGGGCGGTCAACGCCCGGGTGTCGGCGGCGTCGCCGTAGACCGGCACCAGCACGGCACCGTTGATGATCAGGAAGTTGGCATAGGTTGCCGGCAGCCGGTGGCCGTCCACCGGGTCGAAGCAGGGGCGCGGCCAGGGCAGCGGGACCAGTCGATAGGGCTCGCCGTCGAGGCGGCGCAGGGCGCGGAGCTCGGCCTCCATGGCGGCCAGCGCCGGGTAGTGGGGGTCGCTCTCGTCGTCGCAGCGCACATAGGCGATGGTGCCGGGGTCACAGAAGCGTGCCAGGGTGTCCACATGGCTGTCGGTATCGTCGCCCTCGAGATGGCCGTTGGCCAGCCACAGCACCCGCGTGATGCCGAGGTCGGCCTGCAGTCGGGCTTCCATCGCCGCGCGGTCGAGGCCCGGGTTGCGGTTGGGGTTGAGCAGGCAGGCCTCGGTGGTCAGCAGCGTGCCCTGGCCGTCGGTGTCGAGGGCTCCGCCCTCGAGCACCATGTCGTGACTGACCACCGGACAGGCGAAGACGCCGGCCTCGACCAGGCGCCTCGTCAGGGTGTTGTCGCGCTCGGCCGCGTATTTGCCTCCCCAGCCGGTGAAGACGTAGTCGAGCAGCAGCGGTGCCCCGTGGCGCTCCACGGCGATCGGGCCATGGTCCCGGGCCCAGGTGTCGTCGGCGGCGGCCACCAGCAGGTGCAGGCGGGAGGCATCCACGCCCAGCCGGGCGAAGCGCCGCTCGAGATGGGTCCGGGTGGCGGCGTCGGGTACGCCGACCAGCACGGCCTGGTAGCGGGCGATGGCGACCACCATGGCCTCAAGGGTGGCCTCGATGCGCTCGAGCAGCGGGGCCCAGTCGCTGTCGGGACCGGGCCATGTCAGTTGCACGGCATCCTGGGGGTGCCATTCGGGAAGCAGGCGATCGGCCATGGGGCTGAATCTCGTCGAGTGGATCATCGTGGCCGGCGAAATGTAGGGCCAGCACGGCAATGTTGCAAGCATCGGGGAATCCGCTTCGTCGACCGATGCAGTATCGTGCAAAAAACCGTACCATGACCCCCCGCTGACAAGGAACGACACCATGCTCGACCGCCTGCCTTTCCTGATCGGGTTGCGCTATGTGCGCGCCAAGCGCCGCAACCATTTCATCTCCTTCATCTCGCTGACCTCCATGCTGGGGCTGATGCTGGGCGTGGCGGTGCTGATCCTGGTGCTTTCCGTGATGAACGGCTTCGACCACGAGCTGCGCACCCGGATCCTCGGCATGGTGCCGCACTCCAAGATCGAGTCGCCCGGGGGGCTCACCGACTGGCGGTCGCTGGCCGAGCGGCTGATGGAACGCGAGCGGGTGATCGGCGCCGCGCCCTATGTGGAGCAGCAGGGCATGTTCTCGGTGGGCGGGCGCAACGAGGGCGCCCTGGTCAACGGCGTCGATCCCGAGTGGGAGAGCCGGGTGTCGATCGTCGACGAGCACATGAGCCGGGGCAGCCTCGAGGATCTCGAGCCCGGCGAGTGGAACATCGTGCTCGGCTCGATCCTGGCCCGGCGCCTGGGCGTGGGGGTGGGCGATCGGGTCACCCTGCTGGTGCCCGAGGCCTCGATCACCCCGGCCGGGGTCTTCCCGCGGCTCAAGCGCTTCAACGTGAGCGGCATCTTCAGCGTCGGCGCCGATCTCGATGCCGGCCTGGCCTACGCCAATATCGAGGACATGCAGACCCTGGCCCGGATGGGCGATGCGGTGGGCGGGCTGCGCCTCGAACTGAGTGATCTCTTCCTGGCCGGCAGCGAGACCCGGGCCATCATCGACGAACTCGGCGCGGGCTACCGCGGCCTCGACTGGACCTTCTCCCACGGCAACCTCTTTCAGGCGATCCAGATGGAGAAGCGCATGATCGCGCTGCTGCTCACGGTGATCATCGCCGTGGCGGCCTTCAACATCGTCTCGACCCTGGTGATGGTGGTCACCGACAAGCATGCCGACATCGCCATCCTGCGCACCATCGGCGCCACGCCGCGCTCGATCATGGGCATCTTCATCGTCCAGGGGCTGGCCATCGGCACGATCGGGATTCTCGTCGGGGTGGGACTCGGCGTGCTGCTGGCGCTGACCATTGCGGATCTCATCGGGTGGGTCGAGTCGACGCTGGGCTTCCAGTTCCTCGATGCCGGGGTCTACTTCATCAGCGACCTGCCGTCCCGACTCCACTGGGCCGACGTGCGCGACATCGTCGCCGCCGCCCTGGTCCTGACCTTCCTGTCGACCCTCTATCCCGCCTGGCGCGCGGCGCGGGTCCAGCCGGCCGAGGTACTGCGTTATGAATGAGTCGAGCCTCCACCCGCGTACCCATCAGGATCCGCACGAGGAGACGCCGATGTCCGCTGCGCCAAGCGCTGCTGCCGCCCAGCCGATGCTGGTGTGCCACGACCTGACCCGGATCTACCGCGAGGGTCCCCAGGACCTCACCGTGCTCGACGGCCTGGAGCTGCGGGTCCACGCCGGGGAGCGAGTGGCCATCGTCGGCAGCTCCGGCTCCGGCAAGACCACGCTGCTCAACCTGCTGGGCGGGCTCGATAGCCCCAGCCGGGGCGAGGTGCATATCGCCGGCGAGTCGCTGCGCAACCTTGGCGACGCCGCCCTGGGGCGCTTTCGCAACCGGCTCATCGGCTTCGTCTACCAGTTCCACCACCTGCTGGCGGAATTCACGGCGCTGGAGAACGCCGCCCTGCCGCTGATCGTGCGGGGGCAGCGCAAGAAGGCCGCCGAGGCCCGGGCGCTGGAGATCCTCGCCAGGGTGGGCATGGCGGAGCGTGCCGACCACAAGCCGGGTGAGCTTTCCGGCGGCGAACGCCAGCGGGTCGCCATCGCCCGGGCCCTGGTCACCGACCCGAGCCTGGTGCTGATGGACGAGCCCACCGGCAACCTGGATCAGACCACGGCGGCGAGCATCCTGGCACTGATGGATGAGCTGGCGCGCACCACCGCCTGCGCCTTCGTGGTGGTGACCCATGACCCGGCACTGGCGGCCCACCAGGATCGCGTGCTCAAGCTCGATGGCGGGCGCCTCGCCGAGCAGCCCCGGGCCTGAGTCGCGTATCGCGACCCGCCAGACACACGGCGACCGGCGCCCTGGCGCCGGTCGCCGCGGTTTCGGCGGCGGGCCCGGACACCTGGCGGGTCAGGGGGCCTGTTCCTGGCGCCGGCGCTTGCGCCGGCGCCGGGCGCGCTGCTTCCAACTGCGTGAGACCTGCCAGCGCCAGATGAGGCGAATCGCCACATTGCCGAGGATCGCGATGACGAGCGCCGAGGCCACCGAGCCCACCGCCAGGGCCGGCAGGATGTCGGCCATCTGCTCGGCGACCCAGCGTGTCGACAGGCGGCTCGGCGCCTGCCGGACCGGGGTGTCCATCAGCCAGGCGCCGAGCCGGTAGTTGCCGTAGAAGATCAGCGGCATGGTCAGCGGATTGGTGATCCACACCAGCCCCACCGCCAGCGGCAGGTTGCAGCGCACCAGCCAGGCACCGAAGGCGGCCACCATCATCTGGAAGGGGATCGGCAGCATGGCGCTGAACAGTCCCACGGAGAAGGCGTTGGCCACGCTGCGACGCGACAGCACCCAGAGGGAGGGATTACCGATCAGGTGGCCCATGAAGCGCAGCGAGCGCTGGCGCCTGAGGGTGTCGGGGTGGGGCATGTAGCGCTGCAGGAATCGGCGCGGCATGTCGTCGGACTCGCTGCTTCGGGACCCGAGCTATTATCCATACAAGCCACGAGTCTCGCCATGCCAGTCACCCAACGCTTGCCTGGCAGGGCGCTGCCGTCATCCGCTCTCCGGCGGCAGTCGATGCAGGAGCAAGGGAATGCCTTTCGGACTGGCCATCCCCCTGGCGCTCGCCGCCGTCGGTGGCGTGCTGTTGGGGCACCAGGCACCGGCGGGCCTGGCGGAGGCGCTGGGGCTGGCGCTGCTGCTGGCCATGGCCCGTCGCCGCCTGGCAGTGCTGCTGCCGGTGGTGGCGATGACCGGTGTCGCCATCGCCCTGCTGCTGGCGCGGGGCGCCGAGCTGCCGGCCGGCCTGACCCGTGAGGACCTCGCCGTGGACGCCCGGGTGCTGTCGGTGGCCCGGGAGGAGCGGTTGACGCGGCTGGTGGTCGCCGTCGACTCCTGTGCACCTCTCGCCACCAACCGGCTGCCCTGCGACGACCTGCGCCGTCTGCGACTCAGCGCCTTCGACGCCCCGGCGATACAGCCCGGCGAGCGCTGGGCCGTCACGGTACGCCTGCGACCGCCGACGGGCTTCGCCAACCCCCATACCTTCGACTACCGTGCCTGGCTGTGGCGCGAGGGTATCCAGGCCACCGGCTATGTGCGCCGCGAGCCCGCTGCGCGGCGGCTCGAGGCGGCAGGACCCGCGCCGCGTCGCCGGGCGCTGGAGTTTCTCGACGCCCGGGCGCTGGAGCCCCGGGCGTCGCGCTGGCTGGCGGCCCTGACCCTGGGGGCCAGCGAGCGACTGCAGCAGGCCGACTGGGAGCTGCTCAATGCCAGCGGCACCACCCACCTGATGGTGATCTCGGGCCTGCATGTCGGCCTGGTGGCGGCCTTCGTCCTGGGGATGGCCCGCGGTACGGCTCGCCTGGTTGCGCCGGGGAACTGGCGCCTGGCCGTCTGGCCCTGGTGGCTGGCCGGGGCCGCGGCGGTGGGCTATGCCTGGCTGGCCGGTCTCGAGCCGCCGGCCCTGCGGGCCATGGTGATGACCCTGGTGGGGCTCTGGGTGGCCAGCGGCCGCCATGCGCCCGGCCCCTGGCAAGCCTGGTGGCTGGCGCTGGGACTGGTGCTGCTGCTCGATCCCCGCTCCGCCTGGCGCCCGGGGCTGTGGCTTTCGTTCGCCGCCGTGGCGCTGCTCATCCTGATCTGGCAGGGGCGACCCAGGCCCCGGGGCGTGCGTGGCTGGCTCTGGGCGCTGGTACGCTCCCAGCTGTTGCTGGCGCCGCTGATGGCGGCCGCCGTGTTGCTGGCCTTCGCCCGCCTGGCTCCGGCCGCACCACTGGTCAACCTGGTCGCCGTGCCGCTGGTCAGCAGCCTGCTGGTGCCCCTGGGGCTGCTCGGCTGGCTGCTGGCCTGGCTGCCGCCGCTCTCGCGCCTCTGCTGGTGGCTGTTCGGCGAACTGGCGGAGGGGCTCGCCTGGCTGCTCGACCTGGCGGTGACCTGGCTGCCGCTATGGCTGCCCGACCCGGCACTGGTGACGCCGTTGGGCCTGGCATCGGGCATGGTGGCGCTGCTCTGGGCGCTCCCCGGCCTGGCCCGGTCGCTGCGCCTGGTGGCCAGCCTGTTGCTGGCCCTGGTGCCGCTGACCCTGACGTCGGAGTCGTCGGCGCCTGGCCAGCTGCGGGCCAGGGTGCACGATGTGGGGCAGGGCCAGCTCGTCGAGCTGAGTACCGCCAACTATCGGCTGCTCTACGATGCCGGGCCGCGCTTCGCCTCGGGCTTTGCCCCGCTGGCCTCGCTGTGGCCGCCGGGCCAGCGTTTCGATGACGTCATCGTCAGCCACGCCGATCTCGACCACGCCGGTGGCGTGCCGCTGCTGGCCGCCGAGCATGAGGTGTCTCGCTTCCTGGCCCCGGCCGGGGAGGCGGTCGGCGTGCCCGCCGTCCCCTGCCGCGCGGGCGAGGCCTGGGAGCGTGACGGGGTGCGCTTCCGTTTCCTCTGGCCGCCGGCCGAGACCGGCGAGCTCTCCAGCAACGACCGCTCCTGCGTGCTCGAGGTCACGGCCGGCGATCATCGCCTGTTGATCACCGGTGACGTGGGGCGCGAGGTGGAGCGGGCCTGGCTGCTCGAGGCCCGCAGGCCGGTGACGGTGCTGGTCGCCGGCCACCACGGCAGCCGCACCAGCTCCGGCCCCCAGCTGGTGCAGACCCTGTCGCCGCGCCACGCCATCTTCAGCGCCGGGCGTGACAACCCCTTCGGTCATCCCGATGACGCGGTGGTCCGGCGCTTTCGCCGCACCGGTAGCTGCCTGTGGAGCACCGCCCACGACGGCGCCGTGACCCTCTGGCTGGGCGAGGCCGCCTTCGGCGACGTGGTGAGCGAGCGCCCGGCGGCCTGGCGGCGCAGCGGTGTCGGAGGCGACTGCCTTGCGTTAGAATCGCCCGAATGAAAAGTGTGTGATTCCAGGGCTCTTGAGGGGGACGGCATGGACATGATGGAGGCCCTGATCGCCGGGGGCTGGCTGATGCTGCCGTTGCTCGGCTGCTCCCTGCTGGCCACGGTGATCATCATCGAGCGGTTGTGGACGCTGCGGGCGAGTCGCATCGCGCCGCTGGGGCTGGGGCAAGAGGTCTGCTCGCTGGTGGCCCGGGGCCAGGTCAACCTCTACTGGCTGGAGAGTCACTCGCCGCTGGGAGGGGTCCTGGCCGCGGGGCTGCGCAACGCGCGCCTCGGTCACGAGCAGGTGCGGTCGAGGTTGCAGGAGGCCGCCACCGCGGTGATCCATGACATGGAGCGCTTCCTGAGCCCGCTCGGCACCATCGCCGCCATTACCCCGCTGATCGGCCTGCTGGGTACCGTGGTGGGCATGATCGAAGTGTTCTCGGTGATCGTCGCCGGCGATGGCGCCAGCCGCACCGCCGACCTGGCCGGTGGCATCTCCCGGGCCCTGGTCACTACGGCGGCGGGCCTCACGGTGGCGATTCCGGCGCTGATGTTTCACCGCTACTTCCAGCGCCGGGTCGAGGACATCACCGTGCGCATGGAGGAGCAGGCCGGCCAGGTGGTGGAGTTCCTCGCCCATTACCCCGGCGAACTGACCCTGGCCGAACGCCATGAGGGCGAGCGGGATGGCGAACGCCTGGAAGCCGACGGGCGCATCGCCCCGAGGGTGAAGCCGTCGTGAGGTTTCCGCGCACCCGGCGCGATCCGGTGGAGGTGAATCTCACGCCGCTGATCGACGTGGTCTTCCTGCTGCTGATCTTCTTCATGGTCTCGACGACCTTCGAGACGCGCCAGGCGCTCGAGCTGGAACTGCCCGAGAGCGTCAGCGGCGTGGCGGCCGAGGTCTCGCCGGTAACCCTGGTGGTCACGGCGGCGGGCGGCTATCGCCTCGGCGATCGGGAGCTTGCCGCCTCCGGGCTGGGCGAGGCGCTGGCCGCCGAGGCCGAGCAGGCCCGCCGCCACGGCCTGGTGCTGGAGGCCGATGGCCGGGCCAGCCACTCCGCCGTGGTCCGGGCCCTGGACCAGGCCGGTGCCCTCGGTATCCGCCAGGTGCGCATCGCCACCACCGAGGCTTCATCCACACAAGCGGAGACACCGTGATTCTCTACGGGACCCAATATTCGGGCTGGACCCTCTACAAGCAGCTGCTGGGCTACGTCAGGCCGCACTGGCGCTCCTTCCTGCTGGCGATCGTCGGCTATGTCATCTATGCCGCCTCCAGTACCGCCCTGGCGGAGATGATGAAGCGGCTGATCGACGGCATCCAGGACCCGGATGCCGCCTTCCGGCTGTTCCTGCCGCTGTTCGTGGTGGGCATGTTCGCCGCCCGGGGCCTCGGCACCTTCCTCGGCACCTATTTCATGAGCAACGTGGCGCGCAATATCGTGCATGCGCTGCGCTGCAACGTCTTCAACCACATGCTGCACCTCCCCGGGCGTTTCTTCGACACCCACTCCAGCGGCCACCTGATCTCCCGGGTCACCTACCATGTCGAGCAGGTCACCGGGGCGGCCACCAAGGCGATCACCATCCTGCTGCGCGAAGGGCTCTTCGTCCTCGGGCTGATCGGCTACCTGCTGTGGACCAACTGGATGCTGACCCTGCTGTTCCTGGCGGTGACGCCGCTGATCGGCGGGGTGGTCAGCTACGCCAGCAAGCGCTTCCGGCGCATCTCGAGCCGTATCCAGGCGTCCATGGGCGATGTCACCCATGTCGCCTCCGAAGCGCTCTCGGGTTATCGGGTGGTCCGCACCCACGGCGCCGAAGCCTTCGAGAAGGCGCGCTTCGCCGCGGCCAGCGAATACAACCGCCAGCAGAGCATGAAGGAGGCGCTGACCAAGGCGATCAGCACCCCGGTGATCCAGCTGCTGGTGGCGCTGTCGCTGGCGTTGCTGGTGTGGCTGGCCCTGGCCCCGGGCCTGATGGCCGACATGACCCCCGGCGAGTTCGTCGCCTTCGTCACCGCGGCTTCATTGATGGCCAAGCCGGTGCGCCAGCTCACCGAGATCAACAGCGAGATCCAGAAGGGCATCGCCGCCGCCAGCGAGCTGTTCGGCCTGCTCGAGGAGCCGCCCGAGCGGGACGAGGGCGAGCACGACCCCGGCCGTCTCGCGGGGCACGTGGCCTTCGAGGGCGTGCGTTTCGCCTACGGTGAGGGCCAGCCCGAGGTCCTCAAGGGGATCGATCTCGAGGTGGCGCCGGGCGAGATGGTGGCCATCGTCGGCCGCTCCGGCAGCGGCAAGTCGACGCTGGTCGGCCTGCTGCCGCGCTTCTACCGGCCGACCGCCGGGCGGGTGGTGATCGACGGCATCCCCCTCGACGACTACCGGCTGACGCCGCTGCGTCGCCAGATCGCCCTGGTCTCGCAGCAGGTGACCCTGTTCAACACCAGCATCGCCGACAACATCGCCTACGGGGTGCCCGACGCCGACCCCGCGGCCGTCGAGGCCGCCGCCCGGGCCGCCCACGCCCACGAGTTCATCGAGCGCTTGACCGAGGGCTACGCCACCGTGGTGGGCGACAACGGCGTGATGCTCTCCGGCGGTCAGCGTCAGCGCCTGGCCATCGCCCGGGCGATCTTCAAGGATGCGCCCCTGCTGATCCTCGACGAGGCCACCTCGGCGCTGGATACCGAGTCCGAGCGCCATATCCAGGCGGCGCTGGAGGAAGTGTGCCGCGGGCGCACCACCTTCGTCATCGCGCACCGCCTGTCGACCATCGAACGGGCCGACCGCATCCTGGTGATGGAACAGGGCGAGATCATCGAGCAGGGTAGCCATGCCGAGCTGCTGACCCGGGAGGGGGCCTATGCGGCCCTGCACCGGTTGCAGTTCCAGGAGGCCCTGTAGCGATGAGCCTGGGCGAACGCTGGCTCGAGGCGGCCTACCGGGGCGATGCCTGGCTCTGTGCCCTGCGCCCGCTGGAGGCGCTCTACCGCCGAGCAGTCGCTCGCCGTGCCGCGGCCTACGCCACCGGCGGCAAGCCCGTATGGCGAGCGCCGGTGCCGGTGATCGTGGTCGGCAACATCACCCTGGGCGGCACCGGCAAGTCACCGCTGGTCGCCTGGCTGGCGCACTTTCTCGTCGAGCGCGGCTGGCGTCCCGGCATCGTCTCCCGGGGCTATGGCGGCAAGGCGGCCGGCTACCCGCTATGGGTGGAAGGCACGACTCCGGTGGCCGAGAGCGGCGACGAGCCGCGCATGCTGTTCGACCAGACGGGGCTGCCGCTGGTGGTGGACCCGAACCGGCCACGGGGGGCCGGGCGGCTGCTCGAGGCGGGATGCGATATCCTGATCAGTGACGATGGCCTGCAGCACCTGGCACTGGGGCGCGACCTGGAGCTGGTGGTGGTCGACGGCCGCCGGGGGTTCGGCAATGGCCGCTGCCTGCCGGCGGGACCGCTGCGCGAGCCCCTGTCGCGCCTCCAGGGCGTCGATGGGGTGGTGATCAACGGAGACCCCGCCTTCGTGCCGCCCGAGGGCGCCCATGGCATGGCGCTGGTGCCGGCCGGCTGGCGGTCCCCGGCGGATGGCGAGCGCCGCCCGGTGGTGCCCTTGCCCTTCGCCGGGCCGGTGCACGCCGTCGCCGGGATCGGTAATCCGGGCCGCTTCCTCGCCACCCTGGAAGGGCTTGGAGTCGAGGCGATGCTCCATCCCTTCGCCGATCACCATGAGTTCCGTGTCGAGGACCTGGTGTTCGACGACGGTCTCCCGGTGGTGATGACCGCCAAGGATGCGACCAAGTGTCGAGACCTGGCGCCCACCGGCAGCTGGGTGCTGGAGGTGGAGGCGCGCCCCGATGCCGGCTTCGTGGCCTGGCTCGAGGCGCGGCTCGAGACGTTTCGATCGCCCCGGACGGTATCCCGGGGCGAAGCAGGCTATTGATCCCGGGAGTCACACGACCCGGGGCAATCCAAGTGGGAGGTGCGAGAGATGGACAAGGAACTGCTGGCCATGCTGGTCTGCCCGCTGTGCAAGGGCAAGCTCAAGTATCGCCGGGAGGCCGAGGAGCTGCATTGCCTCTTCGACGGCCTGGCCTACCCGGTGCGTGACGGTATCCCCGTGATGCTGCCCGAGGAGGCGCGGGCCCTGGACGTCGACGAGAAGCTCCATGAGTCACCCGGACGCAAGGGTGAGGCGTGATGGGAGCATCGGCATGAAGGAGTTCATCGCGGTGATCCCGGCGCGGCATGCCTCGTCGCGGCTGCCGGGCAAGCCGCTGGCGGAGATCAACGGCATGCCCATGGTGGCCCATGTCTGGCAGCGTGCCTGCGAGAGTGCCGCCGGCCGGGTCGTGGTGGCCACCGACGACGAGCGCATCCGCGCGGCCCTGGCACCGTTCGATGCCGAGGTGCTGCTGACGCGTGCCGACCACCCCTCGGGCACCGATCGCCTGGCCGAGGTGGCCGAGCGCCTGGGACTGGCCGACGACGCGGTGCTGGTCAATGTCCAGGGCGACGAGCCGCTGATTCCGCCGGCGTTGATCGACCAGGTAGCCGCCCGGCTGTTCGACGATCCCGGGGCCACCATCGCCACCCTGGCCGAGCCGATCGCGGAGGTCGAGACGCTGTTCAATCCCAATGTGGTGAAGGTGGTGCGCGCGCTCTCCGGTCGTGCCCTCTACTTCTCCCGGGCGCCCATCCCCTGGGACCGCGAGGCCTTCGCCACGCGTCCCGAGCTGCTCGAGACCGATGCCTGGCTGCGCCATATCGGGATCTACGCCTACCGGGCGGGCTTTCTCGCCGACTACCGTGACTGGCCACCGTCATCGCTCGAGCGGCTCGAACAGCTCGAGCAGTTGCGTGCCCTGCACCACGGCCACGCCATCCAGGTGGCACTGGCGCGGGTGCCCCATCCTGCCGGGGTGGATACCGAGGCGGACCTGACGCGGGTTCGCGCGCTGATGAGTGCCGGTAACGAGAGCGGAGGAGAGGAGTGATGCGGGTGCTGTTCGTCTGTCTGGGCAACATCTGCCGATCGCCCACCGCCGAGGGGGTGTTCCGCCGCCTGCTCGAGGAGCGTGGACTGGCCGGCCGGGTGGAGGTGGACTCCTGCGGCATCGGCCCCTGGCATGTGGGCAAGGCGCCGGACCCGCGGGCCCGGGAGGCGGCGGCGCGGCGCGGCATCGACCTCTCGGCGCTGCGGGCTCGCCAGCTCGCCGACGAGGACTTCGCCCGCTTCGACTACCTGCTGGCCATGGATCACGACAACCTGGCGGCCATCGAAGCCCGGCGCCCCGCCGACTGCGAGGCCCAAGTCGGGCTCTTCCTGGCGTTCGCCGGGCATCACGATCGGGCGGTGCCGGACCCCTACTTCGGCGGCGAGGGTGGCTTCGAGGAGGTGCTGGACCTGATCGAGGCGGCCTCCCGCGGACTGCTCGAGGAGCTCGAGTCCCGTCTGGAGCGTTCACCTTGAGCCCGAGACCGCTCGTCGCGCACGACCTCGGCCGGGCCAATACCCTGGGCCTTCCCTGTGTGGCCGAGCGCTTCGCCGCTCCCCGGGACCCGGTAGAGTTGCGCGCCACCCTGGCGCTGGCCGAGCGGGAGGGCTGGCCGTTGACGCTGCTGGGCGGCGGCAGCAACCTGATCCTGCCCGAGCGGCTCCCGGGGCTGGTGGTGCAGCCGGCGATGGCCGCCTGGTGGCTGGAGGAGCAGGGGGACGAGGTCCTGGTGCATGCCGAGGCCGGCGTGGTCTGGCATGAACTGGTAATGGCCCTGGCCGAGCGAGGCCTCTGGGGTACCGAGAACCTGGCGCTGATCCCCGGTCATTGCGGTGCCGCGCCGATCCAGAACATCGGCGCCTACGGCGCGGAGCTTTGCGAGGTGCTCGAGGCCGTGCATCTCGTCCACCTCGACGACGGCCGCGAGGCGGTATTCACGGCCGCGGACTGCGCCTTCGGCTATCGCGACAGCATCTTCAAGGGCACCCTGGATGGCCGAGTGGCGATCACCCGGCTGGTGTTGCGGTTGTCGCGTACCCCGCGTCCCCGGCTCGGCTACGGTGATCTGGCGGCACGGGTCGGCCCCGAGCCGACGCCGCTGGCGGTGGCCGAGGCGGTCTGTGCGATACGCCGCGAGAAGCTGCCCGATCCCCTGACGCTGGGCAATGCCGGCAGCTTCTTCAAGAATCCGCTGGTGGATGCCGGGACGGCCCGGCGATTACTGGCCGACCACCCTGGGCTGCCGCACTTTCCCCAGCCCGATGGTCGGGTGAAGCTGGCGGCCGGCTGGCTGATCGACCGCTGTGGGCTCAAGGGCTGGTGCCGAGGGCACTTCGGCGTCCATCGGCGCCAGGCGCTGGTGCTGGTGCACTTCGGGGGCGGCAGCGCGGCCGAACTGCTGGCCTTCGCCGATGCCGTGGCCGATCGGGTCGAGGAGCGGTTCGGGGTCGCCCTGGAACGGGAACCACGCCTGGCGGGGGAGAGCAGGGCGACCGCCTGAGCCTCGTCCCGCAGGACGCCAGAACGACGACGCCCGCGCATCTGCGCGGGCGTCGTCGTTGGGGGCGGGCACGGTTCAGCCCTGCTTGCTTTCCCTGGCCTTGGCCTCCTGCTCACGACGGCGGATCTCCCGCGGGTCGTTGTGAGCGCGACGGCGACGGCGGCTGGAGGGCAGCGATGCCTCCGCTTCGGCGGCCTTCTCGGTCGGCTTGGCTTCGGGCTTGGGTGCCTCGGCCTGCTCGGTTGGCCTGGCTCTGGGCTTGGGTGCCTCGGCCGGCTTGGCTTCGGGCTTCGGGGCCTCGGCCTGCTCGGTTGGCTTGGCCTCGGGCTTGGGCGCCTCGGCCCGCTCGGTCGGCTTGGCCTGCGGCTGCTTGGGCGCCTCGGCCTGCTCGGTCGACTTGGCCTGCGGCTGCTTGGGCGCCTCGGCCCGCTCGGTCGGCTTGGCCTGCGGCTGCTTGGGTGCCTCGGCCCGCTCGGTCGGCTTGGCCTCTGGCTGCTTGGCCTGCGGCTGCTTGGGTGCCTCGGCCTGCTCGGTCGGCTTGGCCTCGGGCTTCGGGGCCTCGGCCTTCGCGGTCGGCTTGGCCTCGGGTTTGGGTGCCTCGGCCCGCTCGGTCGGCCTGGCCTCGGGCTTCGGGGCCTCGGCCTTCTCGGTCGGCTTGGCCTCGGGCTTGGGTGCCTCGGCCCGCTCGGTCGGCTTGGCCTCTGGCTGCTTGGCCTGCGGCTGCTTGGGTGCTTCGGCCTGCTCGGTCGGCTTGGCCTCGGGCTTCGGGGCCTCGGCCTTCGCGGTCGGCCTGGCCTCGGGCTTCGGGGCCTCGGCCTGCTCGGTCGGCCTGGCCTCGGGCTTCGGGGCCTCGGCCTTCTCGGTCGGCTTGGCCTGCGGCTTCGGCGTCTCGGCCTTGGCAGCTTCCGCCTTTACCTCGCCTCGAGGGGGCTGGGCGCCATCCGCGTCGGTCGCTGCCGGCGCTTCGGTGGCCTCGGCCTGCAGGCGCTTCTGCTCGGCTTCGGCCTTGGGGTTGATGGCGTGCTGGCGACTCCGGTTGCGCGGATTGTTGCGGGTGCGCTTGGGCTTGCCGTCGTCCATGGGCTCCGCCGGCTTCTCGGCGCTCTTTTCGACGGGCTTCTCGGCCGGTTTTTCGGCGGGCTTGTCGCCACCCTTCTGGCGCCGGGGAGCCTCCTCGCGAGGCTTGGCGGCCTCCTGCTGCGGCCCCCGACCCTGGCGGTCGCTGTCCTGGCGGCCGCGTCCACGGCCGCCGCGTCCGCCACGGCCCTCGGTGGTCTCGGCCTTGCCCTCGACACGCTCACTCTCCTGGCGGGGGGAGCGGCGCTCGTCGCTGCGGCGTTCGTCGCTGCGCGGGCGGCGCTGTCGACCGCCGCGGCCTCCGCGATCGCTGCGCTCCTCGTCGCGCGGGACGGGCTTGCGGGTACCATGGCCGGCTCGCTTCTCGTCGCTGTCGCGTGCCGGCGATTTCGCGGCCTCGCCGCCAGGTGCTTCCTCGCTGCCGAGCAGCTTGGCCAGCCCCTTGACCAGGCGACCCAGCACACCGGCTTGGGGCTCGGGGGCGGGAGGAGCCGCCTTGGCGGTAGGAGCCGCCTTGGCGGTAGGAGCCGCCTTGGCGGTAGGAGCCGCCTTGGCGGTAGGAGCCGGGGCGGTGGCCGGTACCTCTTCCTGCTGCAGGGAGGCGGGTGCCGGCTCGTGGTGGATCACGGTCTTGACCGCGGCCTCGGCACGCTGCACCGGCTTGCCGAAGGCGGCGTCCGGCTCCTTGCCCACCTCGGTGTCGGTGGAGAGCTCGAAGCTGGACAGGGTGGCGGTACCCTCCTCGTCGACATGGTCGTCACGCAGGCGCTGGACGTCATAGTGTGGCGTGTCCATCTCGGGGCTGGGCAGCAGCACCACGCGGACGCCCTGGCGACGCTCGATGTCGGCCAGCACGTTACGCTTCTCGTTGAGCAGGTAGGTGGCCACCGGCACCGGCAGGATGGCGCGGATCTGGGCGCTGCGCTCCTTCATCGCCTCTTCCTCGATCAGGCGCATGATCGAGAGGGCCAGGGAGCGCACGTCGCGGATGGTGCCCTGGCCGACGCAGCGCGGGCAGACCACGCCGCTGGTCTCGCCCAGCGAGGGGCGCAGGCGCTGGCGGGACATCTCCATCAGCCCGAAGCGGGAGATGCGGCCGATCTGCACCCGGGCGCGGTCGAGCTTGAGCGCGTCGCGCATGCGGTTCTCGACCTCGCGCTGGTTGCGCGCCGGACTCATGTCGATGAAGTCGATCACCACCAGGCCGCCGATGTCGCGCAGGCGCAGCTGGCGCGCGATCTCGTCGGCCGCCTCCAGGTTGGTCTGCAGGGCGGTCTCCTCGATGTCGCTGCCGCGAGTGGCCCGGGCCGAGTTGATGTCGATGGAGACCAGCGCCTCGGTGTGGTCGATGACGATGGAGCCGCCGGAGGGGAGCTTGACCTCGCGCTCGTAGGCAGTCTCGATCTGCGACTCGATCTGGAAGCGCGAGAACAGCGGCACCTCGTCGACGTAGAGCTTGATCTTCTGCTGGTAGGAGGGCATCACCTGGCGGATGAAGGCCAGGGCATCCTGATGGATCTGCTCGCTGTCGATCAGCACCTCGCCGATGTCCTGGCGCAGGTAGTCGCGCATGGCGCGGATGATGACGTTGGACTCGCGGTAGATCAGGAAGGGGGCAGGGCGCTTGCCGGCCTCGGCGGTGATCGATTCCCAAACCTGGACCAGGTAGTCCAGGTCCCATTGCAGCTCCTCGGGGGAGCGGCCGATGCCGGCAGTGCGCACGATCAGGCCCATCTTGTCGGGCACCGTGAGCTGGCCCATGGCGTCCTTGAGCTGGCTGCGCTCTTCGCCCTCGATGCGCCGGGAGATGCCGCCGGCCTTGGGATTGTTGGGCATCAGTACCAGGAAGCGGCCGGCCAGGCTGATGAAGGTGGTGAGTGCCGCCCCCTTGTTGCCGCGCTCCTCCTTGTCGACCTGGACGATGACTTCCTGGCCCTCCTTGAGGACCTCCTTGATGCTGGGGCGGCCGGCAGGCTCCTTGACGAAGTACTCGCGGGAGATCTCCTTCAGCGGCAGGAAGCCATGGCGGTCGGCACCGAAGTCGACGAAGGCGGCTTCGAGGGAGGGTTCGACGCGGGTGATCTTGCCGCGATAGATGTTGGCTTTCTTCTGTTCCCGGGCACCGGACTCGATGTCCAGGTCGTAGAGGCGCTGACCATCGACCAGTGCGACGCGCAGCTCTTCGGGCTGGGTCGCATTGATGAGCATCCGTTTCATAGTGTCTCGCTAGTCTTGGCGCGCCGGATGGCGGTCGTCGACGTAGGCGAACCTCTGGGTGCTGCGTGCTTGTGCTCAGCGCATGTCGCGGATGCGCAGTAGCGCCCGGCCGTGTCGGAACGAGGCGTGTTCAACGCTTCCAGCACGGCATGACCATGTTGAGTACGGGGCGGAGGCAGGACATGTCTCGGTGGGGAATCACCCATCCGGCCCTGCGGTCACCGCCAACACCTGGCATTCATCGATTCGCCAACGCCGGCCTCCGGCACGATGTTGAACGTTTCCCGTGGCCTGCGTCCGCCCCATGACAGCGGGGCAAACGGGGATTCGGGCGTGGCGTGAGTATCGCTTTCTCGTTTCTTGCTTTCGCTGCTCGGCGGCGGGACGTCATGGTAGCGGGCGTCGTCGCGGCCTGATCTTTTCGCTCCGGCCTGCGTGTCTGTCGTGCAGGCGCACAATCGGGCCGATTGGACCCATTGAGGCGAGCCAGCAATATAACAGTAAAGGGGAGGGAGCGGCAATTGGCGCAGGACGACGCCCGGTGCGATAGAATGCGGCTTTTCCGGCAGGTTGGCAGTGGAGACTCGGCATGGCCGAAGGGCGCGACGTGCAGTGGGTGGAAGTGACCGAGGGCCAGGCGGGCCAGCGGGTCGACAATTTCCTGATGACGCGCATCAAGGGCGTGCCGCGCGCGCTCATCTATCGCATCGTCCGCAAGGGCGAGGTGCGGGTGAACAAGAAACGCGTCAAGGCCGACACCCGCCTGGCGCCGGGCGACATGGTGCGCATTCCGCCGCTCAAGCTGACCCCGCGCGAGGCAGTGCGCGAGGTCAGCGACAACCTGCGCAACCTGCTCGCCGGCAGCGTCCTGGTGGAGGGGCGCGACTGGCTGGTGATCAACAAGCCGGCGGGGCTCGCCGTGCACGGCGGCAGCGGGGTGAAGATCGGCCTGATCGAGGCACTGCGCCAGGTGCGCGAGGACCTCGACTTCCTCGAGCTGGTCCACCGCCTGGATCGCGACACCTCGGGCTGCCTGTTGCTGGCCAAGTCGCGCCCGGCGCTGCTCGCCCTCAACGAGTCGCTCAAGCAGCACCGGATGGACAAGCAGTACCTCGCGCTGGTGGCCGGCCGCTGGCCGGCACGGCGTGACTTCGTCGCGGCCCGCCTGGAGCGTTTCGAACTGGGCAACGGCGAGCGCCGGGTGCGTGTCGATTCCGCCGGCAAGGTGGCCCGCACCCGCTTCGCGGTGCGCGAGGCCTTCGAGAAGGCCACTCTGGTCGAGGCCGAGCCGGTCACCGGGCGGACCCACCAGATCCGTGTGCATGCCGCCCACGCCGGCCACCCGCTGCTGGGCGACGACAAGTACGGCTCGCGCGAGGGCGAGCGGCACGCCGCCGGCCTCGGCCTGTCACGGCTGTTCCTGCATGCCGCCACCCTGACCTTCCCCGAGCCCACCAGTGGGCGTCCGGTGCAGATCAGGGCCCCCTTGCCCGACGAGCTCGAGGCGGTGCTCGCCCGGGCCCGCCGAGCGTCCTGACCGGGAGGCCTCATGCGTTATCGACTGGCGATCTTCGACTGGGATGGCACCCTGATGGATTCCGCCGCCCGCATCGTCTCCTGCATGCAGGCGGCGGCCCGGGATGCCGGCTGGGGCGAGCTGAGTCCCGAGAGCGTTCGCAACATCATTGGCCTGGGGCTGCCCGAGGCGATCGTCACCCTCTGCCCCGGCATCGATGCCGGGCGCGCCGAGCTGCTGCGGAGCCGCTACGCCTTCCATTTCGTCGAGGGCGACACCACGCCCATGCGCTTCTTTCCCGGCGTGGAGGCGGGGCTGGCCCGGCTGTACGGCACCACCGGTCAGCGCCTGGCGGTGGCCACCGGCAAGAGCCGCCGGGGGCTCGACCGGGTGTTCCGCGAGAGCGGTAGCGGGCGCTGGTTCCATGCCAGTCGTACCGCCGACGAGACGCGCTCCAAGCCCCATCCGCGGATGCTCGAGGAACTCCTCGCCGAGCTCGGCGTCGATGTCGGCGAGGCGGTGATGATCGGCGATACCGAGTACGATCTGGAGATGGCCCGGACCCTGGGCATGGACCGGGTGGCGGTGACCTATGGCGTCCATGCCCCGGCGCGGTTGGCCGCCAGTCGCCCGGTGTTTACCGCCGAGGCGGCCCCCGAGCTCTTCGACTGGCTTCTCGGCTAGCGTTTCCAGCACTTCAAGGATAGGGTGATCATGAGCGACGACAAGCGAAACGACCGCTGGACCCATGGGCCCGAGCTGAATCCAGACGAGGCCCGAGAGGTGCGACAGCAGCGCGAGGCGCCGCCTGCGCCGCCGGCCGAGGATGCCGAGACGCTGCGCGAGCGCCAGCGCCTGGCCCAGTTGGAGATGATGGACCGCTGGATCGGCGGGGTGCTGGTGGAGCAGCGCCGCTCCCGGCGCTGGAAGCTGTTCTTCCGCTGCTTTTTCGCGCTGCTGATCCTGGCATCGCTGGCCGCCACCCTCTACGGGATCTTCGGGGCCCCGAGCCCCGGGGCGCCGGCGGGGCCGCACCTCGGCGTGGTCAAGGTGAAGGGGGCGATCGACAGCGAGTCACCGGCCAGTGCCGAGCGCATCATCGAGGGGCTGAACCGCGCCTGGGATGCCAAAGGTGCCGCCGTCGTGGTGCTGCACATCGACAGTCCCGGCGGTAGTCCGGTGCAGTCCCAGCGCATCTTCGATGAGGTGATGCGTCTGCGCGACGAGGGCGATAAGCCGATCGTCGCGGTGATCGAGGATATCGGGGCCAGCGGCGCCTATTACATCGCCGCGGCGGCGGACGAGGTGATCGCCGCGCCCGCCAGCCTGGTCGGCTCGATCGGCGTGATCTCCGCCAGTTTCGGCTTCGAGGAGGCCATCGAGCGGCTGGGCATCGAGCGCCGGGTCTATGCCGCCGGGGAGAACAAGGCCTTCCTCGACCCCTTCTCGTCGGTGGCGCCGGAGCAGCGTGCCTTCTGGCAGTCGGTGCTGGAGACCACCCATCGCCAGTTCATCGACGACGTGCGCCAGGGGCGCGGCGACCGCCTGGCCGATGACGAGCGGCTCTTCAGCGGCCTGATATGGAGTGGCGAGCAGGCCCTCGAACTGGGGTTGGTCGATACCATCGGCAGCCTCGACGGCCTGGCCCGGGAGCGACTGCCCGAGCCGCGGGTCCGCGACTACACGCCGCGCCTGGACCCCTTCGAGCGTATCTCGCGGCGGTTCGGCCGGGTCGCCATGGAATGGCTGGGCGAGCCCACTGGCCAGTCGCCGCTGCGCTATCAGCTGCCCTGAAGCACCGAGCGCCTGGAGCCTGGAGTCGCGGCTTTCCCGGCGACAGGCCTGCGCGGAGGCGCTGTGAACCCTGGGCGCTATCTTTTCCATCCCTGGAAAAGGACCTCCGCTTCGGCCTGTCCCCGGCACCGCTCACTTGGTTGGCACTACCTCAGCGGATCCAGCCCCGCCTCGCGCAGCAGGGCGCAGAGGCGGATCAGCGGCAGGCCGATCAGGGTGTTGGGGTCGTCCCCCTCGAGCTTCTCGAAGAGGGCGATGCCCAGCCCCTCCATGCGGAAGCTGCCGGCGCTGTCCAGGGGGCGTTCCCGCTCCACATAGCGGGCGATCTCGCCCTCGCTCAGTGCGCGGAACACCACCTCGTAGCGCTCGTGGCAGACCCGGTGCTGGCCACGGCCGGTATCGACCAGCGCCAGGCCGGTGACAAAGCGTACCCGCTTGCCCGAGAAGCGCGTCAGGTTGGCCCGAGCCGTGGCCTCGTCGCCCGGCTTGCCGAGGATCTCGCCCTCGAAGACCGCCACCTGGTCGGAGCCGATGATCAGGTGGTCCGGCCAGTCGTCGGCCAGGCGGCTGGCCTTGGCCAGGGCCAGCCGGTGCACTAGTGCCTCGGGCGACTCGCCCGGCTGTGGGGTCTCGTCGATGTCGGGGCTGGCCCAGGCGTAGGGGATTTCCAGGCGGTCGAGCAGCTGGCGACGCCAGCGGGAACCTGAGGCGAGAACGAGGCGGGGCATGGCCGTACTCCCGGGCAGTGGAGGAATGATGGTGACCCATTGTAATGCCTGGTGACGGTAGCTTTGACAGGGGCTGGGCGAGTGCCTATCATTGCGCGCCTATGTTGACCACACGACTTCCCAGCAGGGTCGAGCCCTACAAGCTCGCCGCCCGCGCCGAGCACCTCGAGGGGCTGATGGCCCTCGATGGCTTCGCACGCCTCACCGACGAGGTCGGGGCCCAGGCCGGCGACTGCCGCGTCTGGCTCGACTTCGGCATCGACGCCCAGGGGCGGCGGGTGATCCGTGGTCGCCTCGAGGCCGAGCTGCGGTTGCCGTGCCGACGCTGCCTCTCGCCCCTGGCGCAGCGCGTCGAGAGCGAGTTCCTGCTGGGCATGGTCACAAGCGACGCCCTGGCGGCCGAGCTGCCGAGCACCCACGAGCCGGTGCTGGTGGAAAACGAACAGCTGAGCCTGCTGACGGTGGTCGAGGATGAACTGATCCTCAGCCTGCCTCAGGTGGTTTACCACGACGAGGCCGACTGTGAGGTCTCTCGCGACCAGCTGACCAGCGGGGCGGATGCCGAGGCGGCACGCGAGCCCGCTGCGAGTCCGTTCGAGGTGCTCAAGCGCCTCAAGGGCAAACACTGATTCATCATCGATTGCACTCTGGAGTGACATCCCATGGCAGTTCAACAGAACCGCAAGACCCGTTCCAAGCGCGGCATGCGTCGCAGCCACGACGCCCTCAGTGCCCCGGCCCTGGCCCAGGACAAGGAAACCGGCACCACCCACCTGCGCCACCACGTGGCGCCGGACGGTTTCTACCGGGGGCGCAAGGTCGTCGACGCCTGAGGCGACGACGACTCCCTCGGTGACAGCTGGCCGCTGACGTGCTGATTGCCATCGACGCGATGGGCGGTGACCTCGGTCCCCGTGCCACCGTGCAGGGGGCGGCCAGTGCTGCCATCCAGGACCCCCGCCTCGAGATCCGGCTATTCGGCCCCCGCCGGCAGTTGCAAGACGAGATCTCTCGCCTGCCGCGGCAGCTCGCCGCGGCGGGTTCGCGTCTGGACGTCGCAGATGCCGACTCGGTCATCGGCCAGGCCCAGCGGCCATCCGATGCCCTGCGCCATGGTCGCGATACCAGCATGGCGAGGATGCTCGACTGCGTCGCCAGCGGCGAGGCCTCGGCCGGAGTCAGCGCCGGCAATACCGGGGCGCTGATGGCCCTGGCCCGGCGCGCCCTGGGCACGGTGGCGGGAATCCCGCGGCCGGCCATCAGTACCGCCATCCCCACCCGTGACGAGGGGCGTTGCTACCTGCTCGACCTGGGGGCCAATGTCGAGGCCTCCGCCGAGCGGTTGGTGGATTTCGCCCTGATGGGTGAGGTGATGTCGCGCCACGTGGATGGCGTGGTTGCCCCCCGGGTGGCACTGCTCAACGTCGGGGTCGAGGGCACCAAGGGCACCGCCAGCGTGCGCGAGGCCGACGCCCGGCTGCGGCGGATGCCGGCCATCGCCTACTGCGGTTTCGTGGAGGGCGACGGCGTCTTCAGCGGTGGCGCCGATGTGGTAGTGTGCGACGGCTTCGTCGGCAATGCGGTGCTCAAGGCCAGCGAGGGGCTGGCGCGGATGCTGGTCGAGCGGGTGCAGGTCGCCTTCGACGCCCACTGGAGCAGTCGCCTGGTGGGTGCCCTGGCGCGACCGACGCTCCGGCGCCTGAAGAACGAGCTGAACCCGGTACGCTACAACGGCGCCAGCCTGCTCGGCCTGGCCGGCATCGTGGTCAAGAGCCACGGCAGTGTCGATGCCGCCGGCTTCCACTATGCGGTGGCCAGGGCGGTGCAGGAGGTGAATCGCGACCTGCCCACTCGACTCGCGGCCGAGCTCGGCCAGCGACGGTCTGCTTTCGCGTCGATCGGCGGTGCCGGTCGAGCCGACAGTCGATCCATGACCTTCGCACCGGACGAGCCGGGCTCGGCCGGTGGCGATGAAAGCCAACAAGAGCAAAGGTGAAAGACATGACTCAACCCCTTGCCCTCGTGTTCCCCGGGCAGGGTTCCCAGCAGATCGGCATGCTGCAGGAGCTGGCGGAACGCTACAGCGTGGTGCGGACCACCTTCGAAGAAGCCGCTGACGCCCTGGGTTACGACCTCTGGCAGGTGGTTCAGGAGGGGCCGGAGGAGGCTCTCAATGCCACCGCCTGCACCCAGCCGGCGTTGCTCAGCGCCAGCGTGGCGATCTGGCGGGTCTGGCAGGAGCTGGAGGGGCCGCGCCCCGGCGCCATGGCCGGCCACAGCCTGGGCGAGTACAGCGCCATGGTCTGTGCCGGTGCCTTGCCCTTCGCCCAGGGGGTGCGCCTGGTCAAGCTGCGCGGCGAGGCGATGCAGCAGGCGGTGCCGGTGGGAGAGGGTGCCATGGCGGCGATCCTCGGCCTCGACGATGCCGTGGTGGAGCAGGCCTGTGCCGACGCCGCCCAGGGTGATGTGGTCTCGGCGGTCAACTACAATGCCCCGGGGCAGGTGGTGATCGCCGGTGCGAAGGCGGCCGTGGAGCGGGCCATCGCGGCGTGCCAGGAGGCCGGGGCCAAGCGCGCCATGCCGCTGCCGGTCTCGGTCCCGTCCCACTGTGCCCTGATGCGTCCGGCCGCCGAGCGCCTGGCCGCGGCCATGGACGAGATCGAGCTGCGCGCGCCGCGCTACACGGTGATCCAGAATGTCGATGCCCAGGCTCATGCCGATGTGGACACCCTGCGCACACGACTGCTCGAGCAGCTCTATCGGCCGGTGCGCTGGACCGCCTGCGTCGAGGCCATGGCCGAGCGCGGCGCCCAGGTGTTCATCGAGTGCGGGCCGGGCAAGGTGCTGACCGGCCTCGGCAAGCGGATTGCACGGGGCAGCAAGGGGCTGGCGGTCAACGATCCCGACAGCCTGGACGCTGCCCTGGAGCTGGCTCGGGGCGTGGCCGGCCAGTCGCCGTCAGCCGATGGCTGACGCCACCTCAATTCAGGACGAAGGCGGAATTACCATGACAAGCGAGCGTAGAGTTGCCCTGGTCACCGGCGCGAGCCGCGGTATCGGCCGGGCCATCGCCCACGAGCTGGGCCGCCAGGGCCGCATCGTGATCGGCACCGCGACCAGCGATGCCGGTGCCGAGCGCATCGATGCCGACCTCAAGGCCCAGGGCATCGAGGGAGCCGGTCGCAAGCTGGACGTCACCGACCAGGCCAGCGTCGATGCGCTGGTCAAGGCGATCGGTGAGGAGTTCGGGGTGCCGACCATCCTGGTCAACAATGCCGGCATCACCCGTGACAATCTGCTGATGCGCATGAAGGAAGACGAGTGGGACTCGGTGATCGACACCAACCTCAAGTCGGTCTATCGCGTCAGCAAGGCATGCCTGCGTGGCATGACCCGGGCCCGCTTCGGGCGCATCGTCTGCATCAGCTCGGTGGTGGCCACCATGGGCAACCTCGGGCAGACCAACTATGCTGCGGCCAAGGCCGGCATGGAGGGCTTCACCCGGGCGCTGGCCCGCGAAGTGGCGTCACGCGCCATTACCGTCAATTCGGTGGCACCGGGCTTCATCGCCACCGACATGACCGAGGCGCTGCCCGAGGCGCAGCACGAGATGCTTCTGAAACAGATTCCGCTTTCCCGGCTGGGTCAGCCGGAGGAGATCGCCGCGGCGGTGGGCTTCCTCACCGGCGAGACGGCGGGCTATATCACCGGCGAGACCCTGCATGTGAATGGCGGCATGAACATGCGTTGACGACCGCGGGGTTCGGCGGTTGCGCCGGCCCGAGGGCGTCTATAAACTACCCCGCAGCTTTTGGCTTGCGGTTTTGAAGCGGCTGGTTATCAGAACGGCTAACGTGAACGACTGGAGTACGTCATAATGAGCACCATTGAAGAGCGCGTGAAGAAGGTTGTGGCCGAGCGCCTGAACGTCAAGGAAGAAGATATTCAGAACTCCTCTTCCTTCACCGAGGATCTGGGGGCCGATTCCCTGGATACCGTCGAGCTGGTCATGGCGCTCGAAGAGGAGTTCGACACCGAAATTCCCGACGAGGAAGCCGAGAAGATTACCACCGTCCAGGAAGCCATCGACTACGTCAACGCCCACCAGTAAGACGGTGGCGGTCGACACCGCTTGCTGACGCGCCGGAGGCACGGCCTCCCACGAAAGCCGCCCTGGTCAGGGCGGCTTTCGCGTATCCGTATTTCGCGCCTCTTTGAAGTCTTGTCATGGCGGCACAGGGCAGGGAGACTCGGGTATAATGCGCGCAATGTCGGCCCCTGGTTATCGGGGTCGTGTCACCAAGTTTGTCTGGAGGAAAGCTGATGGCCCGTAGAAGGGTTGTAGTGACCGGGCTCGGTCTGGTCACGCCGGTGGGGAATTCCGTGGCGGAGAGCTGGACCAGCATCCTGGCCGGCAAGAGCGGCATCGCCCCCATCGAGCACTTCGATGTCAACGGCTTCAATACGCGCTTCGGCGGTTCGGTGAAGGGCTTCGACATCAGCCCCTACCTCAATCCCAAGGACGCCCGCAAGATGGACCTGTTCATCCAGTACGGCGTGGCGGCCGGAGCCCAGGCGATCGCGGATTCCGGGATCGAGTGCACCGAGGAGAATGCCGGTCGCATCGGGGTGGCGATCGGCTCCGGCATCGGTGGGCTGCCGATGATCGAGCACAACCATAATGCCCTGCTCAAGAGCGGGGCGCGGCGCATCTCGCCGTTCTTCGTGCCGGGTTCGATCATCAACATGATCTCGGGCAACCTGGCGATCCAGCACGGCTTCCGTGGCCCCAATATCGCCATCACCACCGCCTGTACCACCGGTACCCACAACATCGGCTACAGCGCGCGGACCATCGCCTATGGCGATGCCGACGTGATGGTCTGCGGTGGCGCCGAGATGGCCACCACGCCGCTGGGCCTCGGTGGCTTCTCAGCGGCCCGGGCGCTCTCCACGCGCAACGATGACCCGGCCGCGGCCAGCCGCCCCTGGGATCGCGATCGTGACGGCTTCGTGCTCTCCGACGGGGCCGGTGTCATGGTGCTGGAAGCCTACGAGCACGCCAAGGCCCGTGGTGCGACCATCTATGCCGAGTTGGTCGGTTTCGGCATGAGCGACGACGCCTATCACATGACGCTGCCGCCCGAGGACGGCAGCGGTGCGGCCATGGCCATGAGCCACGCCATTCACGATGCCGGTCTCGATCCGGCGGTGGTCGACTACATCAACGCCCATGGTACCTCGACGCCGGCCGGCGACCTGGCCGAGAGTCGTGCCGTGGAGCGGGTGATGGGCGAGGCCGCCAGGTCCGTGGCGGTCAGCTCCACCAAATCGATGATCGGCCACCTGCTCGGTGCCGCCGGGGCGGTGGAGGCGGTGTTCAGCGTGCTGGCGATCCGCGACCAGGTGGCGCCGCCGACGATCAACCTGGACAACCCCCAGGAGGGCTGTAACCTCGACTATGTGCCGCACGCCGCTCGCGAGATGAAGATCGAGGTGGCGCTGTCCAACTCCTTCGGCTTCGGCGGCACCAACGGGACCCTGGTCTTTTCGAAGGTGTGATGGACGCTTCCGGGACCCCGAGCGGCTGGCCGCTGGATGACCGTGGTCCGGCCTATGGCGACGGGCTGTTCGAGACCGTGCTGCTGCGCGACGGCGAGCCTCGGCTCTGGGCCGAGCACCTGGCCCGGCTCGCGCGCGGTTGTCGGGTCCTCGGTATTCCCCTGCCGGCCCGGGGCGAGCTGGAGCGCCCGCTGGCCGATGCCGGACAGGGACTGGCGGTGCTCAAGTTGATCCTGACCCGGGGCAGTGGCGGCCGGGGGTATCTGCCGCCGGCGGAGCCCGAGCCGCGGTTACGCTGGCAGGTCCTCCCCTTCGCCCCGGCCGCCGGGCGCTGGGAGACGGGCGTGCGGGTGCGTCACTGTCGCCTGAGGCTCGGCATCCAGCCGGCCCTCGCCGGCCTCAAGCATCTCAATCGCCTGGAGAACGTCCTGGCCCGGGCCGAGTGGTCGGATGCCGATACCGCGGAGGGGCTGCTCTGCGACAGCGAAGGGCAGCTGGTGGAAGCCACCTGCATGAACCTCTTCTGGCAACGCGAGGGGCGGCTGGAAACCCCGCGACTCGATCGCTGTGGCGTGGCGGGGACCCTGCGCGAGGCGTTGCTGGCCCGGCTGCCGGTCCAGGAGGTCGGGATGGGCCCCGAGGTGCTGGACGGTGTCGAGGCGCTGTGGCTCGGCAATTCGGTGCAGGGGCTGTGGCCGGTGACCCGGCTCGATGACGCCCGTGGCAGGGCGCTGCGGCACTGGGCCATCACGCCCGATCACCGGGCGCTGCAGGCCGAGGCCCACGCCCTGCTGGGGTATTCCCTCCCCGCATGAGCGCAAGCCTGTGCAGCGGGAGCCTGACAGAACGAGGAAGTGCATGCTGCGTGTAGTGAAGATCCTGCTGATACTGGCCGTCCTGGCCGGGGTGGCCCTGCTTGCCGGCCACCGCTACTGGGAGTCGCGCCTGGCCGCGCCGATCGCCGTGGACGAGCCGACCCTCTACGAAGTGCCGCGCGGTGCCGGCTACAACCGGGTGGTGGCCGACCTGGCCGGCCGCGGTGTCATCACCGACGACTGGGCCTTCCGGCTGCTCACCCGGCTCGAGCCCGAGTCGGTGCCGAGTCTGCGTGCCGGCGAGTACATGCTCGAGCCGGGGATGAGTGGCCGCGAGATGATCGACCTGCTCGGCAGCGACCGGGTGGTCACCTACCCGTTGACCATTCCCGAGGGCTGGACCTTCCGCCAGATGCGCGAGCGGCTCGCCGAGGCCGAGAAGCTCGAGCACCGCACCGCCGAGCTCTCCGACGCCGAGCTGATGGCCGAGCTGGGCCGCGAGGGCGACTACCCCGAGGGCTGGTTCTTCCCCGACACCTATCGCTACCATAAGGGCATGAGCGACCTGGAGATCCTGCGCCAGGCGCTGACCCGCATGGAGGAGACCCTCGAGGCGATCTGGGCCGAGCGCGACGAGGACCTGCCGCTGGACTCGCCCTACGAGGCGCTGATCATGGCCTCGCTGATCGAGCGCGAGACCGGCGCCGGCGAGGAGCGCCGCGAGATCGCCGGGGTGTTCAAGCGCCGCCTGGAGCGGGGCATGCGCCTGCAGACCGACCCCACGGTGATCTACGGCATGGGCGAGCGCTATGAGGGCAACATCACTCGCGCCGACCTGGTCGAGGCCACCGCCTACAACACCTACGTCATCGACGGCCTGCCGCCGACGCCCATCGCCCTGCCGGGGCGCGCCGCCCTGGAGGCCGCGGTACGGCCCGCCGAGGGTGACACCCTCTATTTCGTCTCCCGCGGCGACGGCACCCATCACTTCTCGCGGACCCTGCGCGAGCACAACAATGCGGTGAACCGCTACATCCGCAATCGTTGATCCATCCACCCGCCCAACCGGGAGTCGTTATGTCGAGGCGCGGACGCTTTATCACCCTGGAAGGGGGAGAAGGGGTCGGGAAGTCCACCAACCTGGCCCTGGTGGCCGACTGGCTCGAGGCGCGCGGCCTCGAGGTGGTCCGCACCCGCGAACCCGGCGGCACCTCACGTGCCGAGGCGATCCGGGCGCTGCTGCTCGACCCCGACGGCGAGGAGCCACTCGACCATGACGCCGAGCTGCTACTGGTGTTCGCCGCCCGCGCCCAGCACCTGGCACGCCAGATCCGGCCGGCGCTGGCGCGCGGGGCCTGGGTGGTCTGCGACCGCTTCACCGACGCCACCTTCGCCTACCAGGGCGGTGGCCGCGGCATCGAAGTGTCCCGCATCGCCGAGCTGGAGGCCTTCGTCCAGCGCGGCCTCGAGCCCGACCTGACCCTGCTGCTGGACATGCCCATGGAGGCCGCCCAGCAGCGCCTGGAGGGCCGGCTCGACCGGGACGGTGGCGAGCGTGACCGCTTCGAGCGCGAGCGCGCGAGCTTCTTCGAGGCGGTACGCCAGGCCTACCTGGCACGGGCGGCCGCGGCCCCCGGGCGCATGGTGGTGATCGATGCCTCGGCCGACCTGCCGACGGTGCAGGCGCGCCTGCTGAGTGAGCTCGAGACCCGGGTGGCGTCATGGGGATGAGCGAGACGCTGCGGCCGTTGCCCTGGCTGGCGCCGCGCTTCCGCGCGCTGACCGACCAGGCCCGGGCCGGCCGGCTGCCCCACGCCCTGCTGCTCTCCGGCCCCCGGGGCGTCGGCAAGCAGTCGCTGGCCGAGGCGCTGATCGGTTGGGTGCTGTGCGCCGATCCCGGCGAGACCGCCTGCGGTCGCTGCCACGGCTGTCGCATGCTGGCCGCCGGCTATCACCCGGACCTGCTGCGGGTCGGCCCGGAGGAGGGCAAGCGGCAGATCCGCATCGGCCCGATCCGCGAGGTCAACGACTTCGTCGGCCAGACCGCCCAGCAGGGAGGCTACCGCGTGATCGTGATCTCGCCGGCGGAGGCGATGAACGTGGCCGCCGCCAACGCCCTGCTCAAGAGCCTGGAGGAACCGGGCGACCGTACCCTCTTCCTGCTGCTCTCCGATATTCCCTCGCGGATGCTGCCGACCATCCGCTCGCGCTGCCAGCACTGGCCCCTGGCGCCGCCGCCCGAAGCCGACTGCACGGCCTGGCTGGCCGAGCGCCTGGGCAGCGAGGAGGAGGCCCGCTTCTGGTGGCGGGTGGCCGGTGGCCTGCCGCTGGAAGCCCTGGCCCAGGCCGAACCGGACGCCCGTACCCTGCGCCAGCAGCTCGTCGAAACCTTCGAGGCGCTGGTGCGCGGCGCTGAGCCGGTGGCCGAGGCGCTACGGCTGGAGCGACAGTCGACCGAGGCGATCCTGTGGTACGGTATCGCCTGGCTGGAGGACCTGATCCGCCTGGGGCTCTCCGGAGAGGGGCGCGAGCTGCGCAACCCCGACCTGCTGCCGCTCTATCGCCAGGCGGTCAAGAATGGCCGAGTGCAGGACTGGTTTCGCCTGCTCGACTACGCTCGCGAGCAGCGCCGCCTGCTCGCCGCAGGGGGCAACCCCAATCCCCAGCTGGTGCTGGAAGCCTGGCTGGTGCGCTGGTCTGCGCTGCTGCGTTCCTGAACACTCCATGACGGATCACTCCACGAGGTGTCGCCGATGGCCGCTCAGAAAGCCCTCTCCCTGACCATCCAGGATGTGCCGACCCTGCTCTCCGCCTACATGCCGTCGCTGGAGCGAGGGGGTATCTTCGTGCCCACCCGCGAACGCTACGAACTGGGCCAGGAGGTCTTCCTGCTGCTGATGCTGCCCGGCGAGAGCGAGCGTGTCCCGGTCACCGGCCAGGTGGTCTGGGTCTCCCCGGAGGGGGTCGCCGGCCGCCGCGTGCCCGGGATCGGCATCCACTTCAGCGCCGAGGACCAGGCGGTCCGCGCCCGCATGGAGAGCCTGCTGGCCGGGCAACTGGACAAGGGCACGCCCACCTATACGCTCTGACGGGCTTCGGGCTTAATTCATTCATCTGGTATGTCATTCAATGTTTGTCGATTCCCACTGCCATCTCGATCGCCTCGACCCCCGCACCCATGACGGCGACCTGGCGGCGATCCTCGCCGCCGCCCGTGCGCGTGACGTGCGCCAGTTCCTGGCCATTGCCGTGACCCTGGAGGACGTGGCCCCCCTCGCCGCCCTGGCCCGCGAGCATGACGACGTGGTGATCTCCGCCGGGGTCCATCCCCTGCATCGGGTGCCCGAGGAGCCGACCGTGGAGGCGATCAAGGAGGTGGCCGAGCGCTGCGAGGCGGTGGCCATCGGCGAGACCGGGCTCGACTACCACTATCTCGACGGCTCACGTATCGAGGGCGCGGAGGCGGTGCCCTCGCGCGACGTGCAGCTCGAGCGCTTTCGGCGCCAGCTGATCGCCGCCAGCGAGCTGGAACTACCGGTGATCGTCCACACCCGCGAGGCACGCGAGGACACCCTGGCGTTGATCCGCGAGCACACCGACCCCGGGGTGGGCGGCGTGCTGCACTGCTTCACCGAGGACCTGGACATGGCCCGGGAGGCGGTGCGCCACGGCTTCTACATCTCGCTCTCCGGCATCGTCACCTTCCGCAACGCCGCTTCGATCCGCGAGCTGGCCCGGCGCATTCCCCTGGACCGCCTGCTGATCGAGACCGACAGCCCCTACCTGGCGCCGGTGCCGCACCGCGGCAAGCCCAACGAGCCGGCCTGGGTGGTGGAGGTTGCCGAATGTATCGCCGCCGAGCGCGGTATCAGCGTCGATGAGGTGGCCATGCAGACCACCGCCAACTTCTACCAGCTGTTCCGCGCCGCGGCACCCCGGGCCTCCGCGTCGGTGCGCGACGACCTGGCTCGGGCAGGGCTGATCTAAGCTATGGAGGGAAACCGTCGGGAGAGCGCCGCCATGACCCTCGATCCGCTGCTGGCCCATATCGACCCGGAAGGCGAGATCCCGCCGGTGGCGTCCTGGCACCCCGAGCACCAGGGCGAGATGGACCTGCTGATCGCCGCCGACGGCCGCTGGGTACACGAGGGCGTGGCCATCGCCCGGCCGCGGCTGGTGCGGCTGCTCTCGACGATCCTCCGGCGCGAGACCGACGGCGCCTATTACCTGGTGACCCCGGCGGAGAAACAGCGCATCCGGGTCGAGGATCGCCCCTTCCTGGTCGTCGATGCCGAGCCCGACGAGGGCGGTGGCTGGTGGCTCACCACCAATGTCGGCGATCGCCTGCTGCTGAGCGCGCAGCATCGGTTGAGCCTGAGCGAGACGCCCCGTGGCGAGGTGGTCCCCGAGGTGCCGGTGCGCTTCGGGCTCGCCGCCCGGCTGGGCCGCAATCTCTACTATCGCCTGGTAGAGCTGGCCGAGACCCGTGACCTGCCTGGCGGCGGCCAGGAGCTGGGGCTGGTGAGCGGCGGCGTCTGGCAGCCCCTCGGTCGGCTGGAGGAGAACGGGCCTCTCGACGGCGGTTCGGCATGCAGCTGACCGCCGAACAGCGGGCCGTGGTCGAGCATGACCGTGGCCACGCCCGGGTCGCCGCGGTGGCCGGTTCCGGCAAGACCACCACCATGGTGGCCCGCGTGCTCCACCTGCTCGATCGGGGGGTACCGCCGTCGCGGATCCTGGTGCTGATGTTCAACCGCTCGGCCCGCGAGGATTTCCAGGCCCGCCTGGTGGCCATGGCACCGCCCGGGCAGCCGCTGCCGGATGTGCGCACCTTTCACTCCCTCGGCCACCGGCTCACCCTCAGCCTGACCCGCTGGGGCGCGCTGGCACCGCGGGAACTGCTCACCGCCGACTGGCAGCTGGAGCGGTTGCTGCGCCAGGCTACCCTGGAGGCGCTGGCCGACGAGCCCGAGGCCCGGGAGGCGGCGCTGGACGGCGAACGCCTCGAGGCCCTGGCGCACTTCTGCTCGCTGGTGAAGGCCGAGATGGTCGGTCCCGCCGAGCTCTTCGACCGGCTCGACTTCGGCGAGCAGACCGACCACTTCCCGGCGGCCTTCGTCCACGCCGAGCGGCTTCTCGCCGACCAGGGACTGATGAGCTATGCGGACCTGCTCTACCGCCCCCTCGAGGTGCTGGAGGCCGACGCCGGCCTGTGCCGTCGGGTCCAGGGCTTCCTCGACCACGTGATCATCGACGAGTATCAGGACATCAACGTGGCCCAGCAGCGCCTGCTGGCGCTGCTCGCCGGCCGCGACGCCGCGGTGATGGCGGTGGGCGATGCCAACCAGTGCATCTACGAGTGGCGCGGCGCTCACCCCGACACCATGCTCGAGCGTTTCACCGCCACCTTCGGCGAGGCCCGTGACTACCCGCTCTCCACCACCTTCCGCCATGGCCATGCCCTGGCGCTGGCCGCCAACCATGCCATCGCGGCCAACCGCCGGCGCCCCGACCAGCTCTGCCTGGCGGCACCGGGCAACCCGCCGACCCGTCTGGCGGTCGGGCAGGGCGGACGGGCGTTGCTCGAGGAGCTCGAGGCCTGGCAGCAGGAGGGACGACGGCTCGACGAAGCCTGCCTGATGGTGCGCAGCTGGGCGCTGTCGGTGCCGCTGCAACTGGCGCTGCTCAAGGCCGGCCTGCCGTTCCGGCTCGCCCGGGAGGACCGCTTCGTCTTCCGCCTGCCGCTGGTGCAGGCGCTGGCCGGCTACCTGATGCTGGCCCGGGCGCCGGGCCTCCTGCAGGACCCGGGCCACCTGCAGCTGCTGCTGGCCCAGCCGACCCCCTTCGTGGCCCGAGAGCGCCTGTCTGCCCTGGCCGTGCGCCTGGCCGAGACCCAGCGCTGGCCGGAACGCCACGACCCCCTGCTCGAGGGACTCAAGCCGCACCAGCGGCGCACCCTCAAGCGGCGCTGGGCACTGCTCTGCGAACTGCCGAGACTGGGCAACTGGCCACCGGCCCGGCTGCTCGAGCACGTGGTCGAGAGCGTCGAGGCCGAGAAGGTACTCAAGCGAGCCGCCGCACGGCGCGACAAGGGCGAGGAGGACGTGCGGCTGCTCGACGTGCTGATCGAGCAGGCCGCAGAGCTGGGCAGCGACACCGAGGCGTTCGTCGAACTGCTGCGCCGGCCGGTGGCGAACCGCGACGATGGGGTGCTGATCACCACCGTGCACGGCGCCAAGGGGCTGGAGTGGCCGCTGGTGCTGCTCGGCGGCACCAACGAGGAGGACTTCCCCCACTACAGCCGTGACAACCCGCTCTCGCCCCGGCGCCTCGAGGAGGAGCGGCGGCTCTTCTACGTGGCCATCACCCGGGCCAGGGAGCGGTTGCTGGTCGTCCACGACGGCGGCGATCACCGTCCCAGCCGTTTCATCGCCGAGACCGCCTGGCAGGACTGCCGGCGGGTCACCGAGCGGCTTGCCGCAGGGGAGGACGTCGAGTATCCGATACCGCTGACGGTGTCGTCTCCCGAGCTGGTCGGGCGTTATCTGGCGGCACTCGGCCGGTCCCTGCCGTTGACCGCGGCCACGCCCGAGGCGGCCGGCATCGCCGAGCCACCGCCCGGTGGCGTCGAGTTCAGCGTCGGCCGACGGCTGCGGCACGCGGTCTTCGGCGAGGGCGAGATCGCCGTGGTGGAGGGCGATCCGGACAACCCGGTGATCGAGGTGCGTTTCCGGCAGGCCGGTCGGCGACGGCTGATCGCGCGCCGGGCGCCCATCGAACTGCTCGAAGGAGTCCAGGCATGACACGCGCCTTGATCACGGCCACCGAGCTGGCCGAGGCCCTCAACGGGGCCCACACGCCGAGGATTCTCGACTGCCGCGCCCGGCTGGGCGACGCCACCGCCGGCGAGCGACTCTGGCGCGAGGGGCACCTGCCCGGCAGCCTGCACCTCGATCTCGACCGCGACCTGGCCGCACCGGCCGGAGAGGGTGGCCGACACCCGCTGCCCACACCCGAGGCATTCACGGCGACGCTGCAGCGCCTCGGCATCGCTCCCGGACAGTCGGTGGTGGTCTACGATGACATGGGCGGCCAGCTGGCCGCGGCAAGGGCCTGGTGGATGCTTGCCTGCTGGGCCGGTCATCCCGATGTGTGCGTGCTCGACGGCGGGCTGCGCGCCTGGCAGGACCAGGGCGGTGAGCTGCCCCTGGGGCGCGAGGCGACTCCCGCGCCGAGCGGCTGGACCCCGCGCTTCCAGGAGGCGGTGCGGGTCGATGCCGACCAGGTCTTCTCCGGTCGTGCGCTGAAGGTCGATGCACGCAGCCACGAGCGTTTCCGAGGCGAGGTCGAACCCATCGACCCGGTCGCCGGCCATATTCCCGGGGCGGTCTGTCACCCCAGCGCCGACAATCTCACCCCCGAGGGTCGCTTCAAGTCGCCCGAGGCACTGGATGCGGAACTGCCCGACGCCGAGGCGGTGATCGCCTACTGTGGCTCCGGGGTCACCGCCTGTCACAACATCCTCGCCTATGCGGTCGCCGGGCGCCCGCTGCCGAAGCTCTATGCCGGCTCCTGGAGCGAGTGGATCCGCGACCCGAGACGGCCCATCGCCTAGCACGCCTCTGCCGTGTGGCCCCAGATACTGCAGTTATTCTATGGATTCCGGCTTGAAGGAGGCGCCAGTGGGAAGCATGAACTTTGCGTTGATCGGTGCGGCCGGCTATATCGCCCCCCGCCATATGCAGGCCATCAAGGAGACTGGCCATTCTCTGATCTCCGCCTATGACATCAACGACTCGGTGGGCATCATCGACTCGATGGCGCCGGGCTGTGCCTTCTTCACCGAGTTCGAGTGCTTTCTCGAACATGCCTGGCGGCTGCGTCGCATGGGCGAGACACCCATCGACTACCTGGTGGTCTGCTCACCCAACCACCTGCACGGGGCGCACATCACCGCCGGCCTGCAGCTGGGCTGCGATGTCATCTGCGAGAAGCCGCTGGTGCCCACCCCGGCTCAGCTGGACGAGCTGCGGCTCGTCGAGGAGGAGACCGATCGGCGCGTCTACAGCATCATGCAGCTGCGTCACCATCCGGCGATCCATGAGCTGCGCGACAAGGTGGCCGCCGAAAACCGGGATACCCCCTACGAGGTGGAGCTGACCTATATCACGGCGCGCGGTCCCTGGTACCTGGCCAGCTGGAAAGGCGACTCGCGCAAGTCCTTCGGGGTGGTCGCCGAAATCGGTATCCACTTCTTCGACATGCTGTATCTGATCTTCGGCGAGCTCAAGCAAGAGGTCCTGCACTATCGTGACGATCACAAGGCCGCCGGCTATCTGGTGTACGAGAAGGCGCGGGTACGCTGGTTCCTCTCCATCGATGCCGAGGACCTGCCGGAGAGCGTGCGCGGGCGGCAGTCCACCTATCGCAGCATCATCTGCGACGGCGAACTGTTCGAGTTCTCCAGCGGCTTCGACGATCTGCACACCGTCAGCTACCGCGAGATCCTCGCCGGGCGCGGCTTCGGCATCGATGCCGTGCGCCACTGCCTGGAAACCGTGCACAGCCTGCGCCTGGCACAACCCGAGCCGCCTCGGGAGGGAGAGGCGCATCCCCAACTGAGCAGGCTCTCTCCGCGCCACTACAGCGCCAACGTCGGGCACGACTGACTGAGGAAAAGGCATGGACTTCATCGATCTCGCTACCCAGCAGACACGCATCAAGCCGCGGCTCGATGCCGCCATTCAGGCCGTGCTGGCCCATGGACGCTTCGTGCTCGGCCCCGAGGTGGACGAGCTGGAGCAACGCCTGGCGGCGCGTGTCGGGGTGGCGCACTGCATCGGCTGCGCCAACGGCACCGATGCACTGCAGATCGCCCAGATGGCGCTGGGTATCGGGCCGGGCGACGAGGTCATCGTGCCCGGCTTCACCTTCGTCGCTTCGGCGGAGAGCGTGGTGCTGCTGGGTGCCCGGCCAGTCTACGTGGACATCGACCCGCACACCTACCTGCTCGATGCCAACCAGCTGGAGGCGGCCATCACGCCTCGCACCCGGGCCATCATGGCGGTATCGATGTTCGGCCAGTGCGCCGACATGACAGCGATCGGCGAGGTGGCCGAACGCCATGGCCTGGCGGTGATCGAGGATGCCGCCCAGAGCTTCGGCGCCACCCAGCACGGCCGGCGCTCCGGCGCGCTGAGCCGGGTGGCCTGCACCAGCTTCTTTCCCAGCAAGCCCTTGGGCGCCTACGGCGACGGCGGCGCGCTGTTCACCGACGACGCCGAGCTGGCCGCAGCGATCCGCCTGGTGGCCCGTCATGGCGAGGCGCGACGCTACCACCATTCGCGGCTGGGCATGAACAGCCGCCTGGACACATTGCAGGCCGCCGTGCTGCTGGCCAAGCTAGAGATCTTCGACGAGGAGGTGGTACTGCGTCAGGCGGTGGCGGAACGCTACGACCGCTGGTTGCAGCAGGCGGGCATCACCACCACGCCTCGGGTCGCGGACGGCAACACCAGCGTCTATGCCCAGTACAGCATTCGCGTGCCGCACCGCGAGGAGGTGCAGGCGTGCCTGACCGAAGCCGGGGTGCCGTCCGCCGTTCACTACCCGCTGCCGCTCAACCGTCAGCCGGCGCTGGCGGACCCCGACTGTCACCTGCCGGTCACCGAGGCGGTATGCGAAGAGATCCTCAGCCTGCCGATGCATCCCTACCTCGAGGCCGAGCAGCAGGAGCGGGTGGTGGAGGCGCTACGCGAAGCCCTGTCGGCCTGAGCTCGCCTGGACGCTGGAGGAAACGCAGTCGGTGGGGTGGGGCTGTCCCGCGGACAGGTCGCCGCGAAGGCGCTGTGAACCCTTCCCTGGGCGCTACATTCGCCATCCATGGCGAATGACCTTCGCTTCGACCTGCCCCCGGCGCCCCTTGCCAAGGGATGGAGCAGGCTCGGGTAAGGTTTCGAAAGGCGTTCTTAGGCTTCCTTCCCGCTTACATATTGGGATAGTTGGGCCCGCCGCCGCCCTCCGGCGCCACCCAGGTGATGTTCTGGGCCGGGTCCTTGATGTCACAGGTCTTGCAGTGCACGCAGTTCTGGAAGTTGATCTGGAACCTCGGCTTGCCGTCGTCGTCTTCCACGACCTCGTAGACCCCCGCCGGGCAGTAGCGCTGGGCCGGCTCGGCGTAGCGGGGCAGGTTGTCGCGGATCGGCAGCTCCGGGTCCTCGAGCTTCAGGTGGCAGGGTTGATCCTCCTCGTGGTTGGTGTTCGACAGGAACACCGAGGAGAGCTTGTCGAAGGAGAGCTTGCCGTCGGGCTTGGGGTAGTCGATCTTCTCGCACTCGCTGGCGGGCTTGAGCGTCGCATGGTCCGGCGTGGTGTCGTGGATGTTGGGCAGCTTGCCGCCGAGCATCTGGTCGAGGAAGTTGTAGGCGCCGCCGCCGACGGTGCCGTACTTGTGGATCGCCGGGCCGAAGCTGGCGCTCTCCTTGAGCTCGGCATAGGCCCAGCTCTGCTCCCACTGCGCGGTAAAGGCGGTCAGCTCCTTGCCGCCTTCATCGCCCTGGGCGATCGCCTCGAACACCGCCTCGGCGGCCACCAGGCCCGACTTCATGGCGGTGTGCAGGCCCTTGATCTTGGCGAAGTTCAGGGTGCCGGCGTCGCAGCCGATGAGCAGGCCGCCGGGGAAGGTCATCTTCGGCAGGCAGTTGAGCCCGCCCTTGGTGATGGCCCGGGCGCCGTAGGAGACACGCTTGCCGTTCTCCAGGTACTGCTTGAGCACCGGGTGGTGCTTCATGCGCTGGAATTCGTCGAACGGCGACAGCCAGGGATTCTGGTAGGAGAGGTCCATGATCAGGCCGACGACGACCTGCGCCTTCTCGGCGTGGTAGAGGAACCAGCCGCCGTGGGTGTGCTTGTCCAGCGGCCAGCCGGAGCCGTGCAGCACCAGGCCGGGTTCGTGCTTGTCGGCGGGAATGTCCCACAGCTCCTTGAGGCCGATGCCGTAGTGCTGCGGGTCCTTGCCTGCGTCGAGCCCGAAGCGCTCGATCAGCCGCTTGCCCAGGTGCCCGCGGCAGCCCTCGGCGAACAGGGTGTACTTGGCGCGCAGCTCCATGCCCGGCATATGGCTGTCCTTGGGCTGGCCATCGGCGCCGATGCCCATATCGCCGATCAGGATGCCCTTGACCACGCTATCCTCGATGATCGTCTCCTGGGCGGCGAAGCCAGGGAAGATCTCCACCCCGAGCCCCTCGGCCTGCTCGGCGAGCCAGCGGCAGAGGTTGCCGGCGCTGATCACGTAGCGGGTGAGATCGCCGCCGGTGTTGTGCATCGACTTCGGCACCAGGGCATTGGGCAGTTTCTGGGCCTTCTCGCCGTTCTTGAACAGGAAGAGTTCGTCGCGAATCACCGGCGTGGTCAGGGGGGCGCCGCGCGCCTCCCAGTCGGGGAACAGCTCCTGCAGGGCGCGGGGCTCGAAGACCGCCCCGGAGAGAATATGGGCGCCCACCTCGGAGCCCTTTTCCACCACGCACACGGTCAGTTCCTGCTCGGCCTCGTTCGCCTGCTGCATCAGGCGGCACGCCGCCGACAGGCCCGAGGGGCCGGCGCCGACGATGACCACGTCGAAATCCATGGATTCACGTTCTACTTGTTCCACCTGCACTCTCCTCCCTCACCGCCGACGCGGGGATCCTGCGAATAGCACCAACGCCGAAAGGTTTTGAAACGGTCGTTTGCTTCTCGATATTCTCCATGATAGGCATAATAAACGACTCAGGTCACCCCTACGATGGCCAATGTGCGGTCGTGCCGCCTCTGGCCCGCCATGCGGGGCAACCGCAGATAGCAGCATGGCTCGGGGCTGATCCGCCGGCAGGCCTGCGAGGAGGCGCTGTAACCCCCTCCATGGGCGTACGATGCCCTGCTTCGCTCTCGCGTCCCGCTTCGCTTGCAGGACCGGTGCTGGCCATCCGTGGCCAGCCCGTTCGGAGCAGTGCTCCTCACCCCTGGCGCAGGACCTCCTCTTCGGCCTGCCCCCGGCGCCCCTCGCGACAGTCAACTGCGATAGCCCTGGGCCCGCCATGGGGGGATTGTTGCCATGGTCCCGGCTATGGCACATTGGGTGGGTTTTTTTGGTGCGGCGTCTATCAAACGCTTGCATGAAACGTATAAGGGCGTGTCAACCGGTTCTAAGGACACGCTGATGCGCCCGCTGCCGAGCCGGCATGGTCGGTATGTTCCTAACCAGACGGTTCGTTAGAGTGAACCAAGCGAGGACACCATGAAAGTACTCGTCGCGGTCAAACGCGTCATCGATTACAACGTCAAGATCCGGGTCAAGCCGGACCACTCCGACGTCGACCTCACCAACGTCAAGATGGCCATGAACCCCTTCTGCGAGATCGCCGTGGAAGAGGCGGTGCGCCTGAAGGAACGCGGGGTGGCCACTGAAGTGGTTGCCGTCACCGTCGGGCCCAAGGCCGCCCAGGAGCAGCTGCGCACCGCCCTGGCGCTGGGTGCCGATCGCGCCGTGCACGTCCAAACCGACGAGCGTGTCGAGTCGCTGGCGGTGGCCAAGCTGCTGGCCAAGGTGGTCGAGGAGGAGCAGCCGGGCCTCACGATCCTCGGCAAGCAGGCCATCGACACCGACAACAACCAGACCGGCCAGATGCTCGCCGCGCTGACCGGCCTGCCCCAGGGCACCTTCGCCTCCGAAGTGGTCATCGAGAACGACAAGGCCCAGGTGACCCGCGAGATCGACGGCGGCCTGCAGACCGTCGAACTGACCCTGCCGGCCATCGTCACCACCGACCTGCGCCTCAACGAGCCACGCTACGCCAAGCTGCCCGACATCATGAAGGCCAAGAAGAAGCCGCTGGCCGTCAAGACGCCGGACGAGCTGGGCGTCGAGGTGGCCTCCAGGGTCACGCTGCTCAAGGTCGAGCCGCCCCCCGAACGCCAGGGCGGCATCAAGGTGGGCTCGGTGGACGAGCTGGTCGAGAAACTCAAGAACGAAGCGAAGGTGATTTCATGAGCATCCTGGTCCTGGCCGAACATCACGACGGCGTCCTGGTCGGTGCCACCGCCCAGGTGGTCGCGGCGGCGCAGCAGATCGGTGGTGACATCGATATCCTGGTCGCCGGCGAGAATGTCGGCGCGGTGGCCGAAGCCGCCGCCAGACTCGACGGCGTCAACAAGGTCCGCGTCGCCGACCATGCCGCCTACGCCCACCAGCTCGCCGAGCCGCTGAGCGCGCTGCTTGCGGACCTTGCCGGCGACTACACTCATGTGCTGGCGGTGGCCTCCACCACCGGCAAGAACGTGCTGCCACGCGTCGCCGCCCTCAAGGACGTGTCGCAGCTCTCCGAGATCATCGCCGTGGAGAGCGCCGACACCTTCCAGCGGCCGATCTACGCCGGCAACGCCATCGCCACGGTCAGAAGCGACGACCCGCTCAAGGTGATCACGGTGCGCGCCACCGCCTTCGATGCCGTGGCCGAAACGGGCAGCGCCAGCGTGGAGGCGGTGGAGACGGTGGTGGAGAACACCCAGTCCACCTTCGTCAAGGAAGAACTCGCCCAGAGCGACCGCCCCGAGCTGGGTGCCGCCCGCGTGGTGATCTCCGGTGGCCGCGGCATGGGCAGCGGCGAGAACTTCAAGTTGCTCGACGGCATCGCCGACAAGCTCGGCGCGGCGATCGGCGCATCAAGAGCCGCGGTGGACGCCGGCTTCGTGCCCAACGACATGCAGGTGGGCCAGACCGGCAAGATCGTCGCCCCGGAGCTGTATATCGCCGTGGGCATCTCGGGCGCGATCCAGCACCTGGCGGGGATGAAGGACTCCAAGGTGATCGTCGCCATCAACAAGGACGAGGAGGCGCCGATCTTCCAGGTGGCCGATTACGGTCTGGTCGGCGACCTGTTCGAGGTGCTGCCGGAACTCGAGCAGAAACTGTGACGAAGATCGGGATCTTCCAGGTGGCGCTCTCGACGGTCACCGGGTTAGTGGCGGATCTCTTCGAGGCCCTGCCGGAGCTGGAAAGCAAGCTGTAACGACGAGCGTGATCCCGCAGCTCGCGTCACGACGCCGGCCCACGATGGGGCCGGCGTCGTCGTGTCGGGAGGCTCCATAACCTCTGTCTATATGAGCGATAACGGGAATTATTAGCGTCCAGGGCGGGTGTCTGCCATCCTTTGTAGTTGAGGTCACGAGGCATTTGCCTCGCTCAGTTCATTCACGGAGGAGTCACTATGCCGCATACATTACCCGAGCTGCCCTATGGCTATGATGCCCTGGAGCCGCACATCGATGCGATGACCATGGAGATTCACCACACCCGGCACCACCAGACCTACATCAACAACCTCAACGGGGCCCTGGAAGGCACCGGCCTCGAGGAAGTGCCGGTGGACGAGCTGCTCGCCAGCCTCGACCGGGTGCCCGAAGAGAAGCGCCAGGCCGTCATCAACAATGGCGGTGGCCACTCCAACCACTCGATGTTCTGGCTGATGATGTCGCCCAACGGCGGTGGTGCCCCCAAGGGCAAGGTCGCGGCTGCCATCGACAGCGAACTGGGTGGCTTCGATGCCTTCAAGGACGCCTTCACCAAGGCGGCACTGGGTCGCTTCGGCAGCGGTTGGGCCTGGCTGAGTGTGTCGCCGGACGGGAAGCTGGTGGTCGAGAATACCCTGAACCAGGACAGCCCGATCTCGCACGGCAACACGCCGGTCCTGGGGCTGGATGTCTGGGAGCACGCCTACTACCTGAAGTACCAGAACAAGCGTCCGGACTATGTCGCCGCCTTCTTCAACGTGATCGACTGGGACGAGGTCGAGCGGCGCTACCAGCAGGCCACTGGCTGATTCGCCGACATTGCATGGTTGCAAGGGTGGCGTCTCGTCGGGAGTCATCCACGGTGCGAAGGGCCCCGCTCAAGGCGGGGTTCTTCGCGTGGTGCGGGTATCTCAAAGCCTCCTCAAGCCCCACATGAAGTAGGCGCCGCCCAGCAGCGAGGCAACCAGGCCGGCGGGGATCTCCTGCGGGAAGAGCCACTGGCGACCGAGCCAGTCGGCGAATGATAAGCCTTATCAATACGGGGACGTTGCCGGCTCCAACTGCGCGATGCCGATGACGTCCCAGACTCGCCCGGGTTTAGGCGTGTCGGCATCGAGATCGGCGCAGGTATCGAAACGTTCGAGAGTGCGCTGGACACAAGTGATGGCCAGGCGGCCATGGGCGTCGGTGGTTTGCCACTCGGCGATCAGCCGACAGGACGCCGCCTCGGGATCGGATGGCTCGGCCACCTCGACCTCGGCCTGGAGATGCCTCGCGGCGAGCCATTCCAGGGCGGCGACCTGGGCGCACTGCTCCAACGGGGTGAGACGTGAGTCTCCCCGGTAGCAGGGCAGGTAGGGGCGATTCGCGGCCTCGCTCTCGAGCAGCGGTACGACATCCGCGTCGGTGATGCGGCCGTACTTGCGCAGGGCGGGGAAGACCACGGCGCTGGCCGCGAGACGGCAGCCCCCCAGGTGGGTGCTTTCCCACACCTCGAAGGGCAGGGCCTGATCGCGGATGGCCTCGGCGATGGCCTTGTAGGTGGCGAAGCCGAACTTGGCGCAGCACTTGTCCTTCTTGCCATGGGTACAGCACAGGATCAGGGAAGGCTCGACGGTACCCCGGTGCCAGCGCGACGGAGCCTCGCCCCGGGAGAGGGCCGCGAGGAAGTCGTCGAGTTCCTCGCGGGGCACGCGGTATTCGCGACGCTCCGGCATCAGGAAGACACGATGAAGGCTGGCGTCCTCGCCCCGGCGATGGATCAGGTTGACGCGGCGGCCCGATTCGGCGATGGCCTCGAGGCGTGCCTTCACCGGCGCGGCCATGTCGCTGGCCTGGCGCAGGCTGCGCTGCCACTTGGCACGGGGCCAACTGATCAGCAGGTTGCGTTCGGCATGGGCGGCGGTGCCGGCCAGGGGGTCGCCCAGGGCGAGGCTTTCCCGGGCGCAGAAGTGCTGGACCGCGCTCATGCCGAGACCTCCGGGTGGGTCCGGGCGGGGCCGACGGCGGCCCCGCTGACACCCCCCATGGCTGGCACACAGATCGGCCGGCCGGTGCTCGGGGCGCGCATCACCTCGGCATCGAGATCGAAGACCCGCTTGAGGTTGGCGGCGGTGAACACCGTCTCCGGCGGCCCGCAGTGCACGATACGGCCCTCATGCATCATCACCAGGACGTCGGCATAGGCCGCCGCCAGGTTCAGGTCGTGCAGCACCACCAGCAGGGTGCGTCCCCGCTCGTGGGCCAGCGACACCAGCAGCTCCAGTAGGTCGACCTGGACCTTGAGGTCGAGGAAGGTGGTCGGCTCGTCGAGCAGGATCAATTCGGTTTCCTGGGCCAGCACCATGGCGATCCAGCAGCGCTGGCGCTGGCCGCCGGAAAGCGCGTCGACACTGCGGTCGGCGAAGTCCGTGACATCGGCATAGGCCATCGCCTCGCGAATGGCGCGGGCATCCCGCTCGGCATCCTGTCGCCACAACCGCTGGTGAGGAAAGCGTCCCATGCCGACCAGTTGCCTGACCGTGAGCCCCTCCGGTGCGGAAGGGCCCTGCGGCAGAATGCCCAGGCGCTGTGCCACCTCTCGCGTGTTGCTGCGGTGGATATCCCTGCCATCGAGACAGACCCGTCCGGCACTGGGTACCAGGGTTCGAGCAAGCGTCTTCAGCAGCGTCGACTTCCCACTACCGTTCGGGCCGAGCAGCACCGTCAGCTTACCCTCGGCCACCGCCAGGTCGACGCCGTCCAGTACGCATCGGGACTCATACCCGGCGCGCAGGGCTTCGCCTGTCAGTCGAGGCGGCTTGGCAGGTGTCGAGGGCATGGGGTTGGCTCGTCGGTGTGGTTCCTGGATCGGAGCACCGTAAGGCAAAACATTCTCATTTTCAACGTCTAGAGGCACGTCTGTCTGGCCTTCTCGGCACAATGGGTTGTCAGGACATAGCGAACGGATCGTTCGATCATCATGGACAGCTCATATTTTAACGATTAGAATAATAATTCTCATTCGCATTGTGGTCTTGGCATCCCTCCCAAGCAAAGCACGGCGTGGGCTGCCACGCGGGCTTCAGATCGCTTCAGGTGTGATGCCACGACATGCTGGGACAGAGAGCCTCCGCCAGGGAGTCGGTTGCTCTCACCCTCTCGATCGACACAACAAGCACAACCATCCAGTACAACTTCGCAAAGTGACTAGCTAGGGACGCACGGATTCACCTGCCAACAGGTGCCAGAGGCCAGCGGCGCAAGTCCATCGACGAAGACAGGAGCCTTTCGCTGACGGCACGGCAGGCCACAAGGCAGGTGGGGCTTTAAAGGACGGCATTTTTGCGGAGGCCACATGAGCTACGCACGTTTCTCTCGTTCACCTGGCGAGACAAGCCGACATGCATCCACGCATGCATTGCTGAATTGCATTATCAAGGAAGTGGCAATACCCCATGACACGATGTCCTATCGATGGCCAGCCCAGCGGGAAGGCCTACCGGAGCATCTGCATGGCTTGCCTCTGCTGATCGAATGGTCGGCATCGCTTTCGCTGTTCGTGATGGTGGACCGGCGCTCGGTGATCGGGAGCCACTTCTACCTCTCCGACACCTACCTCCGGGAATCGGGGGCTGCCGGCTGGCATGTCCCCGAGATGGCGGAGTTGATCTCCTCCCTGCTGGCGCACTGTCGGTGGCATGACGGGACGCTCAATCAGGAGCTGTGCGACCAGGTCGTGCAGAGCCAGGACATCATGACGACGATCGTCGCCCATGCCGTCGGGCAGCCCAGCCTTCATCCACTGACGGATTATCGTCGCAGTGAGCAGGGGCTATGGTTCGGCCATCCCAATCATCCCACGCCCAAGGCCCGGCAATGGCCACCCCATCTGTTGCAGGACAGGCCCGCCTATGCCCCGGAATTCGGCACCACCACGGCCCTGCACCAGTTTTCCTTTCCCGCGGCCGGACTGAGTGTCCAGGCCAATCGGTTGAGTGCCCTGGACGTGCTGCCGCATGTGGCCGACCAGAGCAGGGCCGAGGATGGCGACCGCGTGGTGCTCAGCATGCATCCGGTGCAGGCCGATCTGTTCCGGCAGGATGCCCGGGTGGCGGAGATGATCGGGGAAGGCGTGATCGGCGATCTCGGGCAGAGCGGCTGGCACGCCGCGCCCACCGCCTCCATGCGCACCTGGTACCTCGAGGGGCATCCCTGGTTCCTCAAGGGATCGCTCAATGTGCGCATTACCAACTGCGTGCGCAAGAACGCCTGGTACGAGCTGGAGAGTACGCTGGTCATCGACCGCATCATGCACCGGCTCGCCCGATCGAAGGACGCGGCACTGGAGGCGCTGTGTGTGGCGCAGGAACCGGCCACGGTGCACTGGGCACCGACCCAGGGCGATGATGCCGACAAGCGCTGGTTCCGGGAGCAGACCGGCATGATCCTGCGGGAAAACTTCTGCCAGCGGTTCTCGCCCGAACACTGCCTGCTCAGCGCGACGCTGTTCGCCCGCGATGCGCAGTTGGCTCCCATGGTGCTGCCCTTCATCGACGGGGCGACGCCCAGCGAGGGCGAGCAGGCACTTCCGTCGGAGCGTCGGGTTCGCCAGTGGTTCCAGGCCTATCTGCGCACGCTGGTGGCTCCGGTCATGGGGCTGTTCTTCCGGCATGGCATCGTCATGGAGCCCCATCTGCAGAATTGCGTGCTGATCCACGACGCGGGCATGCCCCGGAAGATGCTGCTGCGTGACTTCGAGGGGGTCAAGCTGACCGACCACAAGGGCGTGGACTGGCTCGCGGGGGAATCTCTGCATCCCCGCGTCAGGGAGTCGATGATCTACCGCCGCGAGCAGGGATGGAACCGAATCGCCTATTGCCTGCTCGTCAACCATGTCGCCGAGGCGATCCTGGCGCTGAGCTGGCAGCGCCCCGAACTGGGCGATGCCCTGTGGCAGGACACCCGGGACGAGTTGCGCCGCGTTCGACAGACCCTGGGAATGCCGGCCCCCGAGCTGGATGCGCTGCTGGAGGGGGGCGAGGTGCCCTGCAAGACCAACTTCAAGCTACGGCTCATGGCCCGGGCGGACCGACAGGCCCAGTACGTGGCGCTGCCCAACCCCTGGCATGCCACCCAGGCCATGAGCCGGGAGGTGGCCTATGGCTGAGCACTTCCGGATCCCCGAGCACATCCTCGACGCCATCGAGGCGCATCGGCAGGCGTGCCGCGATCCCATGGCGGCGTTCTTCTATGACCTCCCGGCGCTCGCCGCGCAGGGACGCGCGATGAAGGCGGCATTGCCACCGGGCGTCGAGCTTTACTATGCGATCAAGGCCAACAGCGAGTCTGACATCATCGATACGCTGGCGCCCGTGGTGGATGGGCTGGAGCTGTCGTCCGGTGGCGAGATCGCGCGTGCCTGCGCCTGTTCGACGCCGCGCCCCTGGGTGCTTTCCGGGCCGGGCAAGCTCGACGCCGACATGCGTGACGCCATGACGCGAGGTGTCGAGGCCTTTCATGTCGAAAGCCTCGGGGAAGTATCCCGCCTGCAGGCGATCGCGGCCTCGCTGGATCACATGCAGGCCGTGCTCGTGCGTATCAACCCCTCGCTGCCCGCGGATCTCTCCAGTCGTCTGAGAATGGCCGGCACCGCCACGCCGTTCGGTATCGATGAGGCGCAGTTGGCCGATGCCGTGCAAGCGGTGGATGACGCCCCGAACCTGACGCTCGTCGGCTTCCATGTGCATGCCATGTCGCACCAGACATGCGGGCAGCGACACCAGCGGCTCCTGTCGTTCTATCTGGAGCGCTGGCCCCGGTGGCGAGCGCTGGCGCGCCACCCCGAGCAGCTGATCCAGCTCAACGTGGGGGGCGGTATCGGCGTGAACTATCTCCAGCCGTCCGAGCAGTTCGACTGGCCTGGCCTGTGCCGGGCCCTGGAGCGACGACTGTCGACCATGCACGAGCCTCCGCTGGTGCGCTTCGAGATCGGCCGTTTCCTCTCGGCCTTCTGTGGCTACTACGCGATCGAGGTGCTCGATACCAAGGTCAGCCATGGGGAAGGCTTCCTCGTCTGTCGGGGCGGTACGCACCAGTTTCGCCTGCCCGCAGCCCAGGGGCACGATCACCCGGTCATTCACCTGCCGCGCGACCCCCGGCGGGCGCGTGAGGGCGAGAGCCGGCCCTGGACCGTGGTGGGGCAGCTCTGTACCCCGAAGGATGTGTTGAGCCGCCGGCAGGAGCTGCAAGGGGTCGAGGCGGGAGACCTGCTGGTGCTGCCGTTGGCCGGCGCCTATGGCTACAACATCTCTCATGCGGACTTCCTGTGCCACCCACGTCCCGATCAGGTCTTCGTCCGCGAAAGCCGCGAGGGCAGCGCCCCCGAGACGAGAAGCCATCGGCGTGCCGAGCCGGTGCGCTGACCGAGGGGCTTCGCTGGTCCATTTTCCAGGTTTTGAAGGTACATCATGTCATCACATGAACGTGTTCTGCCGCAGGCCGCGGCAATGGTGGGCGCCTCCGACGCTCCGGGATCCGTCTCCACGCCTTTCGCCTCCCCGGAGCACTGGCGGCATCACGCCCGTATCGAGCAGCGCGTCGTCGGCCAGCTGTTGCAGACCCTGCTCTATGAAGACGTGCTTCCCCACGAGGCCGCCGCCGAGCCGGCGTCCGGTGTCTCTGGTGCCACGTCGTTCTCCCTGACCCTGGGCGAGCGTCGCTATCGGGTGAGTGGCTGGCAATGCCACAGCTTCCGGCTGATTCGCCTCGAGCATGCCACCCTCGCGGTCGAGGGGGCAGAGGGCCCCCCGGAGCCGGTGAGTCTGCAGCGTTTCATCGAGGATCTCGAGGCGGCGCTGGGGGATGTCGCGATTCAGCCCGGCTTCGTCAACGAACTGACGCAGACGCTGATCAAGGACGTGCAGTCATCCGCCTGGCCGATGCCTTATCGAGAGACGCCGCAGACGTTGGATGCCGATGCCCTGGAGCAGTATTTCACCGACGCGCACAGCTATCACCCCTGCTACAAGTCACGGCTCGGCTTCTCCCTGCGGGACAATCAGCATTATGGGCCGGAGTTCGCCCAGCCGCTTCGGGTATGGTGGCTCGCCGTGCCGGCACGCCTGGCGCATCAGGGGGCCGTCGGCGGGGTGGCGCTGGCCGACCGGGTCGCGGAGGACGCCGGCCCGCGAGTGCTGGCGAGTCTGGATGACTACCTGGCGCGGCGGCGACTGGCGCGAGACGACGTCGTGCTGATGCCGGTGCATCCCTGGCAGTGGGAAAACGCGCTGGTTCCGGCGCTCTACCCGGAGCTTGCCAGCGGCGAGATCGCCTTGCTGGGCGAGGGGGAGACGACCTATACCGCCCAGCAGTCGATTCGTACCCTGGCTCCACGGAATACGGACAAGCCGTATCTCAAGCTGGCGATGAGCATCACCAATACGTCCAGCACGCGCATCATGGCGCGCCACACCGTGACCAACGGGCCGATCATTACCCAGTGGCTTCAGCGACTCATCGACACGGACGCGACCGCCAGGGCGGCGGGTTTCGTGATTCTGGGCGAGGTGGCCGGCGTGGCGCTGGACGAGCGTGCCTTTCCCGACGCCCGTTACAACGACGTCTATGGCAAGGTCGGTGCCATCTGGCGGCAGAACATCGGCGAGTTCCTGCAGGACGGCGAGCGGGCCGTGCCCTTCAATGGGCTGAGCCAGTTCACGCGAGACGCCGAGGGGGAGCCCGCCACTCCCTTCATCGCGCCCTGGGTGGAACGCCATGGGCTGGAAGCCTGGACCCGACAGCTCGTGCAGGTCGCCACCTTGCCGATCATCCACATGCTGTTCGCGGAGGGCGTGGGGATGGAGTCCCATGGCCAGAACATCGTGGTCATTCATCGTGACGGCTGGCCGCTCAGGGTGGCATTGAAGGACTTCCATGACGGCGTGCGCTTCAGTACGTCGCATCTGGCACGGCCCGAGCTGGCCCCCGCCCTGGAGCCCGTGCCCGAGCGTCATGCCGCCCTCAACCGCAACTCCTTCATCGTCACCGATGACCCGGCAGCGGTGCGTGACTACTCCTGTGATGCCTTCTTCTTCATCGCCCTGGCGGAGATGGCGGTTTTCCTGCACCGGCATTTCGGACTGGAGGAGTCACGGTTCTGGGCCATGACGGCGGACGTGATCAAGGCCTATCAGCGTGCTCATCCGCAGCATGCCGAGCGCTACCGCCGCTTCGATGTCTTCGCTCCCCGATGGGAGGTGGAAGCCCTGACCCGTCGTCGTCTCTTCGGCGATGACGTTCCCCAGGTCAAGCACGTCCCCAACCCGCTGGCGGACTTCGCGCCAGATGAGGCGGCGTCATGCTGAGGGCCAATCGACTGAAGCAGGCGCTGGCCGAAGGGCGGGAAGTCCACGGCGTCATGGCTTCCCTGCCCACGGCTGCCTCCATCGAGCTGATCGCGGAGGCGGGCTTCGACTTCGTGGTGATCGATACCGAACACGTGCTGATCAACCCGGAAACCGTCGAGCACATGATCCGTACCGCCGAGAGCTACCGGCTGACGCCGCTGGTTCGGGTAGCCGGCGCCGATCCCAAGACGCTGTTGCGTCTGCTCGACGGCGGCGCCCAGGGGATCGTGTTGCCCAACGTGGAGGACCCCGAGACCCTCGAGCGTGCCGTGGCCGCGTGCAAGTACGCGCCGGAAGGCGAGCGCAGTCTCAATGCCGGGCGTCCCGGCGCCTTCGGCAAATCCTCCCTGGCGGAATACGTCGTGCAGGCGAATCGGGAGATCATGGTGGTCGCCATGATCGAGAGCCGCCAGGGGGTGGCGCGGATCGAGGCGATTTGCGCGGTGCCGGGTCTCGACATGGTGCTGGAGGGGGCGGCGGACCTGTCCCAGTCCCTGGGCGTGACCTGGCAGACCGGACACCCCGACGTCGTTCGGGCCCTGGAGGAGGTTCAGCGCACGGCGAGCGAGCATCACCTTCCCTACTGCGCCTTCCTGCGTCACCCGGAGGCCAAGGCCGGGTGGCAGGCGCGTGGCGTCGGCGCCTTCATGTTGGGCGACGAGCGAGGCATCGCCTTTCGCGCCCTGCGGAAGGCGCTCGGCGAGGCCAGGGCGCCGGGACAGCAGGAGACCTCCCGTTCATGAGTTCACCGATGACGCATCTTCCCTTTCCTTCGAATCGGGCGAGCGATGTCCCCTCGCTCGACCGTACCGACACCGCTACGGAGTTCACGACCATGAAACCCCTCAACGCCCAGCGCCATGCCCAGGCGCAGATCATGCAGTCGCTGGTGGATGGTCTGCTGGTCGAGGGCCTGCTGGACGACCTCGGCGCGGCCTGGCGGGTCGCCACCGAGGCCGAAGACTGGCTCACCCGCCTGCCGGCGTTCCAGGCCCACGGTGGCGATCCCTCGCAGCGGTTCTGGCACTGGCCGCAGGATCGGCATCACAGCATCGCCATGCTGTTGCGGCCCGGCATCGCCCAGGCGTGGGAGAAGGTGCCTCGGACCCCCGTGATCCTGATGGATCACGAGAGCCGGGAGTGGGAGTCACTCGACCCTGTCGCCTTCATGCGCCGTGTCTTCGGTGCCGTGACGCAAGACGACGAGCAGGCCCTGGGACAGGGACAGAGAGTGTTTCTCGAGGCGCTCTCCGACAGCCTCTGGCAGGCAGCCAGCTCGGTGGCGCATCGGGTGGAGACACGAGACTTGCTGCGTCGCGACACGGTCGAGCACTTCGCGATCATGGAACAGTGGGCGTCGTTGCTCGACCGGCCCTATCACCCCACGGCGAAGGCCAAGCAGGGGCTCAGCGAGTCCGAGTACCGTGCCTACATGGCCGAGTTCAACGCCCCCGTCACGCTGCGCTGGGTCGCGATGCCGCGTGACCGGATGATGACCGGCGCCGGCGTCGGCGAGGGTTGCCCCGTGCCGGCGCAGTGGCTCGCCGGTGACGAAGGCCGCCGGGCGCTCGAGCAGGAGATGGCGTCGCGTGGTCTGGCCCGGACCCACGTCGCCATTCCGGTACACCCCTGGCAGCACGAACATGCGCTTCCCCACTGGCTGAAAGCGGCCTTCGTGGCGGGCGACTGTGTCTCGCTGGAGTCGGTCACGGAGCCCTGGCTCGCGACCTCCTCGCTGCGCTCGCTGGCCCCTACCACGGCGAGCCCGCATTTTCTGAAACTGCCGATGGCCATCCATTCCCTGGGCACCTCTCGCTATCTGCCGGCGGTCAAGATGCTCAATGGCGATCTCAGCGCCCGCTTGCTGCACCAGGCCAGGAAGAAGGATGCCAGGCTTGCCGAGGGGCTCTACCTGTGCGACGAGGGCAAGTGGTGGGCCTATATGCCGGAGGGTGCGACACTGTTCGACGAGGCACCGCGGCATCTGTCCGCCATGGTGCGTAGTTATCCCCGCGCTCTGCTGGAAGACCCGAGCGTGCGTCTGGTGCCCATGGCCACGCTGGGGACGCCGCTGCCGGGAGGCGAGCATCATGTGTTCGACGACTGGCTGGCACAACGCGGCATGATGGCCAGCCCCGCCTCGGTGCAGGCGCTGTTCGGCGAGCTCTGCGATGGCTTCTTCGATATTAACCTGCGCATGTTGCGGCTCGGCATGCTGGCGGAAGTGCATGGACAGAATGCCGTCCTGGTCTTCAAGGAAGGCCAGTGCCACGGGCTGCTGCTGCGTGACCATGACTCCCTGAGGATCAGCGTCGCGTGCCTGGAACAGCACGGCATGCAGGACCCGTGCTATTGCATCAAGCCCGGCCACTCCAACACCCTGTATCACGACAGTCTCGAGGCCCTGCTGTTCTGGCTGCAAACCCTGGGGATACAGGTCAATCTGCGGGCGATTATCGACACCCTGGCGGATCACTACGGGCTGTCGTCCCATGATCTCTGGCGGGAGATGGCGGCCCGCCTCGAGGCCCGGATCGACGCCATCCCCTTCGACGGTCGCGATCGCGGGATGCTCAAGGAGCAGCTCTTCGAGAGAGAGCAATGGCCCTACAAGCGTCTCATCGCACCGATCATCGAGCGTGCCGGCGGGCCGGGCAGCATGCCCTTCGGCACCAGCTCGACCTGTAATCCCTTCGTTCGGGTTGGCCTGCCAGTCGACGAAAGGGTCGCCGAGGCACTGACCGAAGCCTGATACGCCCACCGCCCGACATGTCGTCGGGCGGTTTTTTCAGGCGGGCGGCGTTTTCAGCGAAACCACTCGGGGAACTCGGCCTCGAGGGCGTTGCGCTTTTCCTCCTCCTGGGCCTGCTTGGTCTGCGCGGCATCGGCCAGGGCGTCGGCGCGATGCGGCGGGATGACGAAGAGCCCATCGTCGTCGCCCACCACCAGGTCTCCCGGGTTGATCGTGACGCCGTCGATGGCGACCGGGGTGTTGATCTCACCTTCCAGTTCCAGCGCCCTGGTGGTCAGGGGGCTGGTCGTCCGGGCGTAGGTGGGCAGGTTCAGCCGGGACAGGGCATCCCGGTCGGTGATGGCGCCGCTGGTGACAACGCCCGCGAGTTGCTTGCGCAGCGCCGCATAGGCTCGGAACTCGCCCCAGCAGGCTCGGCGATGGTCGCCGGACACATCGATCACCAGCACGTCGCCCGGGCAGGCCATCTTCAGCGCCTCGCGGATGATGCTGCCGTCGACGTGGGGAATCCTGACCGTCAAGGCCGTGCCGAGAAGGCGGATGGGACGCCGGATCGGCGAGAGGGAGGTGATGGCGCCGAAGTCGGTGAAATGCCCCAGGGTGGAGGTGGCAAGGCGTCGATAGCGTTGCCGTTGCTGCGCTGTGAAGGTGTCCTGACGTGGGGCGATATGAAACATGTGCCTTCCCTGGTCTTGCCTTGGGTTTTAGTGATGAGGGGTGAGTGATGAAGGGTGAATGATGACGGTCGGGCTGATTCAGTGACTGCGGTAGCGGGTCCGATGCAGCAGATAGACGAAGAAGGGCGCGCCCACTCCCGAGACAAAGATACCGGCGGGCAGGTCCTTGGGCAGGAAAGCCACTCTGCCCAGTAGATCGGCGTAGAGCACGATCAAGGCCCCTATCAAGGCGGCGGCGGGAACCAGCCTGGCAAAGCCCCGTCCCGCCAGGCGGGCAGCGATATGGGGAGCGATCAAGCCCACAAAGCTGAGCCCCCCGGCAAAGGCCACGGCCGCGCCCGCCAGCGCCACGCTGCAGGCCATCAGCACCAGCCGGCTGCGCAATACGTTCACACCCAGCCCCTGGGCCACATGGTCACCAAGCGCCATGGCATCCATGTGCCGCGCATAGGTCAGGCACAGGGGAACGGCCGCCAGCAGCCAGGGCAATATGCCGAGCACGTCCTGCCACTGTGCGGCGTAGAGGCTGCCCGTCAGCCACACATAGGCGTACATGGCGGCGGCATCATCGCTGACCACGATCAGCAGGGTGGTCACGGCACCCATCGCGGCGGAGAGCCCGATGCCGACCAACACCAGGCGCGAGGGCGTAATGCCACGCTTCCAGGCCAGGAAGAACACCAGCATGGCGGAAAGCAGTGCGCCGATCAGCGCGGAGACCGGCAACCAATGGATACTCAGGCTGGTGCTGAAAAGCGCCAGGAAGGTCACGGCGGCCATGGCGGCGCCACTGGTGATGCCAATCACGTCCGGAGAGGCCAGCGGATTGCGCACGATGCCCTGAAGGATGGCGCCGGCCACGGCCAGGGCCGCTCCCACCATCATGGCAAGCACGATGCGCGGCAAGCGCAGTTCCCAGACGATGAAGGCGATGTCACTGTCCCGGGGAGTGGCCAGCGCGTTCAACACATGGCTGAACGGGGTGGGGAAGCTGCCGAGGCTCAACGACAGGCCCATGCTGGCGAGCAACACCAGCACGAGCAGGGCCGTGATGCCCAGATAGCGAGTCTGGTGTGCATCGACGGTGCTGTCGCCCGGCTGTTTCAGGGGAATGGATAACGTCATGGTCAGGCCTGCTTCCTGCGCGCCAGATAGATGAAGAAGGGCGTGCCGATCAGGGCGGTCATCACCCCCACCGGGACATCCTGAGGGGGCATCAGAAAGCGCGATGCCACATCGGCCAGCAGCAACAGGCTCGCTCCCAGCAGGGCACAGGCCGGCAGCAGCCAGCGGTGGTCGACGCCGAAGAGCCCCCGCGCCATATGCGGCACGATGAGTCCGACGAAACCGATCATGCCGGCGAGTGCGACCGAACTCCCGGCGAGCAGAATCACCACCAGGCCGAGCAACAGCTTGATGGTGCCGGCGCGCATGCCGAGGCCCTTGACCATGTCATCGCCCAGCATCAGGGCATTGGCGTGCCTGACGAGCAGGGCACACAGCAGCATGGCGCCGCCGAAGAGGGGCAGCAGCGGCACCACCAGGGACAGCTCCCGTCCGGAGACGGAACCGGCCAGCCAGTACAGCACGCTCTCGAAGCTCTGCCGGTCGATGATCAGCAGGCCCTGGCTGAAGGAGACGAACATGGCCGTGACGGCCACGCCCGCCAGGACGACCGGCAGCGGCGACAGCTCCCCCTGGCGACCGCGGCTCAGCACTACCACCAGACAGGCCGCGACCAGGGCACCCAACAGCGCCGCCCAGACATATTCGGCAGGGGAATGAAGAGGCAGCAGCGATACCGCAATCACCACGAAGAACATGGCCCCCGCGTTGATCCCCAGGATACCCGGCGAGGCGAGCGGGTTGCGTGTCATGGTCTGCATCAGGGCGCCGGCGATGGCCAGGCTCGCGCCGACCAGGGCGGCGATGACCGCCCGTGGCAGGCGCTCCGTGCGAATGATGATGTGCGCGACCCGAGTGGGGTCGTAATGCACCAACGCCTGGGGGAAGGTGGGCAGGGCAATATCCGTGGTGCCCAGCATGACACTCGCCACGAAGGCCGTCGCGACCAGCGCCAGGCCCAGCAGCAGGCCCGCGATCCGTGAAAGGCGGCAACTCAGCATGCGGCTGGCCCCTCGTCTCGAGCGTGGGAAACTGCGGCGGTATCACCGGCGCAGGCGGCGCTGGACGCCACTCCCGACGGGGTATCCGGCGCAATCGTCGCGGACCCGCGGAGGTTATCCAGCCCGTAATGGCGGTAGAGGTCATCCAGCATGGCATTGGCGGCCAGGATGCCACCGCCCATGATCCAGTTCACCGCATCCACTTCGAAGACGCGCTCGTTCTGCACGGCGTCCAATCGTTGCCAGAGGAGGTGCGAGGTCCAGTGCCGGTAGTTCTGCGCAATGGCCGGATCGTCCGGCTCCAGGAGCACGAAGATCACATCGGCATTCATGACCGGGATGTTCTCTTCGCTGGTCAGCTTCATGCCCCAGCCCTGGTCGTGCACGGAATCCGGCTGTTCGAATCCCAGCTCATTCAGGATGGAGCCGGCGAATCCCGTGGAGTAGATGCGCACATGGTCGCTCTTGAAGCGGACCACGGCGGCCTTTTGTGGCCAGCCGTCGCCCAGCTGGTCCGCGATTCTGTGGCGAAAGTCCGCCATGCGATCGTTCCAGTCCTGCAGCAGCTCACGGGCGCGGGACTCCCGGCCCGTGGCCTCGGCCATCAGCGCCAGGGTGGCCTTGAAGTCGAAGACGGTGCCGGTGGCGACCGTCGGCGCAATCTTCTCCAGCAGCGGCCTGACCCTCTCATGACGAAAACGCGTGGCAACGATCAGGTCGGGGTCCAGCCAGGCCACCTTCTCCAGGTTGGGCTGGGTTTCCAGACCGACGTGCTCCACGCCGGCGAGCGCGTCACGCAAGTAGCGATACATGGGCTTTTCCAGCCAGGAATCGACGACGCCGACAGGCGTGATGCCGAGCGCCACCGCGCTGTCCGTCGCGCCCTGGTAAAGGGTGACGATTCGCTGCGGAGTGGCGGGGATGACAGTGTCGCCGAACTCGCTGGGGACGATGCGCATGCCTTCGGTGTCGTTGGCGGCGAGGGGGATAGACCCCAACGGCATGAGGGACACTAGCAGCACCGTCAGCCACCGGCGCCGGGTCGGGGCGCGAGTCTTCATTCCGGCCTCCTGGCGGTTGCTGTCTTCAAAGGGGGCTCGGGGGCTTGAGGGGGTGATGACGCCTCACTTGGCGACGCGGGACCTTGCCGTGTCACGGCGCGGCCGAGCCGCCATGCCAGCGGCAGGCAGCACAAGGCGACCACCGCCAGCGCCAGGAAGGCATGGTGGAGGGCGGAGGCGCTCGCTTCGGTATAGGGGATCCCCCGCTGCAGAGCGGCCTTCACGGCCATGTCGTAGTAGAGGGAGAGCGCGACGATGCCGAGCGAAGATATCAGGCGTCGGGACATGTTGTTCATGGCCGAGGCCTGGGCGACGCTCTGCTCGGGAAGGTCTTTCATGCCCACGGTGGTGGAAGGCAGATAGGCGCAGCCGAGACCGATGCCGCGCAGGCCCATCCAGGCACCAATCATCCAGACCGGCGTGGTCTCCGTCAGGGTGCCGAGCCCCAACAGGCTGACCATGGTGATCATCAGCCCGACGCCGATACACCACTGTGGCGGGTAACGGTCGATCAGGCGTCCCGCGACAGGCGAGCAGGAGGAGGCGGCGAGGGCGGTGGCCAGAAACACCAGGCCCGTGGTCAACGGGCCGAATCCCAACGCATTCTGCATCCATAGTGGCACCAGCAGAATACAGCCAAACAGGATGATCGACTGCAGGCAGGCGAGGATGACGCTGAGACGATATCCCTGGTGGGAAAACAGGGAGAGGTCGAGCAGCGGCGTGTTGGCGCGTCGCTCGACGCGCACGAAGAGTGAAAGCGCCAGGAGACCGGCCGTGAGCGGGAAAAGGGCCTGGAAGCCCAGGAGGTTCGTCAGCGTTTCCACCCGGCTGAGAGAGAACAGCACCGCGCCCATGCCCAGGGTGATCAGCGCAAAGCCAGGCAGATCAAACCGACGTTGATGATTGGAGGGGTCAGCCGAAAGATAGCGATAGCCACACAGCAGTCCCAGCAGCGCAAACGGTATGTTCATCAGAAACAGCGCCCGCCAGTGGCTGATTTCGAGCAACAGCCCGCCGACACTCGGGCCAATGGCCGGTGCGATCATCACGGCGAAGCCCCACACCCCGCTGGCACGGCCTCTCTGGTCGCTGGGATAGGCAGAGAAGATCAGTGACAGGGACAGGGGAATCATCAGCCCCGCCGCAACGCCCTGCAGCCCACGCGCGAGGAGGATGCCGGCAAGCCCCTGGGCCATGGCGCCGAGTGCGGAGCCTGCCAGAAATCCCCACAGGCCCAGCAGATAGATGCGCTTGCGGCCAAAGCGGTCGGCCAGGTACCCGGTGAGTGGCATGGTCATGCCCATGGTGATCATGAACAGGGTCACCACCCAGCTGACATCCATGGCGCTGGCACCGAAGGTTGCCATCAATTCGGCCACGGCAAGGTTCAAGGCGCTGTTATTGAGGCTGACGGTAAAGGTACCCAGCAGCACACTGATCAGCACCTTTCCGCCATGCGCGGAAGCATTCGGCATGGACACTCACTCAGCGGGGGTACAGAAGGCGTTGGCCTGGCATAACGCCACTGCGAAACGCGTCATGGGGACAGGATGATGACATGATGCAAAAGTTAATGTAAAGCGTTATCAATTGTGAGCGGGTCAGGGCGACGGTGGAGCCGCGGCAAAGTGCGATGAACCAAAAAGCGGCGCCATAGGGCGCCGCCAAGCAGCGAGCTAGTCAGTGGAAGGCGTGCGCACTCAAAAGTCCAGCTGGTAGCCGAGGGTCAGGGTACGGCCGCGGCCGGCGAAGAAGCGGTCGTCACCATCCCGGCCGACCTGTGAACGGTAGGTGATGTAGTCCTCGTCCAGCAGGTTCTCGATACCGAGGCTCGCCTTGCCCACCGGCAGCCGGTAGGCCAGGGAGGCGTCCACCAGGGTGTAGCCGTCGAAGCGCTTCAGGTTCTCGTTGGTCTGCTCATCGAAGGTCCTGTCGAAGAAGTAGCTGCCCTGGAGGTGGCTCGACAGCTTGTCGTTCCAGTGGGCGCTCCAGCCCAGGGTCAGGCGCTCGGGGGCAATATTGGCGCCGGACAGCTCGGTGTCGACCTTGCCGTCGCCGTCGGTGTCGGACTCGCCCTCGCTGTAGGCGTAGGTAAAGTCCAGCCCATGAGCGTCGGTCACTTGCAGCTCGCCGCTGAGATCGACCCCGCGGATCTTCGTCTTCTCGCGGTTGCCGACGAAGACGCCGTTCTCCTCGGACAGCCGCTCGCCGAGATCGGAGTCGGACTCGTAGTAGCTCAGCTCGAAGTTCAGGCGGTTCCAGCCGAAGCGGGTGCCGAACTCATAGTTCTCGGTGATGATGGGTTGCAGCTGCAGCAGGCTGTCGACGTCCTGGCCGGGCGTTTTGATGCCGCGGAGCGCACGCCCCACGTCCGGCATGCCGAAGCCTTCCGAGTAGTTGGCAAACAGCTGGGCCCACGATGTCGCCTGATACACCAGGCCGGCGTTGAACAGCGCCTCGTCGAAATCCGGATTGCCGCCGTCCACCGACACCAGGTCGTTGTTGACGTCGGTGCTTCTGTCGATGGTCGAGAAGTCGTCGACATCGAGCTCGGCGTACTCGTAGCGCGCTCCGGCGTGCAGGGTCAGGCTCTCCAGCACCTTCAGGTCGCCCTGCAGGAAGGGGGCGTAGTTGCGAAACTGAGATTCGGGCACGTAAACGCGGCCGGTTTGTGCCAGCACCTGCGTGGTCTCGTCCTCGATCAGGTCGATACCGGAGGCCAGGCCCAGGCGGTCGTTGAGCAGGCCGTCCCGGCGCAGGGTGAACTTGGCGCCCAGCTTGTCGGATTCGGCACGGGTCTGGTCGAGGCGGTCGTTGCCCTCGTCATCCACGAAGGGGAAGGCGAAGGGGTGAGTGCCGAACTGGGCGCGGAACCGCTGATGATAGAGCTGGGCGTCGAGCTCGTTGCCCAGCCAGTCGGCGTGGGCATAGGACAGGTTGAGAGTGGTGGACTCGTTGAATGGCACTTCGCCCGGCGGCGTGCCCTTGCGGGCCGTGGCGGGTATGCCCCTGTCGCGGTCGCCCTCGACGAGGACGTAGTCGGCGTTGTCTTCCAGCTCGTAGCGGTTGGCGGAGAACTCGAGGTTCTGGTTTTCATCGATCCAGTAGCCCAGCTTGGCAAAGAGGTCGTAGCTGGTGGAGTCCTGGATCTCGCCCTGAATGGTCTCGACGCCGATGGGGCGATCCGCGCCGTCGAAGAAGACGCCGCGTTCCTGCCAGGTGGCCCCGGCCAGGTAGTCCCAGTCGCCGCTCTGGCCATTGACCTGGTAGTCCAACTTGTAGCCGGTGCCATCGGAATGGAAGTCATCGTCGCTGGTGACGTTGACGGCGGCATGCTGGTTCACCGTGCCGCTCTCGGCGCGCTTGGTGACGTAGTTGATGATGCCGCCGGTGGCACCCAGGCCGTGCTCGGCGCTGGCGCCGTGGATCACCTCGATGCGCTCGACCATGGACAGGTCGATGGTGTAGCTGTCTCGTTGGGTGTCGCGCAGCGGGTTGGATTGCGGCACCCCGTCGATCAGGAACAAGGGCTCGCGGCCGCGGAAGGTCTCGCCGGAGTTGGTCAGCTTCTGGTGGCTGGCCGAGTAGGAGGGTATCAGGTTGCTGAGGATCTGGCCGCGGTCGCTGGTGATGGCCAGCTGCTGTTCGATCTGCTCGCGGGTGATGATGGTGACCTTCTGGGGGGTCTGGCCGGCGATGCTCTTGTTGCGGGTCGCGGTCACGACCACAGGTGATAACTCGTTGGCGGTGTCTTGCTCGGTGGCCGATTGCGCGAGTGCCGTGGCGGGCAGGGCGGAGCAAAGAACGACGGGTAGCAGCCGCCTGACGTGGGGCTGTCTGGCATGTGACATCTTGATGGGTGTCCCTTTGTCTGATCCGTGGTGCGTCGATGTTTTTCGATGACACCGCAATGCCTGGCGGTCATCGGGTGTTCGCTAATGATAATGTTTTGCATTTGCATGTTCAAGATCAAATGCAAATATCAACCATTCATTGTCTTGATTGACGAAGCGATTGCAGGGCTGGTCGAACTGGACCCGGTCCTCGAAGTCGATGCGGAACAGCGTCGCTGAGGTGGTGAGTGCTGGGGTTGCATCGACGCGCGCGACCAGGATGACGGTGTGGATGCCCTGGCGCACGGTCAGGCGCGGCTCGGCTGATCTGGGTGGGGGTGCGTGCCCCCCCCACGACCATGGTATTCTGCAAGTTCTGGCGCCTGGAGGGCCATGGTGGCCGATTCGTGGGCCGGCCTCCCGACGGGAGTGTCGCTTCACCACGATTGATAATTGTTTTTATTGGTGGCATCGTTTTGCCGCTTGCCGTACCGGCCAGCCATTCGTCCAATCAACGTATTGTCGTGAACATCAAGGGAGTCCGGTCGTGGTGACGTTTCGACATCCACTCTTGCGTGGTGCCGCCCTCCTCTGGTGGCTCGTGGTCGCCCCGGTGGCGTCCGCAGAGACGCTGCTGGAGGAGGCCAGTCAGGCACAGCGTACCCAGGCCGAGCTGCAGGCGCGCATCGATGCCGCCGATGACGAGGTGCGTGAGCGGCTCGAGGAGCTGCGCCGCCTGGAGCGCGAGACGCGCCGGCTCGACGCCGAGAACGACCTGCTGGCCCCGCGCCTGGCGCGCCAGGCCGAGACCCTGAGCCGCCGTGAGACGGCCCTCGCCACCCTGACCGAGACCCGCGAGGCACTGCCGGCCCTGGAGCGGGGCCTGGTGGAGCGTCTCGCCAGCTGGGTGGAGCAGGACCTGCCGTTCCTGGCGGAGGAGCGCCGGGCGCGCGTCGCCAGCCTGGAAAGCGACCTGGCCGATCCCGAGGCGTCGGCCGGCGAGCGCCTGGAGCGCATCCTGGCCGCCTGGCGTACCGAGCTCGACTACGGCCGTGAATTCGATGCCTGGCGAGGCTATCTGACCCGAGGCGAGGTCCGGCGCAAAGTGGAATTCCTGCGCTTCGGCCGGGTGGGCTACTACTACCTGACGTCAGATGGTCGCCAAGGTGGCGTCTGGCTCGCCGAGGAGAGTCGCTGGCTCCCCCTCGACGATGACGAACGCAGCGAGGTGCGCATGGGACTGCGTATCGCCCGCGATCAGCGGGCGCCGAAGCTGCTCGAGCTACCGGTGTCGCAGCCGTTGATATCGGGCGGAACGCAGGAGGAGCGCTCATGAGCATGAGACGATTGGCCGGCGGGCTGCTGCTCGGCGTGACGCTGTGTCTGGCGCCCCTGGCCCTGGCCCAGTCCGAGGCGTTGACCACGCTGCGCGCCGAGCGTGAGGCCGCCGAGGCGCGCGATCAGGCCCGTCTGGTCGCGCTGATCGAGGACCGGGGCGCCCTGGAGGCCGCCCTGGACGAGGCACGCGAGGCACGCGATGCGGCCCGGCAGCGGCACCGCGAGCTGGAAGCCCGGCAGGCCGAGCAGGAGGCGTGGCGGGCCGAGCTCGACAGCCGCCAGCAGGAACAGGGGAGTGATCTGGAGGGCGTCCTGGCGGCGCTGGCCAGGCACAGCGGCGGGCTGCGCGATGACCTGGCCGAGAGCTGGGTGACGGTGGGCGGCGCCGAGCTACCGCCCCGCCTCGACAACGTCGAGGTGCTCGAGCGCGATCACCTCGAAGGGGTCGCCGACGCCCTGATGGCACTGACCGCCGAAACCGGCCGGGTGGTGAGCTTCGAAGCGCTGGTAGCCGACGGAAGCGGCGATATCGCCACGCGTGAGGTGGTACGTGTGGGCGATCTGGCCGCCTTCAGCGACGGCGAACTGTTGCGCCGCGGCGCCGACGAGGGCGTGCTGTCGACGATGGCGCGGACCCCGCGGGAGGTGTCGCAGGCCCTGGCCGCCTTCCAGGCCGGCGAGAGCCGTACCCTGGCGCTGGACCCGACCCGGGGGGGGCAGGTGATCGCCGCGCTGGCCCAGCGGCCCAGCCTGGTGGAGCGCTTCCACCAGGGCGGGGTCGTGGGCTATGTGGTGGTGGGCCTGGGGCTTCTGGGCCTGCTGGTGGCCCTGGCCCAGTACGGCTACCTGCTGCGGGTCAGCTGGGTGATGCGCCGTCAGCTGCGCGACCTCACCCAGCTGCGCGAGGACAACCCCCTGGGGCGGGTCCTGAGGCGCTTCCAGACCCTCGACGATCCAGTGCCGGAGGCGCTCGAGGCGCGCCTCGACGAGTCGGTGCTGGCCGAGCTGCCCAGGCTCGAGCGCGGCCAGTCGCTGGTCAAGTTGCTGGCGGCGCTGGCGCCGCTGTTGGGGCTGCTCGGCACCGTCACCGGCATGATCGTCACCTTCCAGGCGATCACCGTCTTCGGCACCGGCGATCCGCAACTGATGGCCGGCGGTATCAGTCAGGCGCTGGTCACCACCGTGCTGGGGCTGATCACCGCCGTACCGCTGCTCTTCGCCTATACCGCCCTGGTTGGGCGGAGTCGCCAGCTGGCTTGCACGTTGGAAGGGCAGGCCTGCGAGGCCCTGGCCGAACGGCTCGAGCGGCGTGCGCCCCACATCGGAACGCAGAAAGGGAGTGGCGGCCATGCTACCGCTCTGGCTTGAGCCCCTGGCGTGGTTGGTCGATGCCGGCGGCGTCATCCTGGTGGTGATCGCCCTGGTGGCGACCCTGCTGTTCAGCCTGGCCCTGGAGCGGGGGCTGTTCTTCCACATTACCTACCAGCGCGCCCGTCGGCGGCTGATCGCGCGCTGGGTGGCGCGTACCGAGCACCTCAGCTGGAGTGCCCGGACCCTGCGCGAGGTCTGGACCCGGGAGCTGATCGCCAGGCTGCGTCGCCCGCTGCCCTGGCTCAGGCTGTTGGTGGCGTGCTGTCCGCTACTGGGGCTGCTCGGTACCGTGACCGGCATGATCACGGTCTTCGACAGCCTGGCGCTGAGCGATACCAGCCAGGCCCGTGCCATGGCCGACGGCGTTGCCCGGGCGACCCTGCCGACCCTGACCGGCATGGCCGTGGCGGTGATCGGCCTGCTCTTTACCAGCCGACTCGAACAGGTCATTCGGCGCGAGGAGCAGTGGCTGCACGACCTCCTGGCCGAAGCCGTGGAGGACACTCATGCGTAGACGCCGTAGTCTCGATGTCGACAATGGCGACGCCGGCGAGGTCAACCTGACCCCGATGCTGGATGTGGTCTTCATCATGCTGATCTTCTTCATAGTCACCACCAGCTTCATCAAGGAGAGCGGGATCGAGATCCAGCGGCCGGAGTCCAGCGCGGCGAGTCCCCAGCCGGACGCCCAGGTGATGGTGGCGATTACCCCCGAAGGGGCCGTCTGGGTGGGTGGTCAGCCGGTGGATGCCCATCGGGTGGGCGAGGAGGTGGCCGCCCTGGTCAGCGGCGAGGGTGGTGCGGTGATCCAGGCCGACCGCGAGGCCACCACCGGCCTGCTGATCGAGGTGATGGACCGCATCCGCCAGGCCGGCGTCGAACAGGTCGCCGTGGCCACCACCCGGAGGGCACCATGATCCGGGGGCCCGTTTCGGCCCTGGCCGGTATGCTCATGGCGCTGGTGCTGTTCTGGCTGCTGGCCCTGGTGGTTTTGCCACCCGAGGAGGAGTTCGAGGAGCTCGAGGAGCCCATAACGCTGAGAAGCGTCGAGATGCCCGAGGTGCAGGAGGAGGTCGCCGAGCCGCCACCCCAGGCCGCCCCGCCGCCGCCCGAGGTGGCGCCACCGCCGCCCCTGCCGGAACCGGCGCCGCCCATGGAGAGTCCCATCGCACTGCCCGAGCCGGAGCTGCCGCCGGAGGTGGTGGAGCCGCTGGAGGTCGAGACCACGCTGCCGGAACTGAGTGAGGCGGTGCCGGAGCCGGTGCCCACGCCTGAGCCGCGCCCCGAACCGGCCCCCCCACGTGAACCATCGCCGCAGCCGTCCCCGGCCACCGAGGCCTCGTCGGCCGCCTCCGCCGAGACGAGTGCCGAGACCGTCGCCCGGACACCGGTGGAGGTGGGCCAGGTCACGCCGACCAGCCAGGTGCCGCCAGAGTATCCGAGGCCGGCCGTGCTCCGTGGTCAGGAAGGCTATGTGGAGCTGGAGTTCGTGATTCGCACCGACGGCAGCGTCGACCCCTCGAGCATTCGCGTGACCTCCGCTCATCCGAGCAATGTCTTCGACGATGCCGCCCGGAAGGCGGTGGCGCGCTGGCGATTCTCACCCGCCGAGCGGCTGCGTCGTGCCCGCCAGCGCCTGGAGTTCGAGCTGAGGTAAGCGTCATGTTGGTAAAGCGACTCGCTTCCCTGTGTGCCGCCGGATGGCTGCTGAGCGCCGCGACGGCCGGGGCCGCGCCGGCGCTGCGGGGCGACTTCATCGCCGACCTCGAGGCCCTGCAGCAGCGTCTGCAGCAGGGCGAGACCGAGGTGGTGAGTGAACGGGCCCTGTCCCAGGCCCGGCGCCTGGCCGGTGGCAATGCTGCCGACCGCTGGGCCCGGGCCCTCTATCTACAGCTGGCGGCCGGCGCCGCGGCCCGGGCAGGCCGGCCCGAGGAGGCGGCAGAGTGGCTGCGCGAGGCCCGCGAGACGCCGGGCGTCGAAGCCGAGCATCGGGATCGCTGGCAGCACCAGGAGGCCGGACTACGCCTGGTTGCCGGCCAGACCGATGCCGGTGCCGAGCTGCTGGCCGACTGGCTGGCTCGCCATTCGGGAGCACCGCGCGACCACTGGCGCCTGGTCCGGGCCCTGGCCGAACTGGAGCGCTGGGAGGCGGCCGCCGACCGGCTGACGCCTGCCTTGGACGCCACGCCCCGGCTCGAGGCCGCCCAGCAGGCGCTGGCCACGACGGTCTATCGGCGTGCGGGGCGGGGTGGCGAGGCCCTGGCGCTGATCGAGGCCGGTCTCGAGGCGTCGGACGATCCGGGGGACTGGCGTCAGGCCGCGGCCCTGGCCCAGCGGCTCGAGGGGCCCGGCCGTGCCGCGGCGATCTGGGAGGCCGGCTGGCGCCGGGGGATCCTGTCGGGGCGTGACGACCTGCGCCAGCTGGTACGCCTGCACCTGGCCGGTGGCACCCCGGCCCGGGCCGCCGAGCACCTGGAAGCAGGGCTCGCCGAGGAGCTCCTGGAAGACGACGGCGAGAACCGTCGGCTGCTTGCCCAGGCCTGGGAAGCGGCCCGGGATCGCGAGCGGGCGCTGGCCGCCTGGGAGGCGGTGGCCGAGCGCAGCGACGCCGGCGATGACTGGCTGCGCCTGGGCCAGCTCGCCCATGCCTGGGGGCAAGAGGAATTGGCCATCCGGGCGTTGCGGGCGGCCCGCACCCGGGGCCGGGAGGAGGTCGACGCCTGGCTCGAGGCCCTGGTGGCTGACGCCGCCGCGCGGGAGCCCGCTAGAGACTGAACTCGGTCCACACCGGAGCGTGATCCGAGGGCTTCTCCATGCCGCGCAGGTCGTAATCGATGCCGGCGTCGACCACCCGGTCGGCGAGCGGGGCGGTGACCAGGATATGGTCGATGCGCAGCCCGCGCCTGGGGTCGCGTTCGAAGCCGCGGGAGCGGTAGTCGAACCAGCTGAAGCGGTCGTCGACCTCGGGATAGCGGACCCGGTAGCTGTCGACCAGCCCCCAGGCCTTGATGCCCTCGAGCCACTCGCGCTCCACCGGCTGGAAGCTGGTCTTGCCCTCGCGCAGCCAGCGCTTGCGGTTGGCCTCGCCGATGCCGATGTCGATGTCCTCGGGCGAGATGTTGAAGTCGCCCATCACTGCCAGGCGCTCGTCGGGGCGGTGTCCACCCTCCAGCAGCCGCCGGAGCTGGGCATAGAACTCGCGCTTGTGAGGAAACTTGGTGGGGTGGTCGACGTTCTCGCCCTGGGGGAAGTAGCCGTTCCATACCGTCAGGGGGTCGCCGCCGACCGGGCGCAGGCGTGCGCCGATCATGCGCCGCTGGGCCTCGTCGCCGTCGTCGGGGAAGCCGAAGTGCACCGCTTCCGGCTCGCCGCACTGGGTCGTGTCGACCATCAGCGCCACGCCGTAGTGTCCCTTCTGGCCGTGGAAGTCGACCCGGTACCCCATCGCCTCCACCGCCTCGCGGGGAAACTCGCTGTCCTGGACCTTGGTCTCCTGCAGGCCGATCACCGCCGGCCGGTGGGCCGCGATCAGTGCCTCGAGCTGGTGCAGGCGCGCGCGGATGCCGTTGATGTTGAACGAGACCAGGCGCATCAGTCGTTGCTCTCCTCACCGCTGGTGCCGCCGTGCTTCTCGTCGGGATGGATGGCGATGGGCTCGGCGGCCTCCTGGCGGGCGAGCTTGCGGGCCGCCTGCAGCTTGCGCTGCTGGCGCTTCTTCTGGGTGAAGCGGGTCGACGAGGTCACCTGGTCGGGATTCTCGTGGCGCCACTTCTTGAAATCCTTGCGCTTGCCGGTGCGAATCTGCACCTTGTCGGCCAGCGAACGTGTCTTCTTGCGGCGTGTCATGACGCATGACTCCTGGCGTATCCGGGGGGCATTCTACCAGCCGGGCCAGGTGCTTCGACAGCGATCCTTGCGCGGCGCATGTGCGGGGCGGGCCCTCGGCGGCGTAGACTGGTACAATGCCCGTTTGTGTCATGCACCCTATCCACTGAAACGGACTAGACAGCAAGCCTATGAGCGAGTCGGAACAGATCACATCACCGGCACCGGCCCAGGATCGCAAGCCCAAGCGTCGTCGTCGCAAGCCGCGGCGCCGTCAGTCGTCGAGCTGGGACCTGCGCCAGTTCCAGATGCCGGCCGTGGCAGGCAAGTGGCGTTTCCACGACTTCGACCTGCCGCTGCCGCTGATGCGCGCCATCCACGCCCTGGGCTTCGAGTACTGCACGCCGATTCAGGCCGAGGCCCTGGCCCACACCCTGCTGGGTGGCGATGTGGTCGGCAAGGCCCAGACCGGGACCGGCAAGACCGCCGCCTTCCTGATCTCGATACTGGCCTACTTCCTCGAGGAGGAGGTCCCCAACGGCCAGAAGCCGGGCGCGCCGCGCGCCCTGATCGTGGCCCCGACCCGTGAGCTGGCCCTGCAGATCGAGAAGGACGCCAAGGCGCTGGCGCGCTTCACCGACCTCAACGTGGCCAGCGTCGTCGGTGGCATGGACTACCAGAAGCAGCGCGAGGGGCTGGGCAAGAAGCTCGACATCCTGGTGGCCACCCCCGGGCGCCTGCTCGACTTCCACCAGAAGCGCGATGTCGACCTGACCCAGGTCGAGGTGCTGGTGCTCGACGAGGCGGACCGCATGCTGTCGATGGGCTTCATTCCCGACGTCAAGCGCATCATTCGCCATACGCCGAAGAAGGAGGAGCGGCAGACCTTCCTGTTCTCGGCCACCTTCACCGAGGACATCCTCAACCTGGCCAGCCAGTGGACCCATGAGCCGGCCCACGTGGAGATCGAGGTCACGGTGGAGAATGCCGCCGACATCGACCAGCGCGTCTACATGGTCAGCGACGAGGACAAGCAGCGGCTGCTCATCAACCTGCTGCAGCAGGAGAGCTTCGACCGGGTGATGGTGTTCGGCAATCGCCGCGACCTGGTGCGCCGGCTCGACGACCTGCTGCGCAAGGCCGGCATCAATGCCGCCATGCTCTCCGGTGACGTGCCGCAGAACCAGCGCATCCGCACCCTCGAGCAGTTCCGCGAGGGCGAGATCCAGGTGCTGGTGGCCACCGACGTGGCGGGTCGCGGCATCCACATCGAGGATGTCAGCCACGTGGTCAACTACACCCTGCCGGAGGATCCGGAGGACTATGTGCACCGCATCGGCCGTACCGGCCGGGCCGGGGCCAAGGGGGTGTCGATCAGCTTCGTGGGCGAGGAGGACGCCTTCTCGCTGCCCGAGATCGAGCGCTTCATCGACGCCAAGCTGCCCTGCGAGCATCCGCCGGAAGGGCTGCTGTAAGAGGTAAGAGCGGCGCTCCGCGCCTGGAAGCTGGAAGACGCGGAAAGCCGCGTTTCTCGCGTTGTCCCCCTAATGATACAGGCGCCAGCATGCTCGATGAGGTCCTGAAGGGCGAGATCCAGGCCGCCTACCGCCGGGTGCTAGAGGGGCTCGACCTCACGCCGCGCTACGGCCAGCGGCTGATGATCGCCGAGATCGCCCGTACCCTGGCGGGCATCGAGAGCGACGAGGCCGGCCGGCGCACCAGCGACGAGCATGTCTGCGTGCTCGAGGCCGGCACCGGGACCGGCAAGACCCTCGCCTACCTGCTCGCTTCACTGCCGGTGGCCAAGGCCCGCGGCAAGCGGCTGGTGATCGCCACCGCCACCGTGGCCCTGCAGGAGCAGGTGCTCCATCAGGACCTGCCGGCTCTCAAGGCGCACAGCGGCCTCGATTTCGACTTCGCCCTGGCCAAGGGGCGGGGGCGCTACATCTGCGTGGCGCGTCTCGATCAGGCCCTCGACGGCGGCGAGGAGAACCCGACCCTGTCGCTCTTCGAGCAGTCGCTCGCCAGCGGCGGCGACGCCTTCCAGGCCCTCGCGCAGTCGCTGGGCGAGGCCTACGGCAACGGCCGCTGGGCCGGTGACCGCGACAGCTGGCCCGAGGCCATCGACGACAGCCACTGGCGGCGCCTCACCGTCGACCATCGCCAGTGCACCAACCGGCGCTGCGGCCACTACGGTGCCTGTGCCTTCTTCCGTGCCCGCCGGCACCTCGACAGTGCCGACGTCATCGTCGCCAACCACGACCTGGTGCTGGCCGACCTGGCCCTGGGCGGCGGGGTGGTGCTGCCGGCCCCCGGTGACTGCATCTATGTGTTCGACGAGGGGCACCACCTGCCCGACAAGGCGCTGCAGCACTTCACCCACCGCTTCGCCGTGGGCGGGGCGTTGCGCTGGCTGCGGACCCTGAAGAAGTCGCTCACCGAGCTGAACACCGCCCTGGCGGTGCAGCCGACCCTGGCGCGGCTACTGGCCGGACTGCCCCAGGCCCTCGACGCCCTCGAGCCGAGGCTGGGGGAGGCCTTCGCCCTGGGCCACCAACTGGCCGAGCGTCCCCAGGGGCTCGCCGACGGCGAGGAGAGCCGCCACCACCGTTTCGAGATGGGCCGGGCGCCGGAGGCGTTGCGCGAACTGGCCGCCGCCCTGGTGGTGATCTTCGCCGAGCTCTCGCGCACCCTGGAGAGCATGAGCGACATCCTGCGCGAGAGCCTCGATCCGGACAAGCATACCGGGCTGCCCCGCGAGCAGGCCGAGGCCTGGCTGCCGCTGGTGGCACTGCTGCACGGCCGTGCGCTGGAGGCCCACGCCCTGTGGCTGGCCTTCGGCGAGCAGGACGAGCCGGGGGAGCCGCCCCGGGCGCGCTGGCTGACCCTCGAGCGTTTCGGTGGCGAACCCGAGCTGACCTTCTCGGCGAGCCCGGTCTCCGCCGCCCACACCCTGGCCAGGACGCTCTGGGGCAGCAGCTTCGGTGCCGTGGTGACCTCGGCGACGCTGACCGCGCTCGGGCGCTTCGAGCGCCTGCAGGAGCGGGCCGGGCTCGCCAACCGCTACCGCTACCAGCGCCTGCCGAGCCCCTTCGACTACTCCCGGGCGGTGCTCAGCGTGCCCCGGGAGGCGGTCGACCCGGCCGACCGCGAGGGCCACGAGCGCGCCATCGTCGACTTCGTCGAGGCCCTGGGCGAGCAGGAGGCGGTACTGATGCTGTTCTCGTCGCGGGCCCAGTTGCGCGGCGTGGAGAAGGCGCTCTCGAAGGCCCGCCGCGAGCGGGTGCTGGCCCAGGATCGGCTGCCCAAGCGCGAGCTGATCGCCCGGCATCGGGCGCGGGTCGATGCCGGGGAGGGCAGCATCATCTTCGGCCTGGCGAGCTTCGCCGAGGGGATCGACCTGCCCGGCGACTACCTGACCCATGTGGTGATCACCCGGCTGCCGTTCTCGGTGCCCGACGATCCGGTGGGCGCGACCCTGGCCGAGTGGATCGAGAGCCGCGGTGGCAATCCCTTCATGCGCATCAGCGTGCCGGATGCCTCGATCAAGCTGGTCCAGGCCTGTGGCCGGTTGATCCGCAAGGAGGCCGATGCAGGGCGCATCACCCTGCTCGACCGCCGGGTACTGACCCGCCGCTACGGCCGGGCGCTGCTCGATGCGCTGCCGCCCTTCGTGCGCGAGATCGACGGGGTCCGTGAGGTGTGAGAGGGCAGAGGTAAGGCGTGAGGGAAGGGCGCCCGGACCGGCCACGCGGTGCGTCCCGCAACGAACGGACCCGCCTTGAGGCGGGTCCGTGGCCGTGCGGTTCGCGAGAGACGGGGGTCAGGCGGCCTGGCGGCGCTCGGCCAGCACCGGTGCCAGCTTCTGGTTCATGCGCTTGAAGGACTCGACGGTGGTGTCCCAGTCGATGCAGGCGTCGGTGATGGAGACCCCGTACTGGAGCTGGCTGCGGTCCTCGGGGATCTTCTGGTTGCCCCAGCCGATGTTGGATTCCACCATCAGGCCGATGATCGAGCGGTTGCCCTCGAGGATCTGGTTGGTGACGTTCTCCAGTACCAGCGGCTGCAGAGCCGGGTCCTTGTTGGAGTTGGCGTGGGAGCAGTCGATCATGATGTTGGGCATGACCCCGGCCTTCTTGAGTTCCTGCTCGGCCAGCGCCACGCTGACGCTGTCGTAGTTGGGCTTGCCGTTGCCGCCGCGCAGCACCACATGGCCGTAGGCGTTGCCGCGGGTGCGGATGATCGCCACCTGGCCGGCCTGGTCGATGCCGAGGAAGTTGTGCGGGTGCGCCACCGACTGCAGGGCGTTGACGGCCACGTCGAGGCTGCCGTCGGTGCCGTTCTTGAAGCCCACCGGACAGGAGAGGCCCGAGGCCATCTCGCGGTGGGTCTGGGACTCGGTGGTACGGGCGCCGATCGCCGACCAGCTGATGCAGTCCTGCAGGTACTGGGGCGAGATCGGGTCCAGCGCCTCGGTGGCCAGCGGCAGGCCCATCTCGGCCAGCTCCACCAGCAGCCGGCGGGCGATATGCAGGCCTTCCTCGATCTCGAAGGAGTCATTGAGATGCGGGTCGTTGATCAGCCCCTTCCAGCCCACGGTGGTGCGCGGTTTCTCGAAGTAGACGCGCATCACGATATAGAGGCTATCCTTCACCTCATCGGCCAGTCGACGCAAGCGACGGGCATAATCCAGGGCGGCATCGACGTCGTGGATGGAGCAAGGGCCCACCACCACCAGCAGGCGGGGATCGTGGCCCTCGAGGATGCGCTGGATCGTCTCGCGACCCTCGATCACCGTGCGTTCGGCGGTCTCGGTGAGCGGAATCTCGTTCTTCAGGGCCTCGGGGGAGATCAGGACGTCCTGGGCCAGGACGTTGAGGTTGTTGACCTGCTGCTCGGACATTGTGCTACCTGTGTCGTGTCTGCGCTGATGGCGAATAACAATAGTGGGTCCTACTATCGCCCGTGAGCATGGCAAAAATCAATCGCGCCGGGGAACCGTCGGGGCGCCGGCGTGTCCCAGCGCGGGCATCGCCGGCATGGTATTCGGCTTGATGCACGCGCCAGAAACGGGAACACTTATGCCACTTCGGCTCCGGCCTTCAACTCCCAGCTGCCCCAGGGCTTCAGGTTGACACTATGCATGCTTTACCAGTCCGTTCGCGGCGACTCATCGGCATCCCGTCATGCTTCCCTCGGCCGGGGAGGGCGTGAATGGGCACCCGGGAGACCGATCAACAACTCGTCGAGCGCGCCCAGCAGGGTGACACCCGTGCCTTCGACCTGCTGGTGAGGAAGTACCAGCATAAGATCATCGGGTTGATCGGCCGCTACGTGCACGACCACGCCGAGGTCCAGGACGTGGCCCAGGAGGCCTTCATCAAGGCCTATCGGGCGCTGGGCAAGTTCCGCGCCGAAAGCGCCTTCTACACCTGGATGTACCGGATCGCCATCAACACCGCCAAGAACTACCTGGTCTCCAAGGGGCGTCGTCCCCCGGGCAGCGATCTCGATATCGTCGACGCCGAGATCGTCGACCACAGCGGTCGCCTGGCCGACATCGAGTCGCCGGAGGCGGCGATCGCCCGGGACCAGCTCGAGGCCGCGGTCTTCGAGGCGATCGAGAATCTGCCCGACGACCTGCGCACCGCCATCACCCTGCGTGAACTCGATGGCCTCTCCTACGAGGACATCGCCCAGATCATGCAGTGTCCGGTGGGTACGGTGCGCTCGCGGATCTTCCGTGCCCGGGAGGCGGTGGATCAGCACATCCAGCCGCTGGTGACCACGTCGCGCAACCGCGAGCCGATCCCGGAATGAGGTGGTCGACAAGGTTTTTGACATTTTGCTGAACTGTCCGGCGCTTGCGGCGTCAGAAGCAGTGACCGACCCGCCACCAGCGGGTTCTAACATGTCGGCATCGCCGGGCCGTGGCCTCGAATGCCGACCTTCCAGGCTGTCAATGGATGCGAGGCAGGGTGCCTTGCGAGTGCGAGGGTGTGAAGAATGAGTCAGAACGCACGGGAATCGCTTTCTGCCCTGATGGACAACGAAGGTGATGAGCTCGAGTTGCGCCGGGTGCTGAAGTCGTTGGATGACTCCCCTGATGCCGCCGACGCCTGGCGACGCTACCACCTTATGCGCAGCCTGATGCGACGTGAGCCGGGCGTCGATCTCGCCACCGATCTTTCCGCCGGCGTCATGGCGCGACTCCAGGACGAGCGGGCGCCACACCTCGAGCCCGAGGTGCCGTCGACCCGCCGCTCACTACCGTTTGCTCGCAGTGCCGGCATCGCCGCTGCCGTGTCGCTGATGGTGATCAGCGGCGTGCAGTTCTACCAGGGCGGTGGTGGCGGCAGCGAACCTGGCCTGGCGTCGGGCCCCGACAGTCAGCCGGCACCGGCGTCGCTGGCCACGACCGAAGGCGGCGCCGGCAATTCGGCCCGTCCGTCGCTGGTCGACCTGCCACTGTTCCAGGCGCCCATGGGGGCTTCCGGCGGTGGCCAGGGGCTGATGACCGTCGGGACCGGGGGCCAGTCGCCCATGTTCATGGCGCCCAGTCCCCGCCAGTCGTTGAGGTCCGACGAGGAGCAGGCACGCCTGCTGCAGTCCTATCTCGACCGCCACGCCGAAGGCTCCGCCTATCGCAGCGGTGACGCCTGGATGCCGCTGCTGCGCGCCTCGGGCAGCGAGTCGCTGGGAACGCGCTGATGCCGGGACGGTGCTGATGCGAGCTGGCTCTCTACTCGTTCGCAAGTGGGCGACGCGCCGGTGGCTGGCAGCGGCGCTGCTCGCCGGGGGCGGGTTGGTGATGACCGTCGATGCCCCGGCCCTGGCGGCCGACAGCGAGGCCGGCGAACGCTTCGATTGTCGTGAGCTGGCCGACCGGGCACCTCCCGAATCTGCTCTCGACTGGTTCGAGCGCAGCCTGTGGGCCAGTCACTGCTACGTCTTCCAGGCGCGTGCCGTACGGATCGGTTATGACGGCATCAGGACCCTGGCCCTTTCCCATCACGTCGAGGACGGAGTCGAGCGCGAGGCGGCCAGCTTCCTCGATGGCCCGCCGGTGGTCTTCGAGCGTCGGGGGCGAATCGGCCGCCTGAGCTGGGCCGAAAAGGGCGGGGAGGTGCCGGCCTCGCCGGCCGGGATCGCCGCCCACCTCGACGGTTACTATCGTCTGCAACTGGGCGGCGAGGGGCGCATCGCCAGCCGTCGCACCGTGCGCCTGGATATCGAACCCCTCGACAGCCTGCGCTTCGGTCATCGTCTCTGGCTCGACGCGGCCACGGCCCTGCCGCTCAAGCAGATGCTGCTGGACGAGGCGGGGCGAGTGATCGAGACCTTCCAGTTCACCGAGCTCGACCGGCCACGCCTCCATGAAGGACATGTCGTCCTCGATCGATACCGCGAGGCGCCGGACGACCCCTGGGTCATCGGTTGGCTGCCCGAGGGCTTCGTGCCCCAACCGGTGGATACCCGCAGCTCGCAGCACGGCGACGCGGTCAAGCATCGACTCTACAGTGACGGCCTCTCTACCCTCAGCCTTTTCGTCGAACCCATCGAGGGGGCCGATCTGCTGGCCCCGGGCATGCACCGCCTCGGTGTCTCCCATGCTGCCGTGCGTCATCGCGAGCTGGGTGGGCGCCCGATGCAGGTGGTGGTGATGGGCGAGCTGCCACCTCGCGTGCTGCTACGCGTGGCCGATACCCTGGAGTGGCGTGACGAGGACGCCGCCGTGTCGTCGGTGATCCACGACGGTGACGCCGCGGAGGGCGGGCCATGACCCTGCCCCCCCCCTGGCAGATCCCATCGGTCGCGGCGAGTCGGGGCGACCCGTTGCCCGGCGGGTACCGGGGCTTGGTTTCGCGCCGAGGCGCCGCCATCTTCGACGATACGACGACCCCTGTCGTCCGCGACGGCCGGTCGGGTTCGCAGCGTCGGCCTGAGTCGGCAGTCGCCGAACCCACGAGCATTTCCCCTTGATCGTTCGCAGGAGCACTCCATGAAGCGCATGACTCGACACCTTTCCCTGTGGATGCTGCTGGCCGCGACCCTGCTGGCCTGGCAGTCGGCCATGGCACGCGAACTGCCGGACTTCACCGAGCTGGTGGAGCAGGCGGCCCCGGGGGTGGTCAACATCTCCACCTCCCGGGTAGAGCGGAGCCGTGACGACCCCTTCGGGGGGTTCGGTGGCCAGGAGATACCGGAGATCTTTCGTCACTTCTTCGGTGATCGCTTCCCGATGCCGCCGGGAGGCGGCGGCCAGGGGCGCCCCCAGGAGCGTCAGTCGCTGGGCTCCGGCTTTGTCATCAGCGAGGATGGTTACATCCTGACCAATGCCCATGTGGTCCAGGGGGCCGACGAGATCCTGGTGCGCCTCAACGACCGTCGGGAGCTTGCCGCCGAGCTGATCGGGGCCGATGAGCGCACCGACGTGGCGCTGCTCAAGGTGGATGCCGACGACCTGTCGACCCTGGCCCTGGGCGATTCCGATGGCCTCAGGGTCGGTGAATGGGTGGCCGCGATCGGTTCGCCCTTCGGCTTCGATCACTCGGTCACGGCCGGTATCATCAGCGCCATCAACCGAACCCTCCCGCGGGACGCCTATGTGCCCTTCATCCAGACCGATGTGGCGATCAACCCGGGCAACTCCGGTGGTCCGCTGTTCAACCTCGATGGTGAAGTGGTGGGGATCAACTCCCAGATCTTCACCCGCAGCGGCGGTTTCATGGGGCTCTCCTTCGCCATCCCCATCAACGTGGCCATGGACGTGGCCGACCAGCTGCGCGACGACGGCCGCGTCAGCCGTGGTTGGCTCGGGGTGATGATCCAGCCGGTCTCCCGCGATCTGGCCGAGTCCTTCGGCATGGATGGCCCCAGCGGGGCGCTGATCGCCGACCTGGACCCGGAAGGCCCCGCGGCCCGCGGCGGCCTGCGGGCCGGCGATGTCATCCTCGAGGTGGACGGCGACGAGGTCGACCGCTCCAGCACCCTGCCGCGGCTGATCGGCCGGACGAGCCCCGGCAGCGAGGTGGAGCTGGTGCTGCTGCGTGACGGCGAGCGGCGTCGCGAGACGGTGACCGTGGGCGACTGGCCGGATGCCGAGGGCCGCGAGATGGCCAGGGCCGAGCAGAGCGGCCGTCAGGCCCGGCTGGGCCTGGCCGTCAGCGAACTCGACGCCGACCAGCGTGAGCGGCTCGGTATCGAGGGTGGCGTGCTGGTTCGTGATCTCGACCCGAGAGGCGCCGCCGCCGCCGCCGGCATCCGGCCGGGGGACGTGCTGGTCAGCATCGACCACCAGGCCGTGGAGAGCGCCGACCAGCTGGTCGAGGTGGTGGCCTCGCTGCCCTCCGACCGTGCCGTGCCGGTGCGCCTCTATCGCGACGGGCGTTCGCTGTTCGTCGCCCTGCGCCTCGCCGATGACTGATACCCCCGTCGGCAGGCTCTCCTGAAACGGCAACCCGACGGCACAGACCGTCGGGTTGCTGTTCCTGTCAGTCGCATCCCGCTACAATAGCGCCCACTCTCTTGCCCGCATGCCAGCGTCACGACGCCCGGCCGTGGCCCGAACCAACCAGGCAGAAGCGACTCGATGTCTCACGACACCCCCTCCGATCAGCTCAAGCATATTCGCAACTTCTCGATCATCGCCCATATCGACCACGGCAAGTCGACCCTGGCCGACCGCCTGATCCAGACCTGCGGTGGCCTGAGCGAGCGCGAGCTCAAGGAGCAGGTGCTCGACTCCATGGACCTCGAGCGCGAGCGCGGCATCACCATCAAGGCCCAGTCGGTGACGCTGGACTATCACGCGCAGGACGGCAACACCTACCAGCTCAACTTCATCGACACCCCCGGGCATGTCGACTTCTCCTACGAGGTCTCCCGTTCGCTCTATGCCTGCGAAGGGGCACTGCTGGTGGTGGATGCCGGCCAGGGCGTCGAGGCGCAGTCGGTGGCCAACTGCTACACCGCCATCGAGCAGGGGCTCGAGGTGCTGCCGGTGCTCAACAAGATGGACCTGCCCCAGGCCGACCCGGACAAGGTTGCCCACGAGATCGAGGAGATCATCGGCCTCGATGCCACCGATGCCTGCCGGGTCTCGGCCAAGAGCGGCCTGGGCATCGACGCGCTGCTCGAGCGCCTGGTGCGCGACATCCCGCCGCCCAAGGGCGATCCGGGCGCTCCCTTGCAGGCGTTGATCATCGACTCCTGGTTCGACAACTACCTGGGGGTAGTGTCGCTGGTCCGGCTGTTCGACGGCACCCTGAAGAAGGGCGAGAAGATCCGCCTCAAGTCCACCGGGCGGGATTGGCTGGCCAACGAGGTGGGTATCTTCACCCCGTTGCGCCGCGAGACCGGCATCCTGCGGGCCGGCGAGGTGGGCTTCATCGTCGCCGGCATCAAGGACATCCAGGGCGCCCCGGTGGGCGATACCATCACCCATGCCAAGACGCCGGACGTGGCGCGCCTGCCCGGCTTCCAGAAGGTCAAGCCGCAGGTCTACGCCGGCATGTTCCCGGTCAGTGCCGACGACTACGAGGACTTCCGCGACGCCCTGGAGAAGCTGGCGCTCAACGACGCCTCGCTGGCCTACGAGCCGGAGAACTCCGACGCCCTGGGCTTCGGCTTCCGGGTCGGCTTCCTCGGTACCCTGCACATGGAGATCGTCCAGGAGCGCCTCGAGCGCGAGTACGACCTGGACCTGCTCACCACCGCGCCCACCGTGGTCTACGAACTGGCCATGAAGAACGACGAGGTGAGGTACGTCGCCAACCCCTCCAAGCTGCCGGACATGGCCGACGTCGAGGAGATGCGCGAGCCCATCGTGCGGGCCAGCATCCTGGTGCCCCAGGACTTCGTCGGCAATGTCATCACCGAGTGCGAACAGCGCCGTGGCACCCAGCTCGACATGCAGTTCCTCGGCAGCCAGATCCAGCTCACCTACGAACTGCCGATGAGCGAGGTAGTGATGGACTTCTTCGACCGCCTGAAGTCCATCTCCAAGGGCTACGCCTCCCTGGAGTACAACTTCGAGCGTTTCCAGGCGGCCAAGCTGGTACGCCTGGACGTGCTGATCAACGGCGACAAGGTCGATGCCCTGGCGGTGATCATCCACCGCGATCATGCCCATGGCCGCGGGCGGCTGCTGGTCGAGAAGATGAAGGAGCTGATTCCGCGTCAGATGTTCGATGTGGCCATCCAGGCCGCCATCGGCGGTCAGGTCGTGGCCCGCTCCACCGTCAAGGCGCTGCGCAAGAACGTGACGGCCAAGTGCTATGGCGGCGACGTCACCCGCAAGAAGAAGCTGCTCGAGAAACAGAAGGCGGGCAAGAAACGCATGAAGCAGGTCGGCCGGGTCGAGATTCCCCAGGATGCCTTCCTCGCCGTGCTCAAGGTAAATGACTAGGAACGGATGACCGCATGGACTTCTCTCTACTGCTGGTGGTGGCGGTTGCCGTCACCGGCCTGATCTGGCTGCTGGATCTGGTCTGGTGGCGGCCGGCGCGCCGGCAGCGACTGGTGAACGCCGAGGCGGGTACCACCGAGGGGCTCGGCGAGCGTGCCCGCGAGAAGGCGCTCAAGGAGCCGTGGCCGGTCGACTACTCCCGGTCGTTCTTTCCGGTGCTGCTGGTGGTGCTGCTGCTGCGCAGCTTCGTGGTGGAACCCTTCCAGATCCCCTCGGGCTCCATGCGCCCGACCCTGGAGGTGGGGGATTTCATCCTGGTCAACAAGTTTACCTATGGCTTGCGGCTGCCGGTGACCCATACCCGCATTCTCGAACTCGACGAGCCCGAGCGCGGCGACGTCATGGTGTTCCGCTTCCCCGACGAACCCTCGGTGAACTTCATCAAGCGGGTGGTGGGGCTGCCGGGTGACCGGGTGCGCTACGAAGGCAAGCAGCTCTATGTCAATGGCGAGCCGGTCTCCAAGCGGCTGCTGGCGGAGGCGGGGACCGAGGCGCCCGGCGAGCTGCTGCTCGAGGAGCGGCTGGGCGAGCTGGCCCACCGTATCTACAATAACCCTCGAGATCCGGGCCCGCAGATGCGCGAGCTGGTGGTCCCCGAGGGCCACTACTTCACCATGGGCGACAATCGCGACCACTCCAACGACAGCCGCTACTGGGGCTTCGTGCCGGAGGAGAACATCGTCGGCCGCGCCTTCGCCGTGTGGATGCACTGGGACGGTGGTCTGCCCAGCTTCACCAGCGTTCGCCGCATCCGCTAGACCTGGCCTGAGCACGGTGTTCCTTCGTGCCGGGCCCGGCCCGTTTCCCGAACCTTTCAGCCCCGACATCGATCATTCAGGAGCTTCGTGAGCAACTCCCTCAACGCCTTCAGCCGACGCCTCGGTCACTCCTTCGGCGATGCCGCCCTGCTGGAGCTGGCCATGACGCACCGCAGCTTCGGCGGCCAGAACAACGAACGTCTCGAGTTTCTCGGCGATTCGATCGTCAACTTCGTGATCGCCGAGGCGCTCTTCCAGCGCTTTCCCGAGGCCCGCGAGGGCCAGCTGTCGCGGCTGCGCGCCCGGCTGGTCAAGGGCCAGACCCTGGCCGAGCTGGCCCGGGAGATGGGCTTCGGCGAGCACCTGCGCCTGGGGTCCGGCGAGATGAAGAGCGGCGGCCACCGTCGCGAGTCGATCCTCGCCGACGCGGTCGAGGCGGTGATCGGCGCCATCTACCTGGACGCCGGCATGGACGTCGCTCGAGCCAGGGTGCTCTCCTGGTACGCCGAGCGGCTCGAGGCCATCAGCCTGCAGGACACCCAGAAGGATCCCAAGACCCGGTTGCAGGAGTTTCTCCAGTCGCGACAGTCGCCGCTGCCGCGCTACGAGGTGGTCTCGGTGGAGGGCGAGGCCCATGCCCAGACCTTCACCGTGGAGTGCCATATCGAGGTGCTCGACGAGCACACTACGGGGGTCGGCGCCAGCCGTCGCCATGCCGAACAGCAGGCCGCCGAGAAGGCCCTGGAACGGCTCGAGCCCAGAGGAGTCCGCTCATGACCCAGACCTGCGGCTTCGTGGCCATCGTCGGTCGCCCCAATGTCGGCAAGTCCACGCTGATGAACCGCATCCTCGGCCAGAAGATCTCGATCACCTCGCGGCGTCCCCAGACCACCCGTCATCAGGTGATGGGCATCAAGACCGAGGGCGAGGCCCAGTTCATCTACGTCGACACCCCGGGCATCCACATCATGGCGAAGGATCGCAACAAGGCGATCAATCGCTTCATGAACCAGGCGGCGACCCAGGCCCTGCGCGACGTCGATTGCGTGGTGTTCATCATCGACCGCACCCGCTGGTCCGATGAGGATCAGGTCGTGCTCCAGCGCCTCGAGCACGTCGAGGCTCCGGTGATCCTGGCGGTCAACAAGGTCGACCGGTTGCAGGACAAGACCAGCCTGCTGCCCTGGCTGGAAGAGGTCGGTGCCCGGCGCGAGTTCGCCGCGATCGTGCCGATCTCGGCCAAGCACGGCACCAACGTGCCGGAGCTGGAGCTCGAGGTCGCCGGGCATCTGCCCGAGAGCATCCACTACTTCCCCGAGGACCAGGTCACCGACAGGAGCCAGCGCTTCCTGGTCGCCGAGCTGGTGCGCGAGAAGGTGATGCGCCAGCTCGGCGACGAGCTGCCCTACCAGATGACCGTGGAGATCGAGGAGTTCCGTGACGAGGGCAGGGTGGTGCATATCAGCGCCCTGATTCTGGTCGAGCGGCCCGGGCAGAAGAAGATCCTCATCGGCGAGAACGGCGAGCGTATCAAGAGCATCGGTCGCGAGGCGCGCCTCGACATGGAGCGTGCGCTCGGCGCCAAGGTGATGCTCAATCTCTGGGTCAAGGTCAAGCGCGGCTGGTCCGACGATGAACGGGCGCTGAAGAGCCTGGGCTACAACCTGGACTGACGTTGTCGGTTGGCCCTGAAGAGCGTGCAGCGGTAAAGTCGTCGAGACCGCTCCTTTGGGGTCAGACCCCGGCAAAGTTGCCAGGCCTGTCATAGGGCACTCGACGAGCCGATTCGATACCGCCGGGGTCTGACCCCAAAGGGCCTCCCGGCGTCGGTAACCAACCTGCGGGCTATCCCCGACCGGCTGATTCATCGGCCATGTCCCCGGGACGCATTGAGTCTGACCCCCTGGATGGACCTCTACCGCCATGAATCCCCAGCCGGCCTTCCTTCTGCACAAGCGCCCCTACCGCGAGACCAGTGCCCTGGTCGAGCTGCTGACCCTCGAGCACGGCCGGGTGCGGGCGGTGGCCCAGGGGGTGCAGCGTCCGGGAAGCCGGTCGCGCTCGCGGCTGCAGCCCTTCGCCCCGCTGCACGTCACCTGGGTCGGCGAGGGCGAACTCAAGCGCTTGCGCCTGATGGAGAGCCACGGCGCGGCGGCCCTGCTGGCCGGCGAGGGGCTGCTCTGCGGCCTCTACGCCAACGAGCTGCTGGCCCGGGTGCTGCCGGTGGAGTTTCCGGTAGCCGAGGTGTTCGCCTTCTATACCGCCCTGCTCGAGGCGCTGCCACGCCCGGAAGGACGTGCGGCGGCGCTGCGTCGGCTGGAGCTCTCGCTGCTCGAGGCGCTGGACGCCGCCCCGCGGTTCGCCGAACCCGATGGCCGCGGCCTGGACCCCCAGCGCCGTTACCGCTTCGATATCGCCTCGCGAGCCTTCGTCCCCGGCGAACCGGGCATCGATGGCCGTACCCTGCGCCTGCTGGCCGCCGGCGACTGGGGCGAGCCGGGGCTCGCCGGCCCTGCCAAGGCGGTGACCCGGGCGGCACTAGCGCCACTGCTCGGTGCCCGCCCGCTGCGCTCACGGGAACTGATGCGCCAGCTTGCCGAAAAGCGCCGGGCTCGTCAGGACTCCGTCCGGGAGCTTTAAGCTCGCCCGGCTACGCAGGGAGCTTTAAGCTGTAAGCTATAAGAAAAACCCTTGCTATTAGCGAGCTGGATGGCAGCATCGTGGCTTACGGCTTACCCAAGGAGAGTCTCATGCATCCCCCACGCATTCTGCTCGGCGTCAACATCGACCATATCGCCACCCTGCGCCAGGCGCGGGGCACCCGCTATCCGGACCCGGTCCAGGCCGCGCTGCTCGCCGAGGAGGCGGGCGCCGACGGCATCACCGTCCACCTGCGCGAGGACCGTCGCCATATCCAGGAGCGCGACGTGCGCCTGCTGGCGGAGGTGCTCAATACGCGCATGAACCTGGAGATGGCGGTCACCGACGAGATGCTTCGCCTTGCCGAGGCGGTGCGCCCGGCGCATGTCTGCCTGGTGCCGGAGAAGCGCGAGGAGCTGACCACCGAGGGGGGGCTCGACGTGGTCGGCGGCTTCGACGGTGTTGCCGCCGCCTGCCGGCGCCTCGCCGACGCCGGCTGCGAGGTGTCGCTATTCATCGATCCGGAACCGGAGCAGATCGAGGCCGCCGCCAAGGCCGGTGCGCCGGTGATCGAGCTGCATACCGGGGCCTATGCCGAGGCCTCGGGGGAGCGCGCCCGCGGCGAGCATGCACGGCTCTCGGCGGCCGCGGAAATGGCCGGCGAGCTGGGGCTGGTCGTCAACGCCGGTCATGGCCTGCACTACCACAATGTCGAGGCCATCGCGGCGATCCCCGGCATCCACGAGCTCAATATCGGCCATGCCATCATCGCCCGGGCTCTGTTCGTCGGCCTCAAGGAGGCGGTGGGGGAGATGAAGCGGCTGATGATCGCCGGCCAGGAAGCCGGCCTGCTGGCGGCGCTTGACGAGCATGATCACGGGGATGGCGAGGCGGGTGGCTGCTGCCGATGATCATCGGGATCGGCACCGATATCGCGCGAATCGAGCGCTTCGATCGGGCGATGGTCCGCCTCGGCCCGCGCTTCGCCCAGCGCCTGCTGGGGGAGGAGGAACTGGAGCGTTTCCACGGCCACGGCCTGCCGGCGGCCTTCCTGGCCAAGCGGTTCGCCGCCAAGGAGGCCTTCGTCAAGGCGCTGGGCACCGGGCTGCGGCGTGGCATGCGCTGGACCGAGATCCAGGTGGTCAACGACGCCCTGGGGCGGCCCTCACTGGTCCTGGACGGCAAGGCGCACGAGCTGGCCGGGGTCGCCGGCGTGCGCTCCATTCACCTGTCATTGACCGATGAAGCGGAACTGGCGGTGGCCTTCGTCGTGCTCGAGGGCTGAGCCGTCTGCCAGTCGCGCAGCCCCGCCATGGCGGCGAAGAGGTCATCGAGCAACGGGGTGACGCCCTCGCGCCCGCGTGAGCGAAGGCGTGTCTCCAGGGTCTCGGCGATCAGGGCCAGACGCGGCGCCCCGCAGTAGCGGCAGGCGCCGTTGAGGGCGTGAATGGCGTCGAGCAGGGCTTCGTCGTCCTCCCGTTCGAGCGCCTCGCGAATTGCCGTCTTGCTCTCCGGCAGCGAGTCTGCCAGGCGTGCCAGCAGCTCCCTGGCGAGGGGCTCGCGTCCCCCGGCGAGGCGCGTGCCGAGGGTCAGGTCGACGACCGCCAGCTCCCCGTCTTCTTCCGCCCGCTCGACGGGCGTGTCGCCGGTTTCCAGGGGCGGCAGGGTGGGCAAGTCCAGATGGTGCTGCAGCAGTTCCGTCAGGCCGTGGGTATCCAGCGGCTTGATCAGGACATCATCGAGGCCGCTGGCCAGCAGCCGCTGGCGCTCGTCCTCCAGCACATGGGCGGTGACCGCGATGATGGGCCGATGGCTCCAGGCCCCCTGTAGCCGGCGCAGCGCCCGGGTGGTCTCGATGCCGTCCATGCCCGGCATGCGGATGTCCATCAATACCAGGGCGTAGTGCCGTTCCTGGGCCATGGCCAGGGCCTCTTCGCCACTCGCTGCCAGGTCCACCTCGAGCCCCGGGCGCCGGATCAGTTCCCGCAGCAGCAGCCGGTTGGACTCGGTGTCATCCACGACCAGCAGGCGCAGCGGCCCCGCCTCGCTCTCGTCCTCGGGGGTGGGCAGCGTGGCCGGCTGCTGCCCGCCGAGCTGGCGTTGTACCGCCTCCACCAGGGCGACCCGGGAGAGCGGCTTGCTCAGCACCTCGCCGCCCTGGGGCGGTGCCAGCAGCGGCAGATCCAGAGGGCTGGTGTTGACCAGCAGCAGGGCGGGACAGGTGATGGCGTCGAGCCGGCGCTGCCAGGTCGCGATCCCGGTGGCGTCGAGGGCCTGGTCGGGAATGCCCGCCACCAGCAGCGCGGGCGAGCTCGCCGGGGCCGGCCGCTGCCCGGCATCGACCACCCTGGCTCCCCAGCGGGTGAGCAGGTGATGCAGCGCCCGCCGGGTGGCGGGGTGCGGCTCGTCGAGCAGCACGGTCTCGCCGGCCAGCTGCAGCTCTGGAGGGCGCTCGCGCTCCTCGTCACCTTCCAGCGGCAGAGTGAAGGCGAAGGTCGAGCCCTTGCCGGGGGCACTCTCCACGCCGATCTCGCCACCCATCTGCTCCACCAGCTGCCGACAGATGGTCAACCCCAGGCCGGTGCCGCCGAACTCCCGGGAGTGGCTCGGATCGGCCTGGCGGAAGGCCTGGAAGAGCCGCTGGCAGTTCTCGGGGGAGAGGCCGATACCGGTATCGCTGACGCTGACCCTGAGGGTCACCCGGCCGGTCTCGGCCTGTTCCACCATCACTCGCACGGTGATCTCGCCCCGTTCGGTGAACTTGATGGCGTTGTTGACCAGGTTGGTCAGCACCTGGCGAATGCGTAGCGGGTCGCCGGTCAGGGCGACGGGCACATCGTCGTAGACCAGCCCGAGCAGTTGCAGGTCCTTCAGATGGGCCTGGGGGGCCTGCAGCGCGAGTACCTCGTCCACCAGCGTCACCATGTCCAGCGGGACATGCTCGAGTTCGAGCCGGCCCGCCTCGATCTTGGAGAAGTCGAGCACATCGTTGACCAGCATCAGCAGGTTGTCGCAGGCACGATGGACATGGTCGAGCCACTCGCGCTGGCGCGGCTCGAGCCGCGAGCGCCCGAGCAAGCGGCAGAAGCCGATGATGCCGTTGAGCGGGGTGCGGATCTCGTGGCTCATGTTGGCGAGGAACTCCGACTTGATGCGGTTCGCCTCCAGCGCCCGGCGGTGGGCCATGTCGAGCTCGATGTTCTGGACCTCGATGGTCTCCATCGACTCCTGCAGCTCGGCGGTGGTCTGCTCGATCTGGCGCTGGACCTCATCCCGGGCGTGGTCGAGGTGGGCGGAGAGGGCATTGACGCGCGCTGCCAGTCCGGCCAGCTCCGGGGGGGAGGAGAAGGTGAGGGGCGGCGGGTTGTCGCCGCTGGCCAGGCGTGCCAGGGCCTGGTCCGCGGCCTGCACCGGGGCGATCAGGCGGCGACTGGTGGTATAGGCGATCAGCCACAGCAACAGCCCGGTCACCAGCAGGCCCAGCCCGGCACTGGCCAGGCGCCGGTAATGGTTCAGCACCAGGGGCATGGCATCGATATCGAGCTCCAGCCAGGCCGGGGCGGGGTGATCCGCCGGTCCGGCGGAGAGCGGGGCCTGCAGACGCCACAGGCGGCCGTCGGTATCCAGGCGGACGCCTCCCTCGCCGGTGGGAAGGGAGGCCTCGCGCAGCCGTCCGAGCTCGAGCCGTGGTGTTCCCGTGGCATCCCGGATGCCCACCGCGCGGATCTCCTCCAGATCGAGCAGGCGCCCGGCGAGGGCCTCCAGGGCCGGGCGATCCCCCGTGGACAGGGCGCTGCTCAGCTCCGGAGCGAGCAGGTCGACGGCAGTGGTGATACGCTCGTGCAGGACCTGCCGGTAGTGCTCGGACTCCAGGTGGAGGGCGATGCCGGCGAGGCCGGCGAGGAGCAGCAGCGGCAGGCCCAGCAACAGCACGAACAGTCGGTTCTTGAGCGTCATCGGTGGGCTCTTCGGCATTGATTCCAGAACAGTATGACACAGGGGACGAGGATGCCTGTCCACTCCGGGGCGGCCCGGATATAATGCCGAAAAGACGTTTCCACAAGGAAGGTTGCATGCATTTTCCTACCATCGAGGATGTCGTCGGTGCTACGCCGCTGGTCCGCCTCAAGCGCATCACCGCCGGCCGCAACAATACCCTGCTGGCAAAGCTCGAGGGCAACAATCCGGCCGGCTCGGTGAAGGACCGGCCGGCGCTCTCCATGCTCGAGCAGGCCGAGGCGCGCGGCGAGATCGCCCCCGGTGACACCCTCGTCGAAGCCACGTCCGGCAACACGGGCATCGCCCTGGCCATGGCTGCCGCCATCAAGGGCTACCGGATGGTGCTGATCATGCCCGAGAGTGCCTCCAGCGAGCGCAAGCAGGCCATGGCGGCGTTCGGCGCGACGCTGATCTCCGTCAGCAAGGAGGGGGGCATGGAGGCGGCCCGCGACCTCGCCGAGACCATGATCGCCCGGGGCGATGGCAAGCCGCTGAACCAGTTCGCCAACCCCGACAACCCCCTGGCGCACTATCGCGGCACGGGCCCGGAGCTCTGGGAGCAGACCGGCGGCACCATCAGCCACTTCGTCAGTTCCATGGGCACCACCGGCACCATCATGGGCGTGTCGAAGTATCTCAAGGAGCAGAGCCGAGAGGTGCAGATCGTCGGCCTGCAGCCCGAGGATGGCGCCAGTATCGCCGGCATCCGCCGCTGGCCGGCGGAGTATCTGCCGAGTATCTTCGACGCCAGCCGGGTCGATCGGGTGCTCGACATCGGCCAGTACGAAGCCGAGGAGCACATGCGTCGCCTGGCCCGGGAGGAGGGCATTCTCGCCGGCGTCTCGTCGGGTGGCGCCCTGGCCGGTGCCCTGCGAATCGCCGCGGAGGTCGAGAATGCCGTGATCGTGTTCATCGTCTGCGACCGGGGAGACCGCTACCTCTCCACCGGCCTGTTCGCCCCGGAGCTCTGAGATGGCGAGACTGGGCAAGCGACGCCCGGCGCGGGCGCGCTCCGGCGTTTCCGGCCTGCAGGGACGCCAGGCGCCACCGGCTGCCCCCACCGTGCCGCGTGCGGTCGGTGACGAGGCGGTGATCATCGAGCGGCTGGCTCATGATGGCCGGGGCGTGGCGCATACCGCGGTCGGCAAGACGCTTTTCGTCGACGGGGCGCTGCCCGGCGAGCGGCTCGAGGTGGCCGTGCATCGCGCCCGCAAGCGGTTCGACGAGGGGCACGTGCGATCCCTGATCGAGGCCTCGCCCGAACGGGTGACGCCGCCCTGTGCCCATTTCGCCCGCTGCGGCGGTTGCGACCTCCAGCACCTGGCCCTCGACGCCCAGCGTCGCCACAAGGTGGCGGTGCTGCTGGAGCTGCTCGCTCGCCAGGGCATCGAGCCGTCACCGGCACCGCAGCTGCTCGCCGGGGCCGGCGAGGGGTACCGCCGGCGCGCGCGACTGGGGGTCAAGGTCGATGCCGAAGGGGGCGTGCACCTCGGCTTCCGTGCCCGCCACAGCCACCGCCTGGTGGACATCGGTGACTGCACCGTCCTGGTGCCGTCGCTCAGCGCCCTGCTGCCCCCGCTGCACGCTCTGGTGGCAAGCCTCGAGGCGCCGCGACAGGTGGGGCACCTGGAGTTGCTCGAGAGCGACCAGGGGGTGACCCTGGTGGTACGGCAGTTGCGCGACCACGCTGGGGACAGGCAGCGTTGGCTGACCTTCGCCGGGCAGCACGGGCTGCATCTGGCGCGCCGCCTGGGCCGGGAGTCGCCGGCCCTCGACTGGCTCACCCCGGCGCCGACGCTGACCTGCCGGGTACCGGGGGCCGAGGGCGAGCTCGTCCTGGGCTTCGCCCCCGGGGATTTCCTCCAGGCCAATGCCAGGGTCAACCGGCAGATGATCGAGACCGCCCTGGCCTGGCTCGGCGATGTCGAGGGCCTGGCACTGTTGGATCTCTTCGCCGGGGTCGGCAACTTCAGCCTGCCGCTGGCGGCCGCCGGGGCCCGGGTCACCGCGGTGGAGGGCAATCCGGCAATGGTCGAGCGGCTGGCCGGGAACGCCCGGCACAACGCCCTCGAGGTGGAGGTCCGCCAGGCCGACCTGAGCCGGGTGGGGGCCGTCGCCGACCTGCTGGCCCGGGGCCTGCCCAAGGTGGCGGTGCTGGACCCGCCCCGGGACGGGGCCGAGGTCGCCTGCCGCGCGCTCGTCGAACAGCCGGTACCGCGCCTTCTGTATGTCTCCTGCGATCCGGCGACGCTGGCGCGGGATGCGGCACGCCTCGTGCATGGAGGTTTCCGGCTCACCCGCCTTGCGGTGGCCGACATGTTTGCCCATACCTCACACCTGGAATCCATGCTGCTGTTCGAGCACCCGCGGACAGGACGGCAGCCGCTAGGAGCCACACCCGATGGTTAAAGTCCGTGAAGACCAGCCCCTGAGCGCCACCGGACGGGTCGACGTCGACCAGTGGGTCGAGCGCCTGCAGGAGGACGTCAAGCTGCGTGACGCGGCGGAGATGCGCGAGGCCTGCCTGCTCGCCCAGCAACTGGAGGCGGAGTCCGACCGGCCCCACCGCACCTGGCTGGCCAACGGCTCGAGCTTTCGCATGGGCCTGGAGATGGCCGATATCCTCGGCGAGCTCCGGCTCGACCAGGCCGCCCTGGAGGCGGCGGTGCTCTACCGCGCCGTGCGCGAGGGGCTGATCGACCTCGAGGCGATCGGCAAGCGCTTCGGCGAGGAGGTCGCCGCACTGATCGATGGCGTGCTGCAGATGGCGGCCATCAGCACTTCCCAGCTGCCCAGTCACGGCATGAGCCAGCACGATCAGCAGGACAACCTGCGCAAGATGCTGGTCACCATGATCGACGACGTGCGCGTGGCCCTGATCAAGATCGCCGAGCGCACCTGCGCGCTGCGCCAGGTCAAGGATGCCCCCCGGGAGAAGTGCCAGCAGGTCGCCCGGGAGGTGTTCGACATCTATGCTCCCCTGGCCCATCGCCTCGGCATCGGCCAGCTCAAGTGGGAACTGGAGGATCTCTCCTTCCGCTACCTGCACGAGGACGACTACAAGGCCATCGCCCGGCAGTTGGCCGAGAAGCGCCTCGACCGCGACCGCTACATCCATGACGTGGTGGAAACCCTCAAGGGCATGCTCGACGCCCAGGGCATCGCGCGCTACGACGTCGATGGCCGGGCCAAGCACATCTATTCGATCTGGCGCAAGATGAAGCGCAAGCGCATCGACTTCTCCCAGGTCAACGACATCCGCGCGGTGCGCATCCTGGTGCCCGAGGTGGCCGACTGCTACACCGTGCTCGGGTTGGTGCATTCGCGCTGGCACCACGTGCCCAACGAGTTCGACGACTACATCGCCAACCCCAAGAAGAACGGCTACCAGTCGCTGCACACCGCGGTGATGGGCCCCGAGAACAAGGTCCTGGAGATCCAGATCCGCACCTTCGCCATGCACGACGAGGCCGAGCTCGGCGTCTGTGCCCACTGGCGCTACAAGGGCCACGATACCGGGGGCAAGAGCTCGAGCTACGAGGAGAAGATCGCCTGGCTGCGCCAGGTACTCGAGTGGCAGGAGGAGGTCGGCGACTTCGGCAACATCCGCGAGGGGCTCTCCAGCGACGTGGCCCCGGACCGCATCTACGTCTTCACGCCGGATGGCCATGTCATCGACCTGCCACGCATCGCCACGCCCATCGACTTCGCCTACCGGGTGCATACCGAGGTGGGCCATCGCTGCCGCGGGGCCAAGGTCAACGGCCGCATCGTGCCGCTCACCTACAAGCTCAAGACCGGCCAGCAGGTGGAGATCCTCACCGCCAGCAAGGGCGGGCCGAGCCGCGACTGGCTCAACCCCAGCCTCGGCTATGTGCGCACTTCCCGGGCGCGGGCCAAGATCCAGGCCTGGTTCAAGCATCAGGCCCGCGACCAGAACCTCGAGGAGGGCCGGGCGCTCTTCGAGCGTGAGATGAAGCGGCTCGACGTCGAGGGCATGGACCTCGAGACCCTGGCGCGCAAGGTCAACTACACCACGCCGGACGACATGTACGCGGCGCTCGGGGCCGGTGACCTGCGTATCGGCCAGGTGCTGCACCAGGCCCAGCAGCTGTTCGGCGAGAGCGATGACCAGGAGCAACTCGACCGGCTGCTGGCCAAGCCGCGCAAGGCCGCCGGCAAGGGGGCTGGCTCCGATATCACCGTGCTCGGCGTGGGGAACCTCAAGACCAGCATGGCCAACTGCTGCCATCCGGTGCCGGGCGAGGCCATCGTCGGCTTCATCACCCAGGGACGCGGCGTCACCGTGCACCGCCAGGATTGCCCCAACATCCTGCAGCTGCGCATGGACGAGCCCCAGCGCATCATCGAGGTGGAGTGGGGCGAGCGGGCCCGGACCCAGTATCCGGTGGAGATCGAGATTCAGGCCTGGGACCGCTCGGGCCTGCTGCGTGACGTGACCGGCGTGCTCAGTCATGACAAGGTCAATGTGCTCTCGGTCAACACCCGGACCGACACCGACGACGGCATCGCCCGCATGACGATCACCGTCGAGGTCGACGGCCTCGAGACCCTGGGGCGGCTCTTCTCGCGCATCCAGCAACTGCCCAACGTCATCGAGGTGCGGCGGCTGCGCAGCGGTGGCACGCCGGGCAGGCGCAAGGGGAAATCGGCATGAGCGGGACCCGTTTCGACCTCGATGACCTGCTGACGCTGATGGCGGTGCTGCGCGACCCCGGCGACGGTTGCCCCTGGGACCTCAAGCAGGACTGGGACTCCATCGTGCCCCATACCCTGGAGGAGGCCTACGAGGTGGCCGACGCCATCGAGCGACGCGCCTACGGCGAGTTGCCCGCTGAACTCGGCGACCTGCTGTTCCAGGTGGTCTACTACGCCCAGTTCGGCGCCGAGGAGGGGCGCTTCGACTTCCACGACGTGGTGCATGCCCTGACCGCCAAGATGCTGCGTCGCCACCCCCATGTCTTTCCCGACGGCACCCTGGCCTCGCGACGCGAGGGTGTGAGTGCCGCCGAGGTAGAGACGCAGCAGGTGCACTCCCGCTGGGAGTCGCTCAAGGCCGAGGAGCGTGCCGAGCGCGCACGCTCGACGGATGGGCGTCATTCGGTGCGAGACAGCACCGCGGCTTCGGTATTGGATGATGTCCCGCGTACCCTCCCGGCGCTGTCCCGGGCCGCCAAGCTCTCCCGGCGCGCCGCGCGGGTCGGCTTCGACTGGCCGGATGCCCGCGGCGTGCTGGCCAAGATCCGCGAGGAGCTCGACGAGGTCGAGCAGGCGCTGGCCGAGGGCGACCGCGACCACGCCGTCGAGGAAGTCGGCGACCTGCTGTTTGCCGTGACCAACCTGGCCCGCAGCCTCAAGGCCGATCCCGAGCAGTGCCTGCGAGCCACCAATGCCAAGTTCGAGCGGCGCTTCCGCCAGGTGGAAACCGCCCTGGCCGCCGAGGGAGTGGCGCTGCCGGACGCCGGCCTCGAGGCCATGGAGTACCACTGGCAGGCCGCCAAGAGAGGCGAGGCCCCCCGCACCGCTCGAGCACAACGCAACGACAACCCCGGAGACCGCCGGTCATGAGCCACGACCTGCACGAATCACTGCGTGACAACGTTCGTATCCTGGGCGACAGCCTGGGCCGTACCATCGCCGACGACCTCGGCACGGGGTTCGTCGACAAGATCGAGACCATCCGAGGCTTCGCCAAGCATGGCCGCCAGGGGGACCAGCAGAGCCGTCGCGAACTGATCGAGTACCTGCGCCGCCTGCCCGACCGCGACCTGCTGCCGGTGACCCGGGCCTTCAACCAGTTCCTCAACCTGGCCAATATCGCCGAGCAGCACTACCGGGCGCGCTTCCGCCGGGTCGAGGACTACAAGCCCGGCTCCCAGCCGGTGCTCTCCGAGCTGCTCGAGCGCGCCCGCCAGTCCGGCCACTCGCCGCGCAAGCTGGTCGAGAGCCTCGCCGGCATGCGCGTCGAGCTGGTGCTCACTGCCCACCCCACCGAGGTCATCCGGCGCACCCTGATCCAGAAGTACGACGCCATCGACGACTGCCTCACCGCCATCGAGTCCTCCACCGACTATCCGGAGCGCGGCGTGCGCGCCCAGGGGCGGCTCGAGGAGCTGATCAGCCAGGCCTGGCACACCGACGAGATTCGCCACGAACGGCCGACCCCGGTGGACGAGGCCAAATGGGGCTTCGCAGTGATCGAGAACTCCCTGTGGCAGGCGGTGCCGGATTTCCACCGCGACCTCGACAACCTGCTGCTCGAGGCCGCCGGCGAGCGGCTGCCGCTGGATGCGGCGCCGATCCGTTTCGCCTCCTGGATGGGCGGCGATCGTGACGGCAACCCCAATGTCACCGCCCGGGTCACCCGGGAGGTGCTGCTGCTGGGCCGCTGGATGGCCGCCGACCTCTTCCTGCGCGACCTCGAGCAGCTCAAGGCCGAACTCTCCATGTGGAAGGCCAACAGTGCGCTCAAGGCCGAGGTGGGCGAGGTGACGGAGCCCTACCGCGAGCTGCTCCGGCGCCTGGTGAGCCGCGTCGAGGCGACCCGCGACTGGGCCAAGGCCGAGCTCGACGGGCGCAGTTTCGAGGGCGGCCCGATCATCGAGAACCGCGACCAGCTCTATGCGCCACTGCTGACCTGCTACCGTTCGCTGTGCGACGTGGGACTCGACACCATCGCCAACGGGGCGTTGCTCGACACCCTGCGCCGGGTCGCCGTGTTCGGCGTGACCCTGACCAAGCTCGACCTGCGTCAGGAGGCGAGCCGCCATGCCCAGGTGATGGAGGAGCTCACCGACTGCCTGGGCCTCGGCCACTACCGGGAGTGGAGCGAGCAGCAGCGCCAGGACTTCCTGCTCGAGGAACTCGCCTCCCGTCGGCCGCTGATCCCCCGTCGCTGGGACTGCTCCACCGAATCCCGGGAGGTGATCGACACCTTCCGGGTCGTGGCCACCGAGCAGCCCGAGGCGCTGGGCACCTACATTATCTCCATGGCGGCCCAGCCGTCGGACGTCCTCACCGTGGCGCTGCTGATGAAGGAGGTGGGCGGCGACGTGCGCCTGCCCATCGCGCCGCTGTTCGAGACCCTCGACGACCTCAACCATGCCGGCGAAGTGATCGACCGGCTGCTGGCACTGCCCGGTTATCGCGCGCTGGTCGGCGACGGCCAGGAGGTGATGATCGGCTACTCCGACTCCGCCAAGGATGCCGGCCAGCTCGCGGCGGCCTGGGCTCAGTACCGTGCCCAGGAGACCCTGGTGGAGGTGTGTCGCCGCCACGGCGTCGACCTGACGCTGTTCCATGGCCGGGGCGGTACCGTGGGACGCGGCGGCGGTCCCGCCCATGCGGCCATCCTCTCCCAGCCGCCCGGTTCGGTGAACGGCAGCCTGAGGGTGACCGAGCAGGGCGAGATGATCCGCTTCAAGTTCGGCCAGCCGGACATCGCCCTGCGCTCCATGGAAATCTATGCCTGTGCGGTGCTCGAGGCGACCCTGCTACCGCCGCCGGCGCCGCGTACCGAGTGGCGCGAGGAGATGGATCGCCTGGCCGCGGTCGCCCATGGCGCCTATGTGGGGGTGGTGCGCGAGGATCCCGACTTCGTGCCCTATTTCCGTGCGGTGACCCCGGAAGGGGCGCTCGGGCGTCTGCCGCTCGGATCACGGCCCACCAAGCGGCGCCAGGATGGCGGCGTGGAGACCCTGCGGGCGATCCCCTGGATCTTCGCCTGGACCCAGACTCGCCTGATGCTGCCGGCCTGGCTCGGCAGTGGCGAGGCATTCGCCCGTCGCCTGGAGGACGAGGGAGGGCTGGAAGTGCTCCAGGAGATGCGCGACCAGTGGCCCTTCTTCGGCACCTACCTGGACATGCTCGAGATGCTGCTGGCCAAGGCCGACGTGGGGATCGCCGCCTACTACGAGAATCGCCTGGTCGACGAACCCGCCCTCAAGGCGCTGGGCGAGAAGCTGCGCAGCCGTTTCACCCGGCTGTACGAGGTGCTGCTCCGGGTCCTCGACCAGCAGGAGCTGCTCGAGAAGACCCCGCTGATTCGCCAGGCCATCGAGGTACGCAACCCCTACATCGACCCCCTCCACGGGCTGCAGGCCGAGTTGCTGCAGCGCAACCGGGATGCCGACGGGGCGATCAGCGCGGATCTCTCCCGGGCGCTGATGGTGACCATGGCCGGGATCGCCGCCGGGCTGCGAAATACCGGCTGAGGCCCGGCGCTTTCCCGGTGGCCGAAGCGGCGCGCCCCGGCCGGTAGCCGGGGCGCGCCGCTCGCTCACGAGAGGAGGAGCCGCCGGTCGAGCGGATGGCCGTCAGGAGGGCTGCTTGACCGTGCGCAGGTAGGGTTTCAGCGTGGTGAAACCCTCGGGGTACTTCTTGCGGGCCTCCTCGTCGCTGACCGACGGCGGGATGATGAGGTCCTCACCCGGCCGCCAGTTCACCGGAGTGGCCAGGGTGTGCTTGGCCGTCAGCTGCACGGAATCCAGCAGGCGCAACACCTCGTTGAAGTCCCGCCCGGTGGTCATCGGGTAGACGAGCATCGCCTTGACCTTCTTGTCGGGCCCGATGATGAACACCGAACGCACGGTGGCGTTGTCGGCGGGCGTGCGTCCCTCGGCCGTGCCCTCGAGCTCGGCCGGCAGCATGTCGTAGAGCTTGGCGACCTCCAGCTTTTCGTCGCCGATCATGGGGTAGTTGGGTGCCGCCCCCTGGGTTTCCTCGATATCCTTCGACCAGGCGGTGTGGTTGTCGACCGGATCCACCGACAGCCCGACGATCTTGGTATTGCGCTTGTCGAACTCGGGCTTCAGCTTCGCCATGTAGCCCAGTTCGGTGGTGCAGACCGGGGTGAAGTCCTTGGGGTGGGAGAAGAGGATGCACCAGCTGTCACCGATCCATTCATGAAAGTTCAGGGTGCCTTGAGTGGTTTGTGCCGTGAAGTCCGGAGCGGTATCACCGATTCTGAGGCTCATCGTAGTGACTCCTGTCAAGTGGTGGATGCAGGCATGAGACAAGGCCTTGGCGCGGAAAGCTCGCCAGGCCGGCTGACTATATAGCATGGACCCGCCAGCCGCCTACCGGTCAAGAGGAGGAACGCCAGGGGGCTAGAAGGGATAGTGGAACGAGGCGGTGATCAGGTTGAGGTGCGCCATGCTCGGCGCGTCGATCTCCTCGACCTCCAGCCGGCTGACCAGGCGATCGAACTGCAGGCGGGCACCGAAGCCCTGCACGCGGGTGGTGCCGGCGGTGGCGTAGGCGTCGGGGCGACCACCCACCGGGTCGCCCTCCCATCCGGCGAAGCCGGACTTGGCATAGAGTCCCACCTGGCCGAGGCGCACGCCGGCGACCAGGCTGCCGCCCAGGCTGGTGGTGTTGAGGATCAGCGGCTGGTTGTCGAGCCGGGTCGGCACCTCGTCGCTCTCGCGATAGGTGAATTCGGCGCCGAGGTCGAGGCGCGGCAGGGCGAGCGGCGAGAAACCGGCCGTGAGGCGAAATCCCGAGGTGTAGCCGTCCGGCGTCTCGAGGTCGCGCCCCTCGAGGATCACGCCGTTGTCGAGGTGCATCAGGCCGGTGGCCTTGTCGGCGTAGGCGGGCGTCTCGTCATCCGCCAGCAGCGACGACGAGTACAATGCCAGACTGGTTGCCAGGGCGATGGCAAGTGGGAAGCCCGGTTTCATGATCCCTGACCTTGAGCGCGTGGAGTCCGCTTGCTCATTATATGGACCATCTCAGACTAGCAGGAGAGCCATCGGCCTGCCAGGCGACGGCTCAATGTCGGTCGTCGGGTCCGGTGCGCTCGAGTTCGGCCAGGCGGGGGGCCTCGATGCCATGCCGCCGCGCCGCCGTCAGCAGCGGCCCGAGGATCGCTTCGCGCTCGGTGGGCCGGCCGGCCAGCACGTCCTGCAGCATGGAGGCGCGGTTGGCGGCGGTGCCCGCCACCACCTGCCAGACCAGGGTGCGCCAGCCGGCGATTCCCTCACCCTCGGGTGGGGCGATGCCCTCGGCCACCATGATCGTGGCGACCTCCTCGATGACCGCCTCGACCATGGGCCGGAAGGGCCGGTCGCGCAACTGGCCGTTGCGGATGCGAAAGCGTGCCACCAAGGGGTTGATGGCGGCGTTCACGGCGAGCTTCTGCCACAGGCGGGTGCGGATGTCGGGCTCCGCCTCGGTGGCCAGGCCGGCCGCCGTGAGGGTGGCCGCCAGTGAGCGGGCCAGTGGGAGGTGGCGATTGGCCAGGTCGCCGAGGCGGGTGGCCCCGTGGCCGGCGTGCACCACGCGGTCATCGCCGGCCAGCCAGGCCCCCTCGGTGGTGGTGGCGCACAGCACCGGGCCGTCGTGGCGCTCGCTCAGCCGCGATTGGCAGCCGAAGCCGTTCTGCCACAGCACCAGGGGGGTCCCGGGAGCGAGCCGCGTGGCAATGGCCGCATGCGCCGCCTCGGCGGCGTAGGCCTTGGTGGTCAGGTGCACGACATCGGGGGCCAGCGGTGGCAGCCGGTCCAGGGTGAGGGTCGGCACGGACAGCGTCAGCGCCTCTCCCGCCGGGGTGATCAGCGTCTGCTCGGTGGGCAGCGGGCGCCGGCCGACCAGCGTCACCCGGCCAGCCTTCGCCAGGCTGAGGCCCACCAGGCGACCCAGTGCGCCGGGGCCGACGATCAGGTGGGCGCTCATGAGCGGGAGCCTTTTCCGCGTGCCGGGGAGCGGCGGCGTCCCTTGGCGGGGGCGCTGCGCCGGCGGCTTGCGGGCTTGCCGCGGCCGGGTGATGGCGCCTCCTCGCCGCGGGCCTGGGCCAGGGCCCGGTGCAGTCGCCCGGCATCGGCGGCGGCGAGCAGGCCGTGCAGGTCCTCGACCAGGGCGGCGACGAAGGGGGCCGGGTCGTCGCCCGCCTCGGCAATGGCGCCCAGGCGCTGCTCCCACAGGGCGGTGCGCTCCGGGCGACCCACCGCCTCGGGCAGCGAGGCGATCAGCGCGCTGCCGAGCCGGGTGGCGCGCAGCGCCTTGGCCTGGCGTACCAGGTAGCCGCGTTCCAGCAGGGTCTCGATGATGCCGGCGCGGGTGGCCTCGGTACCCAGGCCGTCGTGTTCGCGCAGGGTGCGCCTGACCGCCGGGTCCTCGACGTAGCGGCCAATGTTCATCATCGCCTTGATCAGGCTGGCGTCGGTGAAGGGCTCCGGCGGGCGGGTCTCGCGATCCTCCACCCCCGCCTCCGTCACCCGGCACGCCTCGCCCTCGCTGAGCGGCGGCAGCGGTGGCGCCTCGTCGCGGGTGGTGAACAGCGGCTTCCAGCCGGGCTCCAGCACCTCCTGGCCGCGGGCGCGAAAGCATTCGCCGAGGAGGGTGAACTCGGCCTTCACCTCGCGGGTGGCCAGCGCCGGGTAGAACTGGGCGAGCACGTTGCGGGCGATCAACCGGAAGACGTCGCCCTCGGCCTTCTCCAGGCGCGAGAGGTCGGCGCACTTGCCGGTGGGCGCCAGGGCATGGTGGGCGCCGACCCGCTTGTCGTTCCAGGCCTTCGAGCGTCGCGAGAAGTCGGCGCCGGCCAACCAGCCGCGCAGGGTCGCATCGGTGCCGCAGGCCCCCTCCAGGGTGGCCCGGGCGGCGGCCCAGTGCTCCTCGGGCAGGTAGCGGCAGTCCGAGCGCGGGTAGGTGATCAGCTTGTGGCGCTCGTAGAGGCGCTGGCAGATGTCCAGTACCGCCTTGGCCGAGAGCCCGAAGCGGCGGGCGGCATCGACCTGCAGCGCCGACAGCGAGTAGGGCAGGGGGGCGGCCTGGCGCTTGTCGCGGGTCTCCAGCGCGGCGAGGCGACCCTCGGCGCCGGGCAGGCGTGCGGCCAGGGCCGCCGCGGGCTCGCGGGCCAGCAGCCGGCCCTGGTCGTCCAAGGGGTGCGCCTCGCCGGGCACCCACCAGGCGCGGAGCCGGCCCCGGGCCACGGCAAGCTCGGCCCAGAGCACGAAGAAGGGCCTGGGCTCGAAGTCGCGGATCTCGGCGTCACGACGCACCACCAGCCCCAGCACCGGGGTCTGCACCCGGCCCACCGAGAGCACCCCGTCGTGACCGGCCTGGCGACCGGTCAGGGTCCAGGCCCGGGTCAGGTTGATCCCGTAGAGCCAGTCGGCCCGGGCACGGGACTGCGCCGCCCGGTAGAGCGGCTGGTAGCGGGCGTTGTCCTCGATGCGCGCCAGGGCCCGCTGCACCGCCGGCCGGTTGAGGTCGCTGACCAGCAGCCGCGACACCGGGCCCTGCCAGCCCAGGTGCTCGATCACCTCCTGCACCAGCAGCTGACCCTCGCGGTCCGGGTCGCCGGCGTGGACGACCTCGCTGGCGCCCTTCAGCAGCCGGCGGATCACCGCCAGCTGGCTCCGTGCCTTGGGCCGCGGGGTATGCTTCCAATGCCCGGGCAGGATCGGCAGGTGGTCGAGCCGCCATGCCTTGAAGGCCGGGTCGTAGGCATCCGGCGGGGCCTGCTCCAGCAGGTGGCCCAGGCACCAGGTGACCGTGGTGTCGCCGGCGACGATGGCACCCTCCTCGCGCCCCTGGCGTCCGGGCAGGGCCTCGGCGATGGCCTTGGCGAGGCTGGGTTTCTCGGCGATGATCAGTCGCATCCTGGTTCCCACCGGTTCATGATATGGACATTCTTCCAGTATTCCACGATCCTCGCCAGATGTAACATCACTCTATTCGTGTACAGCCCTTGTATCGAATGCCCTGTCTCCACTATCCGGGGAGCGACGATATGCGCGAACGCGGCCGTACCCGGCGCCTGCTGGGGCTGGGCGCCCGGACCGGCGGCGCCCTGTTGCGCACCCGGCTGGGCGGCGAGCCCGACTGGCGGGCCCTGGGCGAGGCCCTGTTCGAAGGGCTCTCCGAGCTCAAGGGGCCGGCCATGAAGCTGGCCCAGATCATGGCCCAATGGGACGACCTGCTGCCGACGGATCTCGCCGACGAGCTCGCGCGCCTCCAGCGCCAGGCCGAACCGATGCCCTGGGCCTCGATCCGCGAGACCCTGGTCGCCCAGTACGGTGATCTCGACGCCCACTTTCGCGACATCGAACGGCGTCCCTTCGCCAGCGCCTCCATGGGCCAGGTGCACCGTGCCGTGACCCGGGAGGGCGAGACCCTGGTGCTCAAGGTCCAGTACCCCGGGCTTGCCGAGGTGCTGGAGAGCGACCTGGTGCAGGTGCGACGCCTGATGCGGCTGGGGCGCTGGCTCAGGGTGCCGCAGGTGCGGCTCGACGCCCTGTTCGAGGAGCTCGCCGCGAGCCTGCGCGGCGAGCTCGACTACCATGCCGAGGCCGAGGCGCTGGCCCGCTACCGGGCGCGCTATGCCCATCTCGACGCACTGGTGATTCCCGAACCGCTGCCCCGGTTCTCGGGTCCCCGGGTACTGGCCATGCGTTATGTGGCGGGTACGCCACTGCGCGAGTTGGAGATCTCCGATGTCGAGGTGCGCCAACGCCTGGCGACGACGCTGGCGGACTGGCTCACCGAGGAGCTCTTCACTCACGGTGAGCTGCACGCCGACCCCCATGCCGGCAATTTCGCCGCCGACGCCCATGGGCGGCTGGTGATCTACGACCTGGGGGCGGTGATTCCGGTGCCCGAGGCGCGGCTGGTGGCGATGATGCGGCTGCTCGAGGCCACGCTGGCCGGGGACCCCCTGGCCATGGACGAGGCGCTGCTGGCCCTCGGTGGGCGCCAGGGACAGGGCGCGCCGCTATCGCTCTACCGCGAGGCCGCCGAGGCCGTCATCCCCCTGTTCCGGCCTGGCGAGCAGGACTTCGCCGACGTCCGCGTCCATCGCCGCCTGCGCGAGCTCAGCCCCAAGGTCTGGGCCGCCATGGACCGGCTGCAGCCACCGGCGGACACCCTGCTGCTCTCGCGCACCCTCAATGGCCACTACTGGAACCTGGTGCGACTCGGGGCCCGCCTCGACATGCACGCCCGTACCCGCCCCTTGCTGGCCTGGGCGCGGCGCTGAGTGCCTGCCCAGGACGCCGCTGGACTGTTAGACTGTGCCGTTTTCTGGTTGCGGAGGCTGCGATGCTGGCGGTATGGGTGGAACAACTGCTGGGCTTTGCCTCGGGAGCCCTGGCGGCCATTCGCGAGGACGAACGCTATCCGACGCTGATGGCCTGGGCTCGGGAGGAGGGCGCCGCCCTGATGGGTGGCAATCTGGCCCACGCCCAGGCGCTGGCTCCGGAGCTGTGGTCGCAGACGCCGCTGGAGCGGCTCGACTTCGCCTGTGAGCCACTCGCCCGTCCGGGTCGCAACGAGCCCTGCTGGTGCGACTCGGGCCGCAAGACCAAGCACTGCTGCGGTGCCGTGTCGCTGCCCGGCCATGTGCCCGAGCACCTGATGTGGATGCTCTCGCTGCGCGACTGGAAGGGCGGGGTCCTCAAGGCCGCGCTGGCGAGCGGCCGGGCCCCGGCCCAGGCGCTGCTCGAGGCCGGGTTGATCGCCGCCGAGAGCGGCCAGCGGGGCCGCGCCCAGCAGATTCTCGAGTCGCTGTTCGAGCGCGCCGACTGGTCGCGCCTGCCCGAGCAGGCCGAGCCGGCCTTCGAGATCCTCGTCGACCTCTACCAGGAGCGCGGCTTCCATCGCAAGCGCACCGCCCTGCTCGACGAGGTGCTCGACCGCGGGCCGCTGTTCCTGCGCGGGGTGGCGCTCGAGCGCCTCTGCCTGATGCATCTCGACAACGACGACCTGGACAGCGCCCGGGCCGCCTTCGTGCGCGCCCAGCAGGCGCTGCCCGATTCGCCGACCCTGGCCTACATCGAGGCCATGCTGCTGCTCCACGAGGGCCACGAGCGGGAGGCCGCCGAGCGGGCCCGCTTCTGGTTCCGGCGCCTGGCCCGCCAGGGGGACCTGGACCCGGACCAGCTGCAGTTCCTGTCCGACCTGGCCGACAACCCCGGCGCCACCCTCGCCGAGCAGCTGCTCAATGCCGAGGAGGACCTGGCCACGCCGCTGGCCTCGTTGCAGGCGCTGCTCGAGGCGTTGCCGACGGCGCCACGGCTGACGATCCGGGATTCCGGCGAGGGCCGCCTGGAGTACCACGCCAGCGCCCGCGAGGACACCCTGTTCGCCGCCTGGCAGAAACACTTCCGGGTGCAGGTGGTGGGCGATGCGCCCATGGGCTTCGACGACGACCCCTGGCCCCATGCCGCCGACTGGCTCACCGAACTCTGTTCCCACCCGGAGTGGCTGGATTCGCCACGGGTGGTCCAGGGCCTGGCGCTGGCCCTGACCAGTCGCTTCGGCAGCCTGCCGTGGATGGCGCCGAGCCTCTTCGCCCCCCTGGCCGATCGACTCGAGCGCTGGCTCGAGCAGGTCCAGGCGGCGGGCGACGGTACCCTGACCTGGGATGACGCCGACAACGCCGTGCTGCTGCGCACCGGCCTGGCCCTGGTGGTGGGCATGGAGCGGGGGGCCCGGCAGCGCTCCCGGGAGCTCGCCGAGCGACTGCTGGCGCTGGATGACCAGGACGGCCTGGGGCTGCGCGAGCTGGTGCTCGACCAACTGCTGCGCGAGGGGCGTGACCGTGAGGCCCTCGCGTTGAGCGAGCGGGCCCTCGACGAGGAGGCCGCGGAGCCTGCGCCGCTGCTGGGCCTGTTGATGGGGCGTGTGCTGGCGCTCTATCGCCTGGAGCGCCGGGACGATGCCTTGGAGGCCCTGGCGGCGGCCCGCCGCCACAACCCCCATGCCCTGGCCATGCTCTGTGCCGACAACCCGCGGCCGGTGACCGCGAGCGGTGACGGCATCGCCGAGCCCGGCTCCCGGGCCGAGGCCTGGCAGTACCGCACCCTGATGCGCGACCAGTGGCGGGCCACCCCGGGGGCGCTGGAGTGGCTGCGGGAGCAGCTGCCCGGCTGAGAGATTCCCTCGCCCGGGGGGCTCAGGCCGCCCGGGTGGCGGGCCGCGGCACCAGCTCGCGGTCGCGGCTGATCCAGAGCGCCAGGGCGATGGCCGGCAGGCCGAGCGCCGTCGCCACGACGAAGAAGGTGGCATAGCCCTCGGCGGCCACCACGAGCCCGCCGAAGCCGCTGAGGAACTTCCCCGGCAGGGTCATCAATGACGAGAACAGCGCGTACTGGGTCGCGGTGTAGGCCCGCGACGTCAGGCTCGAGAGAAAGGCGATGAACACCGCGCTGGCCAGGCCGTTGGCCAGGTTGTCGCCGACGATCGCCATGACCAGGAACGGCAGGCTCTGGCCGGCCAGCGCCAGGGCCGCAAACAGCAGGTTGGTCAGCGTGGCCGCCACCGCCCCCAGTACCAGGATCGGGCCGATGCCGTAGCGGGCGACCAGCAGGCCGCCGAGGATGCCGCCACCGATGCTCATCGCGATGCCGAAGACATTGGTGACGTTGGCGATGGTGGCAAGCGAGAAGCCCAGGTCGATGTAGAGCGGGTTGGCCATGGAGGCCATCGCCAGGTCGCTGATGCGAAACATCGCGATGAAGACCAGCAGCCACAGCGCCTTGAGCCGATGGCGGCCGAGGAAGTCCGTGAAGGGGCAGACCACGGCACCGATCAGCCAGGCGCCCAGGCGTCTGGCCGGCTTGGGCTTGCCGCGGCTGGCGCGCAGGAAGGCACGCACCTTCGGCTCGTGGATCAGTTGGGTAGTGAGCGACAGCCGCGGGGGCTCGGGGCGTAGCAGCACGGTGAGCACGCCGACCCCCACCAGGGCCGCCATGGTCAGGTAGGCGGCTTCCCAGGAGAGGGCCGAGGCGACGTACAGGGCCCCCGCGCCGGCGGCCAGCAACCCCCCGCGATAGCCGATGATATAGGTCGAGGCCATGGCCGCCTGGACGTCGTCGGGCGCCGATTCGATGCGGAAGGCGTCGATGGCGATGTCCTGGGTGGCCGAGCCGAAGGCCACCAACAGGGCGAAGAGGGCGATCAGCCCCAGGTTGCCCACCGGGTCGACCCCGGCCAGGCCCACCAGCCCGGCGGCGATCGTCGCCTGGGCCAGCAGCATCCAGCCGCGGCGCTGGCCGAAGGTGCGGGTCAGCAGCGGCAGGGCCAGGCGGTCGACCACCGGCGCCCAGAAGAACTTGATCGAATAGAGGATGCCGATCCAGGAGAAGAAACCGATGGCGGCGACCTCGACGCCAGCGCTGCGCAGCCAGGCCGAGAGGGTGGAGAACACCAGCAGGAAGGGCAGGCCGGCAGAGAAGCCCAGGAACAGCATGGTGATGACCGGCGCGCGCAGGTAGATGGCCAGGGCTGCACGCCAGCTGCGGCGGACGGTGGCGGTGGGCATGATGGGCTGCACTCCTTGCGGACCTCGGACGCGGGGGCACACGACTCGCCCCCATCGATGGTAAACTCGCGAATCGGCGGCCGGGCCGCTTTCCCGCAGGGTTCGATTGTTGCAGAGCCCCGCCAGTGATACCAGCATGCCCCAGATCAGGAGTCCCATGAGCGAAGACGATCCGCGCCTGGAACATGGCGATGACGCCACCCCCCACTGGTACGTGATCCAGTGCAAGGGCGGTGAATCCTTCCGCGCCGCGGAGCATCTCGGCAACCAGGGCTATGAGGTCTTCCACCCGGTGCTCGAGGTGCAGAAGAGGCGTCGCGGCAAGCTGGAGTGGGTCATCGAACCGCTCTTCCCCCACTACCTCTTCATCCGCCTCGACCGCCTGGTCAGCAATTGGCGGCCGATTCGCTCCACCCGTGGCGTGCTCAGGCTGGTCGGTTTCGGCGACATGCCACTGGCGGTGGACGATGGCCTGGTCGAGACCCTCCGCCACCACGGGGCCGACCGCCAGGACGCCACGGTCAACCTCTACTTCCGCGCCGGCGACGTGGTGGAGATCACCGAGGGTCCGTTCAAGGACCTGCAGGCGGTCTTCTCCAGCCACAAGGGCGAGGAGCGCGCCATCGTGCTGCTCAACATGTTGCACAAGCAGCAGCGACTGGAGATGCCGGTCTCCCAGTTGCGCCGCCGCTGAGCGTGTCGTTCACGCTCGCTACTCGCCCATCACCCTGCGACAGGAGAGCCCCATGACGATCGCCCCCCAGCGGGTCGTGACCCTGCACTATGTCCTCAGCGACACCGACGGCAATGTCCTCGACGATTCCCGCGCCCGCCAGACGCCGCTGGAGTATCTCCACGGTCATCACAACATCGTCGCCGGCCTCGAGCGTGCCCTGGACGGCCAGATCGAGGGCGCCGAACTCAGCGTCACCCTGATGCCGGCGGAGGCCTATGGCCTGCGCAACGAGGCACTGGTCCGGGAGGTGGGACGTTCGGCCTTTCCGGTGGATGACCTGGCCCCGGGCATGCGATTCCAGACCCCGGGAGACGATGGCCCGCAGGTCGTCACCGTGGTCGAGGTGCGTGACGACACCGTGCTCGTCGACAGCAATCACCCGCTGGCCGGCCACACCCTGCGCTATCGCCTCGAGGTGCTGGACGTGCGGGAGGCCACTCGCGCCGAGCTCGCCAAGGGGCATCCGCTGCCACTGGGCACCGATCACGGCAGCGTGGAAGACAGGAAGGCCATCTAAACCTGACCTGCGTCAACTCCATGCCCGGGCCGCCGGCATCGCCGGCGGCAAACTTGATTCAGGTCAGAAACTCCCCAGCGCCGACGGGCTACAGTCCTCCCAACACATCGAGACGGGAGGACAGCACCATGTACTGGGATGACGCCGTAATCTTCGGGCTGGTCACCGTCGCGATGATGATCGCCTTCCTGGGTGGCTGGATCGGATTCATCATTCGCGACCATCGCAAGAAGAAGCACTGAGCCAGCCGCTCACAGAGTCGTCAGGGGAGGGGGGTTCGACCCCCCAGTCGCCGACCCGCTTGGGTCGGCTTTTTTTGGTGCGAATGTGCAGGCCCCGAGGAAATAGCGGGCAAGCGTCGGCCAGGTGCCGTCGTCAACTGGAGCGATGCGGGCGCGACGAGTATCATGAACACTGTTCGATAACAAGGAGACAGTGTCATGAAAGCGCAGCGTCACGATACCACTCCCGACGAAGGCAAACGCCTGAGCCGCCGCCGCCTGCTCGCCACCCTGGGCGTCGGCATCGCCGGCGCCTATGTGGCCCCGACCCTCTTCAGCCTGGGCCAGGCCCGGGCCTGGCATGACGAGCCGCGCGACCGTCGCTACCGCCGATCCGGTTACAGCCGTCCCAGCTACTCCCGACCCAGTTACAGCCGTCCCAGCTACTCCCGCCCCAGCTACAGTCGCCCCAGCGGCGGCTACCATCGCCACACCTACCATTACCATGCGCATGACCATCATCCCGACCACCGCGGGCCGAGTCGCTGGTGATGTCGGCTCCGGTTCCGCCTGACGGCATGCGGGTGCAGGACCTGGGTTTCGAGGGCCTGGGGGCGGTGCTTCGCCTGAACGACGCCCCCGAGGTGCAGCGCCTGCTCGGCGACGTCACGCCCGGTTGGCGGTCGTTTCCCCTGACGGCTCGCGGGCCGGCACCGGCGATCCGTCTGGCTCGCGACTCGCGGGGCGCCGGACGGGGGTATTGCCAGCACTCTCCCGAGCTGCCCCGCGGGCTGCACCTGCCCACCCCGGTGGCTGCGGCCTGCAGCCTGGTCGCCGACCTGATCGGTGCCTTCTTCACGCGTCATACCGAGCTGATCGGCCTGCACTGCGGTGCGGCGGAGGTCGCCGGCCGGCTGGTGCTCTTTCCCGAGTCGCACCGTGCCGGCAAGAGCACCCTGGCCGCGGCCTTCGCCACCGCCGGCCACCGCATCTTCGGCGATGACGTCCTGGCGCTGACGCCGGCCGGCGAGGGCATGGCGCTGGGGATCGCTCCCCGCCTTCGCCTGCCGCTGCCGACCCGTCTCGATCCCGCCCTGCACGCCTTCGCCGAGCGACATGCCGGCCCCGAGGACGAGCGCTACCGGTACCTCGTCCTGCCGGAGGCCCTGCAGGCGAGACACGGCGAGTGTCTTCCGCTGGGGGCCATCGTGTTGCTCGAACGGGACGCAACGCTGGCCACGCCGGAATTCATCGCGCTGGCACCGGGGGAGGGGCTGTTGCAGCTGCTGTGTCAGCACCTTGCCCACGCCCAGCCCAGCGAGACGCTGATGGAACGCTTCCTGCCGCTGATGGCGTCGCTGCCCTGCGTGCTGTTGCGCTACGCCGAACCCCTGGCGGCCGCGCGCTGCCTGGCCACCCAACTGGCCGGCCCGTCACCCGCCCACGGTTCGGCTGCGGTATCGTTGACCGGTCATCGCCCCGCGTCCCGTGTCGCGTCCCGGGTGCCGGCCGACCGACGTTGGCGGGTGCGGGAAAGGGTGCGCGACTATCCCCTCGGCGACGATCTCTTCCTGATCCACGCCCCGAGCGGCGCCATCCATCGGCTCAATGCCAGTGGGCGGGCGGTATGGACGCTGTTGTCCCACGAGGCGCTAACGGCCGGTGAGATCGCCGACCTGCTGAGTGAGCACTTTGGCGGCGTGTCGACGGAACGGATCGAGGCCGATGCGAGCGCCTTGCTGGGGATGCTGGCCGAGGCGGAGCTGATCCGGCCCGCCTGAGCGTCGGGAAGGGCCGGGTGTCTCAGGCGTCGCGGCTTCCCGCCACCCGGCGCAGGAAGACGTCCACTGGCTCGGGACGCGCCAGGTGGTAGCCCTGCATCAGGGTCACGCCCTGCCGGTGCAGGAAATCCACCTGGGTGGCGGTCTCCACCCCTTCGGCCACCAGGCGCAGGTCCAGCGCCCGCGCCAGGGCGATGATCGAACGCGCCAGGGGCGCGTCCGGCCGCGTCTTGAGCGGGTCGAGAAAGACCTTGTCGAGCTTGATCTCGTCCACCTCGAGCTCCTGCAGGTAGCGTAGCGAGGAGTAACCGGTGCCGAAATCGTCCAGCGCGATCGACAGCCCCAGGGCGCGCAGGGCGGCGAGTCGCGGCATGATGCCGGGCGTCACCAGCAGCGACTCGACCACCTCCAGTACCAGGCGATGCGGCGGCAGGTCATGCGTCTGCAGCAGGGCCTCGACGCGCGCAGGGAAGCCATGGTCGCGCAGCTGCTGCACCGAGACGTTGACCGCCAGCACCAGGTCGGTGTCCCGCAGCGGTCCGGTCAGCTGCGCCAGGAGCTCCTCGAGCACCCAGTCGCCGATCGGCTGGATCAACCCGCTGTGCTCGGCCTCGGCAATGAAGTCATCGGGAGCGAGCAGGCCACGCTCGGGGTGCACCCAGCGCAGCAGGGCCTCGGCCCCGTGCAGACGGCCGCCGGGGTCGAACTGGGGCTGGAAGTAGAGCCGGAACTCCCGCCGGGTGATGGCATCGCGCAGCTCGCGCTCGAGCCGGCTCTGGTGGCGTTGCCACTGCCCCAGGGCATCGTCGTAGAAGGCCAGTCGGTGACGGGCCTCGCCGCGAGCGCGTTCGAGGGCCAGTTCGGCCCGCTGCAGCAGGCGGTCGAGGTCGCGTGAGTCTTGTGGGTAGCCGGCCAGGCCCAGAGAGAAGTGCAGCGTGGCCGGGGCGTTCTCGTTGAGCCAGGGGTGGGCATGGAGCTCGTCGAGCAAGGCCACCAGGCAGCCTTGCAGGCCGTTGCGATCGTCGCCGGGCAGCAGCAGGCAGAGCCGGTTGGCCGGGAGACGCGCCAGCACCCCCCGTAGCGCCGGCGCGGCGAGCCGCCGGCGCAGTAGTTCGCCGACCTCGTGCAGGGCGGCATCGCCGAAGGCCTTGCCCAGGCTGTCGTTGATCTGGTTGAGTCCCTTGACGTGAAGGATGCCCACCTGGAAGGGGCCCTGTCGCCGCAGTGACTCGATGTGCTCCTCGAGCCCATGCAGGGTCGGCAGGGCAGTGACCTCGTCGTGGTGGAGCTGGCGGTGCAGGGTGCGCTCCACCTCGCGCCGGCGCAGCGACTCGGCGAACTGGCAGAGCAGGCCCGAGAAGCTGGTCAGGGCGTTGATCTCGTCGGTGTGCCAGTGTCGCGGCCGGGGGGACTCGCAGCACAGCACGCCACGCAGCTCGCCGGCCACGAACAGGCCGATATCGAGCATCGACGCGATCTCGTGCCGGTGGAGATGGTCGTGCAGGCCGGTCAGGCGCGGGGCGGCGGGGGCATCATCGGCCACCAGGACCGGGGTGCGGCGCAGGGCGACCAGGTAGGCCTCGAGATCCTCCCCGCAGAGTTCCTCGCCGACCGTCTCCGGTACGAGACTGGCGTGGCAGATCAGGCGATCGTCGCCGCCATCGAGCAGCCAGAGGCTGATCCTGGGGATATCGAGCAGCTGCGAGCTGCGTTCGAGCAGGGCGGTGATGAACTCGTCCTCGCTGGCGTCCCGCAGGTGCAAGTCGCGCAGGTCGTGCCAGGCACGCTGCTGGGCCGTCAGCCGCGACTGGGTCTGGCGCAGCTCCTCGACGGTCGCCAGGCTGGCCCGGGCCTGGTGGCGCAGGTGCCGGAACAGCAGCGCGGAGAAGCCTCCCAGCCCCAGCAGGGTGAGCAGCAGCCAGGGAAGCGACTGGCGCAGCATCACGCTGCCGGGCTCGGAGGGGGTCCATTCCAGCCAGGCCAGGGGCTCGCCGGTCCGGGTGCGCAGCGGCAGGCGGCCGGGCTGTTCGGGAGTGTCGGTGAGGCGCAGGTCGGGCAGGTTGGTGGCCTCGCGCAGTATCCGGGCGAGGCCATTGCCGACCTCGAAGGCGAAGAGCAGCCGATGGGGCGAGGGGGCCTGGGCATGATGATCACTTTCCGGGAGTACCGGCGCGGTGGCGAACAGCACCGGTCGTTCCTGCCAGAGCGCGAAGCCCGATGTCATGGGGGTCGTGGCGGGGCGACTCTGGGTCAGCAGGGGGCCGTGGTCGGTCGCGGGGGGACGCGGTTCACCGCGCTGGACCTCGTAGAGTACCTCCTGGTCGGCCGACACCAGCAGGGCCAGGTCGATGCCCAGGTTGTCATGCAGGTTGGCCCCCATCTCCAGTTCCAGCCACTCGCGGTCCGGGCCGTCGTCAGCGTGGACGGCCAGGTGGCTGAGGTCCCAGATCGCGTAGTCCAGTACCTGGCCGACCAGTCGGCGGCGGATCTGTTCGAGCTGGGTCTCGATCTGCTCGTGGGTGTGGCGGGCATGCTGGAGGTTCTGCTCGCGGGCGGCCCACAGCAGGATGGCGAGCATCACCACCATGGCCAGGGCCAGCAGGGCGGCGAGGCCGAGGCTCAGGCGGCGATAGTCGCGCTCGGTGCGGCTCAGCGCCCGGGCGATACCGGCGGACGGGTCGGCCTGGCTCGCGTCCTTGTCCATGGTGTCGGGCATCCTTGTCTCGCCTTGGTCGATGTCAGCGCTGTGCCGCGGCGCGTGAGCCGCCCTCTCCGGGTTGGCGCCAGTGACGCTGCCAGGCGCGCATCACCCGCTCGGGGTACCAGGTCTGCCCCAGGCTGCCGTTGTAGCGGGCTAGCGCCCGGGTCAGGTCGCCGCGTTCCACGGCCAGGTAGTGGGCGAGGATGGTGCAGCCGTAGCGCAGGTTGCGCCAGGGATCCTTGAGGTCATCGGCGGGCAGTCCCAGTTCGCGGATCCAGAACGGCATGATCTGCATCAGCCCCACGGCCCCGGCGGAGGAGACGGCCTCCGCCTGGAAGGCGCTCTCCACCTGGATCACCGCCAGCACCAGCTCCGGGGGCAGGCCGGCCAGGCGCGCCTCGTGGTAGGCGCGATGCAGCAGCTCGGTGCGCCGCGCCGGGTCCTTCACGAAACGGGTCAGGCGAGGCTCCATGTCGTTGAACCACTGGCGGGCGGCCCAGATCTCGGCCGGCGAGCGCGGGGACTCCAGCGAAGCGTTCAGGGTGGTGCGCAGCGAGGCGGGGATCTCGGGCAGGGTACGCACCGCCCGTCGCTGCTCCATGGATGGTGCAGCCTGCAGGGCGCTCGTGAAGGTGCCGACCTCGTTGGCGAGGGCGGGCGGCAGGCCGGCCGCCACCAGCAGGGCGGCGGCCATCCCTCGCCTAGCGGTCGACGCGGTCACCCAGGAAGTCGAGGATCTGCTCTGCCGGCACCATGGTGGCGTCACTGTCACGGCGTCCCTTGTATTCGAGTTCACCCTTGTCCAGGCCGCGGTCGCCGACCACCAGGCGATGGGGAACCCCCATCAGCTCATGGTCGGCGAACTTGACGCCGGGGCGCAGGTCGCGGTCGTCCAGCAAGACCTCGAAGCCCGCGGCGGTGAGCGCCTGGTAGAGCCGCTCGGACTCCTCGCGCACCCGCTGTGACTTGTGGGCGTTCATCGGCACCAGCGCAATATGGAAGGGGGCGATGGCGTCGGGCCAGATGATGCCCGCCTCGTCGTGGTTCTGCTCGATGGCGGCGGCCACGACGCGGGTCACCCCAATACCATAGCAGCCCATCCAGGGGTGGGTGGCGCGGCCGTTGTCGTCGAGCACGGTGGCATTCAACGCCTCGCTGTACTTGCGCCCCAGCTGGAACACATGGCCGACCTCGATGCCGCGCTTGATGGCAAGCACGCCCTTGCCGTCCGGCGAGGGATCGCCTTCCACCACGTTGCGCAGGTCGGCGACCTTCGGCAGCGCCACGTCGCGCTCCCAGTTGATGCCGAAGTAGTGCTTGCCGTCGACGTTGGCGCCGGCGCCGAAGTCGCTCATCAGGGCCACCGAGCGGTCGATGATGAGCGGCATCTCGAGGTTCACCGGACCCAGCGAGCCGGGGCCGGCACCCACGACGGCACGGATCTCCTCTTCCGTGGCCATGGTCAGCGGCGTGGCCACCTCGGGCAGGTTCTCGGCCTTGATCTCGTTGAGTTCGTGATCGCCGCGCACCAGCAGGGCGATCAGGCCGCCCTCGGCGGCGTGCACCATCAGGGTCTTGATGGTCTTCTCGATGGGCAGGCCGTGCTGCTCCACCAGGGCGGCGATGGTCCTGGCATGGGGGGTGTCGACCAGCCGCAGCTCTTCGGCGGGGGCCGGGCGTTCGGCCGAGGCGCCGGGCGGTGCCGGCAGCGCCTCGGCCTTCTCGATATTGGCGGCGTAGTCGGACTCGGTGGAGAAGACGATGGCGTCCTCGCCGGAGTCGGCCAGCACGTGGAACTCGTGGGAGTCGGTGCCGCCGATGGCGCCGGTGTCGGCCAGTACCGGGCGGAAATCCAGGCCCAGGCGCGTGAAGATGCGGGTATAGGCATCGTACATCGCCTGGTAGGTCTCCTGCAGGGAGGCCTGGTCGATGTGGAAGGAGTAGGCGTCCTTCATGATGAACTCGCGCGAGCGCATCACCCCGAAACGCGGGCGGATCTCGTCACGGAACTTGGTCTGGATCTGGTAGAAGTTGGCCGGCAGCTGCTTGTAGCTCGACAGCTCGCGGCGCATCAGGTCGGTGATCACCTCCTCATGGGTGGGGCCGACGCAGTAGTCGCGGTCGTGGCGATCCTTGAGGCGCAGCAGCTCCGGTCCGTACTGCTCCCAGCGGCCGGACTCCTGCCACAGCTCGGCGGGCTGGACCGCCGGCATCAGCACCTCCTGGGCGCCGGCGCGGTCCATCTCCTCGCGCACGATGCGTTCCACCTTGCGTAGGGTGCGCAGGCCGGTCGGCAGCCAGGTATAGAGGCCGGAGGTGAGGCGGCGGATCATGCCGGCACGCAGCATCAGCTGGTGGCTGACGATCTCGGCATCGGCGGGGGTTTCCTTGAGGGTGGCGATCAACAGTTGGGTGGCGCGCATGGGTCCGGCGGTTCCTCGAGCTGTTCTTCTGGGACGTCTTCTTCGACAGAAGGGCGTAGTCGGGGCCGCTGAGTCGGCGGCAGTAGGCGCATTGTACGGCCAAGCGCCATATGCGGCAAAAGGCGGTGCTCGTCCGGGGGCTCATGCCAGCGGCTTCAGCCAGAACACCATGGGCTTGTCGGTCTCGGCCGGTTCGCCGATGTCCTTCCAGCGGAAGGTGGTGGTGAGATCGGGCTGGCGCTCGTAGCCCCGGGCGCGCCAGAAGCCGTGCAGCGGCACGTAGCCTGGCGGTTTTCGCGGGTGGTCATCGGGACGCTCGACGGCGCAGAAGGCCGCGATGGTAAAGCCTTCACGGGCGGCATGCCGTTCCCGCTCCGCCATGAAGGCCTTGCCGATGCCGCGGCCACGGTACTCGGGCAGCAGCACCGACTCGCCGTAGTAGAAGACCGTGGCCGGCTCGAGCCCGGCTCGCTCGAAGGGGGCACGGAACGCCTCGACATCCGCGACCAGCGGCATGCCGGTGGCGGCGCCGATCAGGTCGTCGCCATCGAAGGCCAGCACGAACAGGCTCTCGGGGCAGTCGGCATAGCGCCTCAGGTAGTCCGACTCGTAGGCCAGGTCGCCGTCATAGAGATAGGGGAAGTCGCGAAACACCCGAATGCGCAGGCGGGCCAGGGCCGCCAGATGGGGGGCAATGTCCTGGCCCTGGCAGGTGGTGAGTCGTGTATCGCCCATGGGGCCTCCGTGGAAGGGAAGAAGGGAAAACGCTCGTCTGAACCCGGCTAGGAGCCTGTCGGATTTGACCGGCTCTCGCAGTAGATCAGCATTAAGTCCGACAGGCTCCTAGGGTAAGCTCTGGCCGATTTTGCCTGCCGGTACGTGTCCGGACAATGGCCGGTGTCGGCTGCCCGTTCTCTCAGGAAGTTTGTGCATGAACTCCCCCGGGGCACAAGCCTCGTCGGCGGTCATTCCCTCGGCGTGGCGTTGGCCTTGCGTCGCTCGAGGTCGTTCGCCGCATGAATCAACCCTCCAGCAGCAGGCGCACCAGCATGCCCAGCACCAGGGTGGTGGAGACGCTGAGCAGGGTGCCGAGCAGGACGTACTCGGTGAGCTTGCGGTCGCGCGAGTCACGCAGGTCGCCGAAGCGCAGCACCGACTTGGCGGCGAGCAGGAAGCCGACCGCGGTGAGCTGGTCGAGCAGTACCAGGGTGAGCACCAGGAGGCGCTCCAGCACACCGATGCGCGCCCCGGCCCGGGCCAGGGTGCCGGTGTCCTCGAGTTGCTCGCTCCAGCGCTGCATGACCAGGGCGATGGCGATCGACATGGGGCGCGTCACCAGCAGGTAGGCGACCGACACCCCGAGCACCGCCGGTGAGGTGAGCCAGGCGGCGAGTTCCCGCAGCGCGGCCGGACTGCCGAGCCAGGCCAGCCAGAGACCCAGTAGCACCAGCAGGTGGCCGGCCTGGTCGAGCAGGAACCAGCGCAGTTCGCCGGCCGGCAACCGGACCTTGGCCAGGTCGATCAGCCAGTGGCTGCCGGCGACCACCAGGGCGCCGAGCGCGACGGCCGTGGCCCCCCGCGTGGCCGGTGCGGTCGCCGCGACGATCAGCAGCACTCCGCCGGCGAGCAGGCCATGCAGCAGGGCATGCTGGGCCAGGCGCCACGAGCGGTGCTTCAGCCGGTATCGCTCCTCGACCCAGCGGCGGGGTTGCAGCAGGAAATCCCCGATCAGGTGGGCCAGGATCAGCCCCAGCAGCAGCGACGGGGCGGCGGCACTCATGGGGTCGCCTCCGGGTTGGCGAGGCGTTGCCCGAAATGGGCCAGGGTATCGGCCAGCAGCTCCCAGCGAGCGGCGCGCAGGCGCTTGTGCACGCTGGGCTGGCGAATGCCCAGTCGTTCGGCCAGGGCCTGCTGGGTGGTCGTCCGATCGAGGCTGAGGATGACGATCTCGGCGGAGTAGCGCGACCAGCCGTCGATCAGGTCGTCGAGGAAGCGGGTCAGCAGCGCCAGGCAGCCGTCGTTCGGGGCCTCGAGCAGTTCCACCGCCAGATGGCTGGCATCGAGGGCGTCCAGGGCGCGCCCCGAACGCACGAAGACCTCACCGTCGGCCTCCGCGACCCCCTCGTCCGGTTGCCAGTCGTCCTGTCCGACCGCCACGGCGATGCGGGCGTCCCAGCGCTGGTGCGTTTCCGAGTGCTGGATCAGGGCGGCGCGCAACCAGACGGCGGCCGTCATGGCTTCCTCGGCATCGGGCAGGGCGAGCTGGAAGCCATCGCCCCGGTAGCGCTCGCCGCGCCCCCCGTGGCGTTCGGCCAGTTCGGCCAGGGTGGCGTCGAGCACACGGTGCAGCCGGGCCGCATCGGCGACCTTGCGCGAGTCGATCACGTCACCGGTGAGCACGGCGATCCGGCGGGACATGGCGGCCTCCCTGGCTGTTAGCTGCCCACATCATAGCCTCTCCAGGCTATTTTTCAATCTAATAGCCTTTTTAGCCAATAAGTGCTTGTTATTGCCATTCTGGGCTATAAGGCTAGCGGGCCAGTCTTTCCAATGACTGCGTATCTTGTTAGTTCTTCACCCGCGCTCCCGCCAGCGGCGGGCGGTAGGCCTTCACCAGGGTCGCCGGGTCGTGCTCGGCATGGCCCTGGTTGGCGTGGGCGCGCATCAGCTGGGCGGCCACGCCGCTCATCGGTGTGGCGCTGCCGCAGCGCTGGCTCTGGGCCACTGCCATGTCGAGGTCCTTGAGCAGGGTGCGCAAGTGCCAGGGCGGAGCCTCGAAGTCGTCCGCCGCCATGCGCGGGGTAAGGATCCGGAAGGGCTTCGAGTCGGCGAAGCCGCCGGCGAGCGCCTCGGTGAGACGACAGGCGTCGACGCCGCTGGCCTCGGCGAGTGCCACCATCTCGGCGATCACCGCCGCCTGGCAGCCGACGATCATCTGGTTGCACACCTTGGTGACCTGGCCGCTGCCCACCGGTCCCATATGGGTCACCCGGGCGGCGAGGGGGGCGAGAAGGGGGCGAATGGCCTCGATGTCGTCGACGTCGCCGCCGCACATGATCGCCAGCGTGCCGGCCTCGGCCCCGGCCACGCCACCCGAGACCGGCGCGTCGACCCAGCGAGTGCCGGATTCGTTCTCGAGCCGGGCGGCGAAGTCGCGGGTCGCGGCCGGGTCGCTGCTGGAGAAATCGATCAGCAGCTGATCGGACCGGGCGTAGTCGCCCACGCCCTCGGGGCCGAAGACCACCTCGTCCACGACCTCGGTGTTGGCCAGGCAGAGCATCACCACGTCGACGCTCTCCACCAGTTCACCGATATAGTCGGCCACGCGCACGCCGGTGTCGCGCAGGTCATTGACCTTCTCCGGCGTGCGATTCCACACGGTGACATCGAAATCGGCCTCCAGCAGCCGACGCGTCATGGGATGGCCCATCAGCCCGATGCCGATGAAGCCGAGGCGAGGCTGGGTCATGTGTCGAGTCTCCGGGCAGTCGGGGAAGGCCCCAGCATGCGCGACGCAGGGCGCTGGCAGCAAGTCGCCGACCAGGGTACGGCTTCCAGCCTTCGCTCCGTGCCGATCACCCTGGCGGATGCGCTGCCATGATGCAGTGCGACATCGAAACGGCTATGCTGTGGTGCGAAAAAGCCGCCGCGATGCCTGGTGATCACGGCGGCTTGTCAGGAGTTTTCTTGTTAATGGTATGATTTTATAGGTTTTGTTCGTTCTTGGTATGAGTTTGGCAAAGTCTGGAGTAGACGGATGCCGGACGGGGGCGATTCGACCACACCGCGGTTCGACCCCGGCTTCGACTTCCACGTCGTTTGCGGTCATGCCACTGTACCGCAAAGGATGTAACGAGTGAGCTGGCGTGCTCCAACTTGGTCCCCTTCGGGGGACTTTTTTTGCCATGAGCATACCCAAGGCGGGTTACCAGCATCTCGATCGTGGAAAGGCGGGACAATGCGACCTTAGTCGATGTCTGCGCGTTTTCGGCGGCTGTCCACGTCGGCAGGCATGCATCGTCGGAGGGGCTGGCGTGTCGTGGGGGTTTCACGACGGGAGGCCTTCCGCGGCCCGAGCCAGTCGGTACGCACCCCGCCGCCGTCTGAACTGACCCCCAATAGTTGGACGGTTCATTCAGCCGGCGCTCAAGGCCTGAGCCCTGTACTGCACTCGGGCGGGGGATTGCCGCCCGGTATCGGAATAGATAGGGGCCAGGGCAGAGGATTCAAGCATCGCCCAGGCTCGGCGTGCCGGCCGGGTCGGTCGCCTGCTCGCCGCCGAACTGCAGCTCGGCCAGGTGGCGGTAGAGGGGGCTGGTCTCGAGCAGCTCCGCATGGCGTCCGGCAGCGACCAGGCGGCCCTCCTCGAGGACCAGCAGGCGGTCGGCGGCGACCACCGTCGCCAGGCGATGGGCGATCACCACGCTGGTGCGGTTCTCCATCAGGCGATCGAGGGCCTGCTGCACCAGGCGTTCGCTCTCCGCGTCCAGGGCGCTGGTGGCCTCGTCGAGCAGCAGCACCCGCGGATTCTTGAGCAGTGCCCGGGCGATCGCCAGGCGCTGCCGCTGACCGCCGGAGAGTTGCACGCCACCGGGTCCCAGGGGAGTGTCGAAACCGTTGGGCAGGGCCTCGAGGAACGCCAGGGCGTTGGCGTCCCGGGCCGCGTCGCGTAGCTCTTCCAGGCTGGCCTCGGGCTTGCCGTAACGCAGGTTTTCGGCGGCGGTGCCCGTGAACAGCGTCGGTTCCTGGGAGACCAGCCCCATGGCACGGCGCAGCGACCGGGGCGCCAGGTCGCGCAGGTCGATGCCGTCGAGCCGCAGCGTGCCGCTGTCGGGGTCATGGAAGCGCAGCAGCAGGGCGAGCAGGGTGCTCTTGCCGCCGCCCGAAGGGCCGACCAGGGCGATCCGCTCTCCGGGCCGGACATGCAGGTCGAGCCCGTGGAGCGCGGGCACCTTGCGGCCCGGGTAGGTGAAGCTCACCCCCTCCAGGCGAATGTCACCGGCGACGGGGTCGGGCAGGGGGGTGGGGCTGGCCGGGGCCTGGATGCGGGGCCTGGCGCCGAGCAGTTCCAGCAGCCGCTCGGCGGCCCCCGCGGCACGCTGCACGTCGCCGGCCACTTCGGCCAGGGCGGCGACGGCCCCGGCGGCCAGCACCGCATAGAAGACGAAGGCGGAGAGCTCGCCGGCGGTCATGTTGCCGGCCAGCACCGCCTGGCCGCCCTGCCACAGCATCACGCCCACGGCGGCGAACACCACCAGCATGGCGATGCCGGTGAGCCAGGCCCGCTGTCGGGTACGCTCGACGGCGCTGGCGAAGGCGTCTTCGACGCGCCTGCCGTAGTTGCGCCGTTCCATGGCCTCGTGGTTGAAGGCCTGTACGGTGCGGATGCCGGCTAGCGACTCGCCGGCGTAGCGGCCCAGTTCCGCCACCCGGTCCTGGCTGTGACGGGAAAGCCGGCGGACGCGCCGACCGAACCAGAGGATCGGCAGTACCGTGACGGGGATGCCGAGCAGCACGATGGCCGAGAGCCATGGCTGGGTGACCAGCATCAGGATGACCGCTCCGAACAGCATCAGCAGGTTGCGCAGGGCCAGCGAGACCGATGAGCCGAACAGGCTCTGCAGCACGCTGGTGTCCGCCGTCAGGCGCGCCGAGATCTCGCCGGGGCCCCTGCCGGGGTGCAGGGTGCTTTCGAAGAACCCCGGCTCCAGCTCGAGCAGGTGGTCGAAGACCCGGCGGCGCAGGTCGGCGGCCAGCCGCTCACCGATCCAGGTCACCAGGTAGTAGCGCAGGGCCGAGGCGCAGGCCAGCACGGCCACCACGGCGAGCATCATGACGAGTGCCTGGTTGAGCCGGGCGCGGTCCTCGGCCAGGAAGCCCTGGTCGATCACCAGTCGCAGCCCCTGGCCGAGCAGCAGCACGCTGGAGGCTGCGGCCAGCAGGGCGAGGCCGGCCAGTGCCAGGCGCCAGCGGTAGGGGCGCAGTAGCCCCAGCAGTCGCAGCAGGACCCGCGGGTCCGGGGGAGAGCTCATCGGGCGCCTCGAACGGAGCGGTAGCAGGAAGGGGCACCATAGCAGTGTCCCGTGCCGCCTGCATGGCGAGGAAGCCTTCTGCCAACCCCGGCGGCTACGCCGGGGAGTTCGAGCCGGACCGGGCCGTCGGGCCCTGATGGCGCAATCAGGCTTCCACGGCGGCGAGCGAAGGACCGTGGCGGGCGACCATCACACAGTTGCGGCCCCGGGCCTTGCCGTCGTAGAGGGCCTGGTCGGCACGCAACAGGGCCGGGTCGAGCCGGGTCTCCCCGGGCTCGACCCGGCTGATGCCCACCGTCACCGACAGCGGGTTCCGTTCGGGCACCATCGGCAGCGACAGGCTGGCGACCCGCTCGCGCAACCGTTCGGCGATGGACGTGGCGGTATGCAGGTTGGCCTGGGGCAGGGCGATGACGAACTCCTCGCCGCCATAGCGGCCGATGATGTCGGTCTCACGCAGTACCGACTGACAGCACCCCGCCACGGTGGTCAGCACGATATCGCCGATCGCATGGCCGTGGCGGTCATTGAGGCTCTTGAACAGGTCGATGTCGACCATGCACAGCACCAGCTGCGAGCCGTCGCGCCGTGAGCGGCGCAGTTCCCGCTCGGCGAGTTCGAAAAAGCGCCGCCGGTTGGCGATGCCGGTCAGGTCATCGGTGCAGGCCATGTAGCGCAGTCGCTCCTCCAACTGGCTGCGCTCCTCGATCTCGGCCTGCAACTGCCGATTGATGGCGCGCTCCTCCAGCAGGGAGGCGAACTGCTCGCGCTGCAACTGGCTCAGCCGTTTCACGGTCATCCAGCCCAGCAGGTTGACGAAACCCAGCAGCAGCAGGCTGGTGGCCAGCAAGGCGCCGGGCAGGGGAGCCCACAGCAGCATGAGGGTGACGAAACCGGTGACCAGGTAGGCATTCCAGATCAGCATCCAGGGCAGCCGGTTGGGAACGAACAGGTAGAGGCCCATGCTGGCGGCCACCATCGAGGCGAGCTGGATCCCTGGCGTGTCGGGCCGCAGCGGGAGGGCCAGCAGCAAGCCACTGATGCCGAGCAGGCAGATCAGGTTGATCGGCAGCGGGCGTTGCGCCAGGGCGGGGCGCTTCCTCAACGAGAGGGCCAGCAGGATGCAGGCCAGTGCCACCGATGTTCGCGTGGCGATCAGGACGAAGAAGGCATTGCCGAAACCCAGCAGGCCATAGTCGGTCAGGCCGAAGGCGAGAAACAGCCCCGCGGCCACCCACAGGGCGTAGCGCATCTGGCAGGCGTCGTGGGCCTGCATGGTGCGGCGGAAGAGGGCTTCCAGGGCCGAGTCTTGAAACTCGGCACGCCAGTTCAGTCCGGCCGAATCCCCTGCGTCGGTCTTGCCAGCAGCCATGCGCCACCTTCCTAGAGGGCCAGGCATAAGCACGGTTCCCTTCAGTTCGTGTCGTTATTATGGTGTTCCCTGTGACGCCGCGCGGCCTTCCGCGAGAAGAGCCGTCGGCGTACGGGGGAAGCATGGCCACGAATGTTCCGGTGCGCCAGCCGGCCCGGGACGATGTCATTCAAGACCTACATTCGTTGTAAGGGAATACCTACAGTGCGAGTGTGAGGCGCGAGTGGGAGCCTTCTCAGACCTTGCACTGCTCTCGTTGCCATCCTTTGCCGCCGGGTGAACCACTTACGGCGATGGTCACCCCTCAAGCCTTCCACCGCGCCGTTCGGGGCACGCGCACACCGGGCACATTCGATGATGATGAAAATAAGGCACGGGGCATGGTCGTCCTCAGCCCTGCCGCTTGAGCTGCTCGCGTAGCTGCTTGGGTACCTGCTTGATGATCAGCCGGTCCTGCGCCTCGTCGTACTCGACGCTGGATCCGAGCAGGTGGGAGTCGAAGCTGATCGAGACGCCGCCGGCGCGGCCGGTGAAGCGGCGGAACTGGTTCAGGGTGCGCTTGTCCGGCGGGATCTCCGGGGAGAGGCCGTAGTCGGCGTTGCGGATATGCTCATAGAACGCCCTGGGCTGCTGCTCGTCGAGTACCTCCGAGAGCTCCTCCAGGGTGATGGGCTCGCCGCGGCTGGCCTGGTCGCTGGCGTAGTCGATCAGTGCCTCGGTCTTCTCGCGGCTCTGCTCCTCGGGCAGATCCTCGTTCTCGACATAGTCGCTGAAGGCCTTGAGCAGGGTGCGGGTCTCGCCGGTGGCGTCGACGCCCTCCGCGGCGCCCAGCAGTTCGGCGAAGCCTTCGGCGAGCTTTCGGCCACCACGGTCGCGGGTCCAGGAGAGGTACTGCTTCGAGGGCGAGTCGCCGCGCCACTGGCTCAGGTTGAGCCGCGCGGCCAGGCTCATCTGGGCCAGGTTCAGCTGGCGCACCGGGGCGATGGCCAGGTCGTCGTCGATGCCGAAGCCCTCGCGATGGTGCAGCAGCGCCAGGGTCAGGGTCTCGGTGTCGCCCTGCCGGGTATGCGCCACCAGCAGGTGGCCGGAGAGCGACAGGTGGGCCGCGACCAGGGCGGCGATGCGCTCGCCCAGCTCGCGGCTGAAGGCGACGAAGTCGAGCTCACCTTCCAGATAGGCGATCAATGCCGCGGGAAAGGCGGAGGAGCCGCTGCCGGCGTCGCCCTCGTCGCCCTCGGCGAGGAAGTGGCCCCAGGCCTTGGGCTTGGCGTGGTAGGCCTTGTTGACGCCTTCCAGCAGGTCGTCCAGGGCGGGCGAGCCGGCCAGTTCCGCCGCTGCCGGGGCGAGCGTCGCCGGCGCTTCGCCGGTCTCCTTGTCGAGGCGATGGACGATGCTGTGCAGTACCGGCATGGGGACTCCTGGTGGGTGGGAGAGGCGCGATGATACCTGCCTCAGGGCTTCAGTCGATAGCCGCTCCTGAAGATCCAGGCCACCACCGTCAGGGCCACGCCCAGGAACAGCAGGATCATCGCCAGGCTGACCGCCGGGCTGACGTCGCTGATACCGTAGAAGCTCCAGCGGAAGCCGCTGATCAGGTAGACCACCGGGTTGGCCAGGGTCACCGCCTGCCAGAAGGGCGGCAGCATGTCGATGGAGTAGAAGGTGCCGCCGAGGAAGGTCAGCGGGGTGATCACCAGCAGGGGCACCAGCTGCAGCTTCTCGAAGCCGTCGGCCCAGATGCCGATGATGAAGCCGAGCAGGCTGAAGGTCACTGCCGTGAGCACCAGGAACAGCAGCATCATGATCGGGTGGTCGATCGAGTAGGGCACGAACAGCCGTGCGGTGACCAGCACGATGGCGCCCAGTATCAGTGACTTGGTGGCCGCCGCACCGACATAGCCGACCACCACCTCGAAGTAGGACATCGGCGCCGAGAGGACCTCGTAGATGGTGCCCGAGAAGCGCGGGAAGAAGATGCCGAAGGAGGCGTTGGCGACGCTCTGGGTCAGCAGCATCAGCATGATCAGGCCGGGCACGATGAAGGCACCATAGCTCACCCCGTTCACCTCGGTGATGCGCGTGCCGATGGCCGCGCCGAACACCACGAAGTAGAGCGAGGTGGAGATCACCGGCGAGACGATGCTCTGCAGCATGGTGCGCAGGCTGCGGGCCATCTCGGCGAGATAGAGGGTCTTGACGGATTGCAGGTTCATGCGCGCTCCCGAACCAGGCTGACGAAGATGTCCTCCAGCGAACTCTGACGGGTATGCAGGTCCTTCACCCGCAGCCCCACCGCCTCGAGGTCGGCCAGCAGGCCCGAGATGCTCGAGCCGTCCTCCTGGCCGGCGGCGTCGTAGCTGTAGACCAGCGCATGGCCATCGTCGATGAGGGCCAGGGCGTGGCCGGCCAGCGATTCCGGCACGGCGTCCAGCGGCTCGTGCAGGTGCAGGGTCAGCTCCTTGCTGCCCAGCTTGCGCATCAGGGCCTCCTTCTCCTCGACGAGCACGATCTCGCCGCGACGGATCACGCCGATGCGGTCGGCCATCTCCTCGGCCTCCTCGATGTAGTGGGTGGTGAGGATGATGGTCACCCCCTGGTGGCGAAGCTCGCGGACCACTTCCCACATCTCGCGGCGCAGCTCCACGTCGACGCCGGCGGTGGGCTCGTCGAGGAACAGCACCTGGGGCTCGTGGGCCAGCGCCTTGGCGATCAGCACCCGGCGTTTCATGCCGCCGGAGAGCTCCAACTGGCGGTTGCGGCGCTTCTCCCACAGGGTCAGGGCGCGCAGCACCTTCTCGATATGGGCCGGGTCCCTGGGCTTGCCGAACAACCCGCGGCTGAAGCTCACCGTGTCCCACACCGTGGTGAAGGCCTCGTTGGTCAGCTCCTGGGGCACCAGGCCGATCATCTGGCGGGCGGCACGGTAGTCATGTACGTTGTCGTGGCCATCCACCAGCACCCGACCGGCGCTGGCGTTGACCAGCCCGCAGATCACGCTGATCAGGGTGGTCTTGCCCGCGCCGTTGGGGCCGAGCAGGGCGAAGATCTCGCCGCGGCGGATCCCCAGGTCGACGTTCTTCAGCGCCTGGAAGCCACCGGCGAAGGTCTTCGACACGCCCTCGACGCGAATCATCGGCGCCTCACTCAAGGGTGATGTCCCCCTCGAACTCGAGATCGAGCTCCAGGCCGGCGACCTGCACGCTCACGCGTGCCGGCAGCGACTCGTCGCCCTGGAGCCGGCCCTCGGCGAGTGCCTTCGTCACCGCCTGCTCGATCGCCTGCTGGGATCTCACGCCTACGTTCTTCAACAGCTTGCGGATGCTCTGGTGAAAGATCTCGTCATTCATCGGTGAATCCTGTTGGAGTGAGTGGTGAAGCATTCCCATCCTGTCAGTGGCACACGACCCACCGCGGCTCGCCCGCCATGACGAACGCCGCACGGGTCCCCCACGCACGGCGTTCGAACGCTGTCGGCAGCGGCGGCTCACGACCGGCTGGTGATCTCCAGCAGGTGATAGCCGAACTGGGTCTTCACCGGGCCGTGGACCTTGTTCAGCTCGCCGGAGAACACCACCTCGTCGAACTCGCGGACCATCTGGCCCGGGCCGAAGCTGCCCAGGTCGCCGCCCTGGCGGCCGGAGGGGCAGGTGGAGTGCTCGCGAGCCACCTCGGCGAAGTCGCGGCCGCCCTCGATCTCGGCCTTGAGTTCCTGACACTTCGCTTCGCTGTCCACCAGAATATGACGTGCGGTTGCCCTGGCCATGTTGCTCTCCTGAAAGGTCGGCATGGATGCCGGTTGAAGGTCCGGGAAGGATAGCATGACGCCCCCGGCGTGGGGCGACACCGGCGTGGCTATTGCTGGCCTCCGGTGCCGATCGTGAGCCGCAGCGCCTGGAGGCCGTCCAGCTCCATGCGGACCTCGTCCGAGAACACCGGATGGCCGGTCAGGCGGAGCTCCACGCTGGCCTCGGCGCCCCGGTAGATGACCTCGGCCGCCACCCTGGCCTCGTTGCTCACCGGGGCCAGCGGGGGGTAGTCGACCCCTGCCACCTGGAGCGCGGTGAAGCCGAGCGCATCCAGCTCCTCCTGGATCAGCTGCTTCACGGCCACGCCGTAGTAGACGTAGAGCCCGCCATAGGCCAGGCCGGCGAGCAGTGCGAGATAGATGACGAAGCGGCCCATGGCCTCCTCCCTGGTAGCATGGATCGGGTTCCCTGTCGGTGGTGTTTATATCACAGGCGGGGCACCCAGGTGCCCTCGCGGATCACCGGGCAGCCGTCCACGTCATGGTTGTAGAGATAGAGCCAGGCGGGCCCGAATGCCGTCGTGTGAATGGCGCGGTCGAAATCGCCGTGCTTCGGATACCTGACGCGGTAGTCTTCCAACTGGTCGAGCCCGGCCAGTTGCTGAGCCGTGACGCGAAAGACTTCGACCTCGATGCCCCGGGAGGGCTCCGGCTTGGCGCCCGGGAAGGGCCCGAGGTCATAGAGCGTGGCCGTGGTGAGGATGTCCTTGCCCAGGAAGTCGGCGCCATGGAGCCAGTGATGGTTGCGCAGCCCACGCTTCAGCGTGCCATAGACGGCCACCAGGGGCGTTCGGGTGACGGCGATGGCGGGGGTGTTCATGGTCCGGGCCTCCGGAAAGACAGGGGATGTATCGAGGAAACACAGGGGCCGGCAAGGCGGCCTGATCGATAGGCTGCGCTCAACTGGCCCCGACTATGGCCTCGCGCAGCACCTCGGGGGGCTGGGCGCCCGACAGGGCGGTCCGGCCATCGATGATGAACATCGGCACGCCGCCGATGCCGAGCCGGCGGGCGTGGGCCAGCGCGTCGCGTACCTCGGCCACCCCTTCTCTGCTCTCGAGAAACGCTGGCACGTCCACGCCGTACAGGCCTCCGGCATCAGCGGCGTCGGTGAGCACGCGGGCATCGCCGATATCCTCGCCGTTCACGAAATAGCGCGCGAACAGCTCGTCGACCACCGACTGCTGCACACCATGCCCGCCGGCCAGCCAGATCAGCCGGTGGGCAGCGAAGGTGTTGGGCGTGCGCGTCATGCGCTCGTGGTGGATCTCGATCCCGGCACGGCGGGCAGCCGCCTCCACCTGGGCATCCAGCTCCAGGGAGCGTTCCCAGGAGCCGAACTTGGCGGTGCGGTAATCACGGCGCGACATGCCGCCCGGTGGCATTGCCGGGTTGAGCTCGAAGGGCTGCCACGCCACGCTGACGGCGATTTCATCGGGTAGGTCGGCCAGGGCCAGCGCCAGGTGGCGCTTGCCGATGAAACACCAGGGACAGATGGCGTCGGAGATGACCGTGACGTCGACATGGGGCATGGTGGTTACACCTGCGGGGCGTTGGAGTGGACGATATCACCTCGGTGGCTCGGGGCGTAACCGCCGGACCCCTGTCGAATCCGGGACAACACGATATGCTGGTCCGGCGAGGCCACAGCATTGACTGACGGGGAGAACGACGATGTCGCTTGATCAGTGCCTGGGAATCCTGCTTCCCGAGGACGGGCCGACCGACTACGAGTGGTATGCGTTGGGCCCGGCAGGGGCTTCCGCCGATGGGGACCTGCCCGGGATCGAGGTGGGGAAGATACCGAGCGATGGTCACCATGAGCCGGCGGCGTTGACGGCGCTGGGGGCCGTGGACCGACTGGCGCCGGTGGGGGAGGCGCTCGTGCACCAGGCCGGGGCGCGGGCCGTCGTGTGGGCCTGCACCAGCGGCAGCTTCATCGGCGGGCTCGCGTGGGCCAGGGCCCAGGCAGAGGGGCTGGAGACGGCGCTGGGTGTGCCGGTGACCAGTACGGCGCTCGCCTTCCTCGAGGCGCTGTCGGCACTGGGCCATCGCCGCGTGGACCTGCTCAGCCCTTACCCGCAGGAGGTGACCCGGCGGCTGGTACATTTCCTGGGGGAGGGTGGCGTGGCAGTCGGGCACCTCGAGGTACTCGACTGCCCCTATGCCGCGGACTCGCATCGGGTCGACATTGCCGAAGCGGTGCGCACCTTCTGCCGGGAACACGGCGATTCCGAAGTACCGCTGCTGGTTCCCGATACGGCGGTCAACACCCTGCAATGGCTGGACACGCTGAACCGACAAGCCGGGCGGGTGGTGCTGACGGCCAACCAGGTGAGCCTGTGGGCGGGCCTGAAGCGCCTGCGGTGGTCCCGGATGCCGCCACGATACCTGAATTGCCTGGCCTCGGCATGAGGCTGCCTCGGGGGCCGCGAGACTCATTGCCCGACAACCTTCCCTCGGATTGGCTGTCTCGATCGAGTAGCCATCTAGGAGACAATCGATGATCCGACTCGCACTGAGTGCCCTGATGTTCACCCTGGGTGCCAGCGTGGCATTCGCCCAGCCCGACAGCGACGAGCAGGACCCGGGCATGCCGGGCGTGATGACGCGGGAAGAGCTCGAGCGTGAGCCCATCACCTTCGAGCTCGACGTCCCCTATGCACAGACCGACGACCCGCGCCAGAGCCTCGATCTCTACCGGCCCCGGGAGCCGTCCGAGGAGGCGCTGCCGGTGATCGTGTTCTTCCACGGCGGTGGCTGGTACCAGGGTGACAAGGCCGATGGCGCGGCGCGCGTGATGCCCTTCGTGAGCAGCGGCGACTACGCCGCAGTCTCGGTGGGCTACCGGCTGTCGGGCGAGGCCACCTGGCCCGCCCAGCTGCACGACAGCAAGGCGGCGATCCGCTGGATCAAGGCGAATGCCGACGAACATGGCCTGGACCCCGACCGGCTGGCCGTGTGGGGTCGCGGTGCGGGCGGCCATCTCGCCCTGATGCTCGGCATGACCGGCGACGAGCCGAAACTGGAGGGCGATCTCGGCCCCTACGACGAGGTGGCCAGCGAGGTAGCCGCGGTGGTGAACTTCTTCGGCGTGACGGACATGATGGCCCTGGTCGATCAGCCCGGCGAGTTCGACCGATCGAGCCCCGAGGTACCCGAGGCCCTGCTGCTGGGGGGGGCGCTGCCGGAGAACGAGGAGCAGGCCATCGGGGCGTCGCCGGTCACCTATGTGAGCGAAGGTGATCCGCCGGTGCTCACCCTGCATGGTGACGAGGACACCGTGGTGCCCTACGATCAGGCCGTTCGTCTGGACGTCGCCCTGACCGATACCGGCGTACCCAGCTACTTCATCACCGTGCCCGGGTCCGGCCATGGCGACTTTCCGGAGGAGGCCGAGAAGCGCGTGTCGATCTTCCTGTCCCGGGTACTGCTCGGCGAGGAGGGCGAGATTCCCACCGAGCCCCTGGTGACGGCGCAGGAGTGACGGACTGGAGGCTGGGCCCGATGAAGAACCTGTTTGCGTCGATTCCCGACGCCCTCGATGACGAGCTGTTCGAGGAGCTCGTACGCGGCGAGAATGTCCGGGTGGAGCGCATCGTGTCACGTGGGCACCGCTCGCCGGCCTCCGGCTGGTATGACCAGCCGTGGCACGAGTGGGTGCTGCTGCTCGAGGGTGAAGCCATCCTGGCGTTCGAGGAGGGCGATGAGGTGGTGCTCGAGGCCGGCGACCACCTGGCGATACCGGCCCATCGCAAGCACCGGGTCGAGTGGACGACGCCGGAGCGGACTACCCTGTGGTTGGCCGTGCACTACCGAGCTTGAGCGCCCTGGCCGAAACCCGCGAACACTGGAGGTGACCCCATGCTGCTGGAAGGTTCCTGCCACTGCGGCGCGATTCGTTTCAGCGTCGAATCGCCGCATCCCTATCCCTACCAGCGCTGCTACTGTTCGATCTGCCGCAAGACGGCCGGGGGCGGCGGCTATGCCATCAACCTCAGCGGCCGCGCCGACACCCTCAGGATCGAGGGCGCCGTGCACAAGAAGGTCTACCACGCCGTGATCGACGGCGAGGAGAGTCCCGGCGAGCGGCACTTCTGTGCGCACTGCGCCAGCGCGCTCTGGGTCTTTGATCCCCGCTGGCCGGAGCTGGTGCACCCCTTCGCCTCGGCGGTCGACACCGAGCTGCCGGTGCCGCCGGAGCGGATACACCTGCTGCTGGACAGCAAGGCCAACTGGGTGGAGCCCGAGGTGCGTGACGGCGACCAGTGCTTCGCCGGCTACCCCGAGGAGAGCATCGCCGAGTGGCACGAGCGGCTGGGGCTGGTCCGCTAGTCGGCAGGCCCATCTGGCCCCGCACCCCTATGAGCCGGGGCTGCGCAACGCAATCCAGGAAGCCGAGTTCACGCCTTGTCGATACCCCATGCCGACCGCCTGACGCGGCTCACCGTACTGCTCGCCGAGTGGCAGGCCGTCTGGCGGCCGTTGCCGTTCCAGTCTCGCCGGCCGCCCTGGGCCGGGCACCTTCCCGGGCTCGAGCAGGCGCTGCTGGCGCTCTCCGATGAGGCCTGCGAGCGGCTCCAGGCCGCCCCCTGCGGGACATCGCCGCTCGCGGCCTGGCTGCCGGTGGCGGAGTTGGGGGAGCTGGTGGACCTGCCCGACCTGGCGGGGGGGGACGCCGGCCTGCCGGCGTCCTGGAGCCAGCATGTGGGGGGGCGCAAGTGGCAGCAGATCGAGGCCTTCGTCCCCCGGGTGGCGCTGGCGCCGGGTCAGTCGCTGGTGGAGTGGTGTGCGGGCAAGGGGCACCTGGCGCGCACCCTGGCCCGCTGGCACGGGACCGAGGTCACGGCGCTGGAGTGGCAGCCGGCGCTGTGCGACGAGGGCCAGGCACTGGCCGACCGCCAGGGTGTGGCGGTGCACCTGGAGGCCCGGGATGTCCTGGCGCCGGACGTGGCCCGGTGGCTGACACCCGATACGCATGTCGCCGCGCTGCATGCCTGTGGCGACCTGCACGTCCGGCTGCTGGAGCTGGCCGCGGCGAGCGGCTGTGGGGTGACCCTGGCACCATGCTGCTACCAGCGCACCGCGGCCGAACATTACCGGCCGCTCTCACGGCTCGGCCGCGACCTGGCCGGCCGGCAGGGCCTCGAGCTGTCCCGCGACGACCTGGCCCTGGCGGTACGGGAGACCGTTACCGCCCCGCGCCACGTGAGGCGAAGCCGCGAGCGGGCCGGCGCCTGGCGGCTGGGATTCGACCTCCTGCAGCGGGAGCTGCGCGGCCGCGACGACTACCTGCCGGTGCCAAGCCTCGCCTACGGCCGCCTGCCCGAGACCTTCGCCGGCTTCTGCCGCTGGGCGGCGGAACGGAAGGGACTGACGCTGCCGGCTTCCGTCGACTGGGGGGCATACGAGCGGGGGGGCCGGCGGCGCCAGGCCGAGGTGCGGCGCCTGGAGCTCGTCCGCCACCTGTTTCGTCGCCCGCTGGAGGTCTGGCTGGCCCTCGACCGGCTGCAGCTGCTGGAGGAAGCCGGCTTCACGGTGGCACTCGGCACCTTCTGCGAGCGCGAGCTGACCCCGCGCAACCTGCTGCTGCGGGCCTCGCTGCCGGCTAGAGCATGCGGCACTCGAACGCCGCCCTCTTGAGCCGCTCAAAAGCGCGACGCCGGCAGCCAGACGTCGGCTCGCGCCCAGGCCTCCTCGAACTGCTCCTCGACGCTGGCGGCCGCTTCCTCCTGTCCCTTGGCGGCCAGGCTCTGGGTCAGCCCCTGCAGCGCCCAGCCATTGCTCGGGTAACCCGCCAGGGAGTCGCGGTAGACCGCTTCGGCCGCCTCGGCGTCGCCGGCCTCGAGCAGGATGGCGCCGAGCACGTGGCGGGCGTGGAGCGGCCAGGGTTCCGGTTCGCTGTAGTGCAGGCCATCCTCGAGTTCGATGGCTCGGCGCAGTTCCGACTCGGCCTGCTCCAGGTGACCCTCGGCGGCGGCGAGTTCACCGGCCAGGATGTGCTGCGCGATGCCCAGCAGGTCGCGCTGCGAGTGCAGGAAGAAGTGGTAGGTGGCGTCCTCCCGGGTCTCGTCGCGAATGCCGCGGATGGCATCCAGCGCGGCCATGGCGGCCTGGGTATCACCGGTGCGCAACTGGGCGAGGCCGCGCGCGAATCGCCACATGGCGGCCTGGAAGGGCTCTTCCGGCGCGGTCGTCCGTTCGAGCAACTCGTTCCAGCGCCCGAAGCGAGCGAGTTGCAGATACTGATGGAAGGCATCGGGGGCGCGCTCGCGCGCCAGGTCCCGGGCGGCCGACAGGGCCACGCCGCTCTGCCCGTCCATCCAGGCCGCGAAGACCAGCATCGCCGTGTTGTGCGCCGCATAGACACTGGCCCCTTCGCCTTGCCGTGCGGCCTGGTCCACCATCCGCGCCTGCTGGTTCGCCCGCACCGCATCACCGTAGCGGCCGATGTTCATGTAGATATGCGAGGGCATGTGCTGGATATGGCTCACCGCCGGAACGGTGTCATCCAGCCGGTCGGCACAGGCTTCGGCGCGTTGCGGCTCCCAGGCCTCCACCGCGTGGATGTACAGGTGGCAGGCACCGGGATGCTCGAGGTCTGCCGCCAGCACGGCCTCCAGCTCCGCGATCGCCCTGTGCGCCACGGGATATGGCTGGCCGTCCTCGCCCAGCAGGTCCCACGGGCGGAACATCATCAGCGATTCCGCGTGGAGGGTGCGCACCTCGGGGTCGTCCCCATGCGCCGCCGCCGCGGCGGCCATGGCCTCGGCGTAACCCTCGGTCGCCACGTCGCCGCCCGGGCTGTCCGGGTAGCGTACGGCCATGGCCTCGATCAGCGCCCGTTCCCAGGGGGCGGTGCCGTCGGCGCGCTCCAGGGCGGCCTGGGCGGCATCGGCGGCGTCTTCGTAGTCGCCGACCCCGCCGGGGTTGTTCTGGTAGGGTCCCAGGGCCCAGGCCTCGCCCCAGTGGCACAGGGCGCAGCCCGGATCATGCGCCTGGGCGGCCCGGAACGATCGAGCGGCCCGTGCGCGGGCGAAGCCATAGGCCAGGCGGAGCCCCTGGTCGAAGTACGCCTGTGCCGTCTCCGAAGCGGTGGTGATCGAGCGGCTGTAATTCCCCAGGTCAACGGCCAGGGGAAGGGGGTCGTCCGCCTGTCCGGGCAAGGCGGCGAACCCGGCCGCTGCGGTCACGGCGACACCGGCCAGGACGCGGGTGGTCGAGCGTGGTGCTGGCATGGGCTGTCCTCCCTTCGGCTGCTAAAAAGCCCGCAGACTCGCTGGTAGTGTCCGCCCGCGGGTGGGGGTGAGGTAAGGGGCATATCGACCATGATCGGTCCATTCGTGCCAGGAGAGTCCAGGTGGTGGGTGGCGAGCGCGTCTCCTTCCCTGTGCCGGCGATCCGCGAAGCGCTCAATCGCGTTGCCGGGCCGCCAGCCAGGCGTCGAAGTAGTCGTTGATGCGGCCCAGGGTGCGGGCGTACCACGCCTCGTCCTTGGCCAGCGCCCGCTCGGCGTTCAGCGGATGGGTGGGGATGTGCAGGCGCATGTCCACGCCGTTGTCGGGGTGGGTGGTGACCCGAAGGGCCGCCGAACGGCGTGCCGGACCGTAGGGGATGCGCCGCGCCAGCTCGGCGAGGCGCTCGGTGGTGGTGGCGAAGCGGATGAAGTCCCGGGCGGCCTCGGGATGGGGGTTGCCATGGGGGATCGCCCAGGTCTCGTGTTCCTGGACCTGGCCGTCCCAGAGGATCTCGATCGGCACCCCCCGGTTGACCATGGCGTCGAAGAAACGCCCGTTGTAGCCCGACGCCATGACCACCTTGCCCTCGGCCAGCAGCCGTGGCGGCGTATCGCCGGCCTCCCACCAGTGGATCTCGTCCAGGCCGTCGAGGCGCCCCAGCGCCAGGTTCAGGCCGCGTCGGGTGCTGAGCAGGCCATAGAGCTCCTGCTGGGGCACGCGGTAGGAGAGCAGGGCCCACTCCAGGTTGACCGCCGGGGTGCGCTGCAGGGCGCGCGGCCCGGGAAACCGCTGCTGGTCGAAGAGATCGGCGATGGTGGTGGGGCGCTTGCCGGGGAAGGCGTCACGTCGGTAGGCGACCACGGTGGCGAAGATGGTGTGGGTGATGGCGCAGCGGCCGAAGGCGTCGGGCAGGAAGTCCTGCGCCGCTGGGGTGCCATCCGGGGCCGGGGCCAGCAGCGCGGGCGAGAGCGGGCGTAGCAGGCCCTCCTCGCAGGCGGCCATGGCCTCGCTGCGGGTCATGTCGATGACGTCCCAAGGCACCTCGCCGGTCTCGGCGGCGCGGCGCAGGCCATCCAGCCCGCCGTCGTACTGCATCACCTCGACCCGCCGGCCGGTGCTGGCCGTGTAGGGCTCGAAGAGGGCGGCGCGCTGGGCGCGCTCGTAGGCACCTCCCCAGCTCAGCACGGTCAGGGGCCCGTCGTCCGCGGCCGCGGCCGGCGCCGCCAGTCCCATTAGTGCCAGTCCCAGTAGCGCCAACCTCGTCACGCCGGCCAGTCGCCGCCGTCGCTCAACCCGTGCCATGTTCCTCCCGTCGCATCTCGTCGCTGTGGCGCAGGTAGGCGCGGGCGATGCTCGCCTCGAAGACCACGCCGAGGAAGGCATCCTCGGTGGCGTCGACCACCGGCAGGGCCTCGCCGGTGACGTCCTGCAACCGCGCCATGGCGTCCCACAGCGAGGTGTCCGGCCTCAGTAGCGGCCGGTCCGCGGCGGTGACCCCGCCCACCGTCTGCGGGCCGTCCCGTGCCTCGCGGGCGGCCTCCAGGTCGGCGAGGGTCACGCAGCCGCGATACCGCCCCCGGGCGTCGACCAGATAGGCCTCGCCGTGCCGGGCCTGGCCGAGGGCGGTCATCGCCTCCGCCACCCCGGTGTCGGGGCGCAGGGTCACGCAGTCCCGGGTCAGGTGCTCGGCCACCGGGGTGCTGAGCAGCACGGCGCGCCCGCGCCCGGCCGAGAGGTCCAGGCCACGCGTCTCGAGCTGGATGTCGAACAGCGAGCGGCCGAAGAGCTGGGCGGCGATGGGGCTGGCCAGGATCACGCTGGCCAGGGCGGCGGTGGTCAGCGCATAGCTGCCGGTCAGCTCGAAGACGATCAGCAGCGTCGTCAGCGGCGCGCCGATCACCGGTGCCGTCACCGCCACCATGCCGCAGACGGCGTAGAACACGAAGGTCTCCTGGGGCGCGCCGCTGAGCTGCCCCACCAGGCTGCCGCACAGGGCCCCGAACAGGGTGCCGATCACCAGGGCGGGGCTGAACACGCCACCGCTGAAGCCCATGCCCAGGCAGAGCGCCGTGGCGGCGATCTTGAGCCCCAGCACCAGCAGCAGTTCGGCGCTGCCGAAGGCGCCGGCGATGGTGGCGAAGCGCAGGGTCTCCTGGCCCATGCCGAGGATGTCGGGTACCCAGAGGGCGGTGAGTCCCAGCAGTGCCCCGGCCAGGGCCGGGCGCAGCGGCGGGGCGAGCGGCAGGGTGCCGGCCAGGCGCGTGACCCCGAGGATGGCACGCATGTAGGCGCCGGCGACCAGGGCGCCGAGGCCGCCGATGACGAGGAAGACGGCGAACTCCCAGGGCCGTGGCACGGCGGTGTCGGCGACATGGAAGAGCGCCCCGCGCTCCAGCACGTTGGTGGCGATCACGTAGCCGACGATGGCGGCCGCGGCCACCGGGGCGAAGGCGCGCAGGGCGTAGTGGCGCAGCACCACCTCGTGGGCGAAGACGATGCCCGCCAGGGGGGCGTTGAAGGCGGTGGAGATGGCCGCGGCGACCCCGCAGGCGATGGCGATGTTGTCGTCCGACCGCCCCAGCCGCAGCAGCCGCGCCCCCAATGAGCCCAGGGTGGCGCCCAGGTGTACCAGGGGGCCGTACTGGCCCACCGAGGCCCCGGCACCCAGCGAGATCAGCGCGCTCAGGGCCGACAGGCCGCCGGCCCTGGCGGGCAGTCGACCGCGTCGGGTCTGGACGGCGGCGATCACGTCGGCCGGCGCATGGGGGCGCCGTTCGGGGATGGCGAGGTGCAGCAGGCCGACGACCAGGCCGCCCAGCGCCGGCACCGCCACGGTAATGGCCATCAACGCCCCGGCGTGATCGAACATCATGCGACTGCGCGGCGAGATCAGCAGCAGCTCGTTGAGTTCCAGCACCGCGGTGACGAAGGCCACGGCGAAGAGGGCGGCGATGGCGCCGATGATGGCTCCCAGGAGCACCAGGCCCAGGAAACGGACGACCGCCAGGGGACCCCGGCCGGGGCCGATGAGTGCCGGAATCGTGTCCATCTTCAAGGTGTAGGTGCGAAGGGCGTGCAGGGCAAGCGCCGGCCCGCCGGCGGTCACGGGCCTTGCCTGCCGCTCGCCTCCCGGCTCCGGCTCCGGCGCCGTTCGCGTATCTGACATGGGGTCCGGCTGCTACTCTCTGGAACCATGACGCACACCAATGTCCCGCTCGACCCCGAACGCCTGCCCCGGCTGGAAGAGGCACCGCTGACGCCCGTGTCGCCACGGCTGGCCCCCTGCCAGGCCCTGCAGCAGCTCTGGCGCTGGTGGCTGCTGGCCGTGCTGGCGAGCCTGGTCCCCCTGTCGGAGCCACCGCTGGCCGACTGGCAGGGGAGGCTGGCCGTCGGCATCGCCGTCCTGGGGCTGGCGATGGCCGTGCTCGCCTGGTTCGAGGCACGGCGTCGCGCCTACGGGCTGCGCGAGCATGACCTCAGCTACCGGCGAGGGCTCTGGGTCCGGCGCACCCAGGTGCTGCCGCTGGTGCGCCTGCAGCACGTGGAGACGCTGAGCACCCCCCTCGAACGGGCCTTCGGCCTGGTGCGCCTGGCCTGCTTCACCGCCGGCGGGCGCGGCGCCGACCTGGTCCTCGAGGGCCTGCCCGCCGCGCGCGCCGAGGCGGTCAAGCAGCACCTGCTGGCCCGCCTGGAGGCGGAGCCGGCCGTACCCCCGGAGGAGCAGGCGCCATGACCCGCGACGCCCCGGGGGGCGACGGGCTGGCCGAGTGGCAGCGCCTCTCGCCCTGGGCCATCGGGCTGACGCTGGCGACCACCGGCGTGTCGCTGATCCGCGAGCACCTGCCGCTGCTGCTGGCAGCCGGGGCGGGCCTCGCGGTCAGCGACCGTGTCGGACTGCGCGAGGCGCTGCTGGGCGGCGGCCTGCTGCTGGTGGGGGCGCTGCTGCTGAGCCTGCTCTACTACCGGCGTTTCCGCTTCCGCTTCGACGCCGACGTGCTGGTGATCCAGAAGGGGCTGTTCGTCCACCGGGAGTTCAAGGTCGCGGCCCACCATGTGCAGCAGACCAGCGTGCAGCAGCCGGCCTGGATGCGCCCCCTGGGCCTGGTGCAGTGGGAGGTGGAGACCCTGGCCGGCGAGGCGGCGTCCATCGCCCTGCCCGGCATCCGGCGCGAGCTGGCCGAGGCGCTGGAGGCCCGCCTGGGCGGGGCCGCGTCGCGCAGCGGTCCGACGACGACAGCGGACGAGGCGCCCGCGCCGCTGGTGCGTTTCGCCGTCACCCCCGGGGCCCTGGTGCTGCACGGGCTGACCAGCCGCTCGCTGGTGGTGATCGCCGCGCTGCTCTCGCCCCTGGTGCGGCCGCTGGAGCGCTGGCTGCACGACCGCCTGCCGCCGCTCGACCTCTGGGCCTGGCTGCCGGCATCGCCGCCGCTGGCGGTGGGCCTGGGGCTCGCCGCCGCGCTGGCGGTGCTGATGCTGCTCGCGGTGCTGGCGGCCTGGTGGCGCTTCCATGGCTATGTGCTGCGCGACGACGGCGAGCGCCAGGTCCAGGTGAGCGGTTTGCTGCACCGCCGCTCGCAGACCCTGACCCTGCGCCGGCTGCAGGTGGTGGAGTGGGTGCAGACCGGGCTCGGCCGGGCCCTGGGGCGGGGCTACCTGGTCTGTCACCAGTTCGGGGGGACGGCAGGCGGCGAGGTCGCCGAGGCCCGGCGTTTCCTGGTGCCCGGCCTGACCGCGGCCCGGGCCGATACGCTGGTGCCGTCGCTGTGGCCCGGGCGGGTCGCGCCGCCCTCGCTGACGGCGCCGCTGCAGCGGGTGGCCGGGCTCTATCGCCGGGTGCTGTTCCTGCGCCTGCTGCTGGCCATGGTCGCGGGGCTGGGGCTGCTCGTCGGGATGGCAAGTGACGGGCTGGCCGGGCTGCCGGCCTGGAGCCCGGGGCCGGTGCTGGTGGGCCTGGTCGCCCTGGCGGCTGGCTTGGCACATCTGCGCTGGCGGTCGCTGGGCTGGTCGTGTCGCGGCGACTGGCTGCGGGTGCGCCACGGTCTCTGGGGGCAGCGCACCAGCCTCTTTCCCGCCGCGCACCTGGTGTCGCTGCAGGTACAGCAGAGCTGGCTGCAGCGCCGTCGCGGGGTGGTGACCCTGCGGCTCTACCTGGCCAGTGGTCGGTTGAGCCTGCCGTTCGTCGAGGAGCGGGTGGCGCTGGCACTGGCCAACCGGTTGCTGGCGAGCGTCGAGGGGCTGCCGGACGAGGGGGCGGCCACGGCGTGATGGCGGTGGCCGGCTGGGTTCAGGTTTCCCGTTCCCCTCGGGTCGCCCCCATCAATACCCGGTCCATGCCCCGCGTGGAGAGTAGCCGCTTCAGTACCGCGAACAGGTGGGTCGGCACGGTCACGCGGTAGCGCGCCCTGGGGCGCGGGCTCTCCAGGGCATGCAGCAGCTTGTCTACCACGGCGTCGGCGCCGAGGGTGAAGGGCGTCGGAGGGCCCCCGCCGGCCAGGCGGGCCTCCACGGCGCGATAGGTCGCGGCGTGGTAGCTGCCGGCGGCATCGATGTTGTCGAGGAAGGCGCGGTAGGCGTTCTCGCGGAAGCGGCTGGTGATCGGGCCCGGCTCGATCAGGCTGACGTGGATGCCGGTGCCGTACAGCTCCTGGCGCAGGGTATCGGTCAGGCCCTCCAGGGCGTACTTGGAACAGACGTAGGCGCCGCGGTAGGGCAGGGCGGCAAAGCCCAATACCGAGCTGTTCTGCACGATGCGCCCGCCGCCCTGTTCGCGCATCGCCGGTATGACGCGGGTGGTGAGCTCATGGGTGCCGAGCAGGTTGGTTTCCAGCTGGGCGCGCAGCACCGCGCGCGAGAGGTCCTCCACGGCACCCGGCTGGCCGTAGGCGCCGTTGTTGAACAGCGCCTCGAGGCGCCCGCCGGTGCGGCCGAGTACCTCCTCGACGCAGGCGGCGATCGACTCGCTGCAGGCCAGGTCCAGCGGCAGGGCTTCCAGGCCCTCGTCGCCGAGCCGTGCCACGTCGCCCCGCTGGCGGGCGGTGGCGAAGACCCGCCAGCCGCGCCGGACCAGGGCATGGGCGGCCGCATGGCCGATCCCGCTGGAACAGCCGGTGACGAGCACGCTCGGCGCCGCCGAGTTCCTTGGGTGTTCCATGAAGTGGCTCCCTCCTCGATGCCGGTCGGGTGCACTCTGGCGCTTGTCGCGGCATCGGGCAACCCCGGCGAGGTTCGAAGCGGCGAGCGGCCATGCCGTCCGACCAGTGAAATGTGCCGATAGCGTATAGACTGAGAATTGGCCGCACCTCTCAGTATCCCTCGGCGGCGAGCTGGCCCGTCGTCGATGCCGAGGTTTCTCCGGCCGTGTCGGCGAAAGGGAGGGCGGTGCCGCAGGGGCCGCAGGGAGCCTGATTTCCTATCCATCGCATGGGGAGGGGCTGTCATGAAACGACTCATCCTGGTGCTCCTGGCCGTGGCGCTCGCCCTCGTGGCACATTCCGCGCTCGCCCAACGCCAGTTCCTGTCCATCGGTACCGCCAGCGTGGTGGGCATCTATTACCCCGTCGGCGGGGCGACATCCCAGATCATCAACCAGGCCGATATCGGCCTGCGGGCCACGGTCGAGGCCACCGGAGGCTCGGCCTTCAATGTCCGCGCCCTGGCGGCCGGTGAGCTGGACCTGGCCCTGGCCCAGTCCGATGTGGTGTTCCAGGCCTATGAAGGCCAGGCCGGTTTCGAGGGCGAGGCCGTGGATCAACTGCGCACGGTGATGGGGCTGCATGCCGAGCCGCTGCATCTGGTCTGCGCCCGTGACGCGGGGGTGAGCAGTGTGCGCGATATCGTCGGCAAGCGCGTCAACATCGGCAATCCCGGGTCCGGTATCCGCTTCACGGTGGAGCAGGCCCTGGAGGCGCTGGACATCGGCCTGGATGATTTCGAGGCTGAGAGCCTGACCGCCCCCGAGGGGGTGGATTTCCTGCGTGACGGCCGGGTCGATTGCTTCTTCTACACCATCGGCATCGGCGGGGCGGCGCTGCTGGATATCAGCACGTCCCAGGACGTGGTCTTCGTGCCCATGGATGAGCCCGAGTTCGAGAGCCTGGTGGACGAGTTTCCCTACTTCGCCTTCACCGAGGTGCCGGCCGGCACCTATCGGGGCCAGGACGAGGCCGTCACCCTCTTCGGGGTGAAGGCACTGTTCGTGACCACCACCGATCTCGGCGAAGAGGTGGTCTACAACATCACCAGCACGATCCTCGACAACCTGGAGGACTTTACCAATATCCATCCGGCGCTCAACTTCCTGACCGAGGAAGACTTCCTGAGCGGGCTCGGGGCACCGCTGCATCCCGGCGCCGAGCGCGCCTATCAGGAGGCCGGGCTGCTCTGACGCGCGGAGCCAGGCCCGGGCCAGGGGCCGCTCATGCGGCTTCCTGGCCCCTTCTGACGGCTTCTGCAGGGAGGCGCCATCATGGCCGAACATGATCCGCGCCGGGGGGATGCCTTGTCATCCGGGGACGAGCGGCAGTTCGATGCCGAGGCGGCGCGCCGGGCGCGGCAGCTGGTCGAGGAGTTCGAGACCGGCGCCAGGGTGCCCAGCGGTATCCTGCTGTGGGCGATCGTTGGTCTGGCGCTGGCCTGGTCGCTGTTCCAGCTGGGGGTGGCCAGCGTGCTGGCGGTCGACGTGGTCATCCAACGAGCGATCCACGTGTGCTTCGGCATCACCCTGGCCTTCCTGGTCTTTCCCGCCATTCGCGGCCGCAAGGGACCCACCCCGTTCCAGCGGATCGTGCTCGGCACCATCAGCCTGGGGGTGGGGGCGACCACGGTGATGCTGGTGGCCGAGGTCACGCCCCTGGCACTACCGGGCTGGCTGGCGATCGGCGTCGGGGGCCTGCTCTGCGCGGCGGTGCTGGCGACCCTGCGCCACGATCAGGTCCATCGGGTGCCCTGGTTCGACCTGCTGTTTGCCCTGCTGGCGGGGCTGGGCGCGCTCTACCTGGTGTTCGACTACCATGGCCTGCAGATGCGGCAGGGCCTGGCGATCCCTCGCGAGATATGGATCGGCCTGCTGTTCATGCTGCTGCTGCTGGAGGCGACGCGGCGCAGCCTGGGACCGGCGCTGGCGGTGATCGCGGGGATCTTCTTCCTCTACCAGCTGGTGGGGCCACGCGGCGCCGTTCCCTGGCTGGCCGACTGGGTGCCCGATCTGCTGGCCCATCGCGGCGCCAGCCTGCAGCGCGCCATCAGCCAGCAGTACGTGACCACCGAGGGCATCTTCGGCGTGCCGGTGGGGGTGTCCACCGCCTTCGTCTTCCTGTTCGTGCTGTTCGGCTCGATGCTCGACAAGGCCGGCGCCGGCAAGTACTTCATCGACGTCGCCAACTCCTTCCTCGGCCATATGCGCGGTGGCCCGGCCAAGGCCGCGGTGGTGGCCTCGGGGATGACCGGCATGGTCTCGGGCTCGTCGCTGGCCAATGTGGTGACCACCGGCACCTTCACCATTCCGCTGATGAAGCGCACCGGCTATCCCGACTACAAGGCCGCGGCCTGCGAGGTGGCGGTATCGACCAATGGTCAGCTGATGCCGCCGGTGATGGGGGCGGCGGCCTTCATCATCGCCGAGTTCGTCGGCGTGCCCTATATCGAGGTGGTCCGGGCGGCGGTGATCCCGGCCTTCGTGGCTTACTTCGCGCTCTTCTACATCATGCACCTGGAGGCGCTGAAGCTGGGCCTGCATGGCATCCCGCGGGACGAGCTGCCGCCGCGGCTCAAGACCTTCCTCGGTGGGATCCACTTCCTGATTCCGGTGGCGGTGCTGGTCTACTTCCTGGTGATCGAGCGGCGCACCCCCGGTTATGCGGTGATGACGGCGATCCTGGCGCTGGCGGTGCTGATGCTGGTGCAGGAGCCGGTCAAGGCCTTCCTGCAGGGGCGCCCGCTGCTGCCGGCGCTGTGGGGTGGGGTGGTCACGCTGTTCCACGGCCTGATCGCCGGGGCGCGCAACATGGTGGGCATCGCCGTGGCGGTGGCGACCGCCGGCATCATCGTCGGCTCGGTTAGCCAGACCGGGGTGGGGCTGCGCCTCACCGAGATCATCCAGATCATCAGCGCGGCCATGGCCGGCGGCATCGGCCTGATCACCCTGCCGGTGGTGGAGTTCCTCGGCGGCGACGTGGGGGACTTCGACACCACCACCCAGTTCGTCATCGTGCTGCTGATCACCGCCGTGGCCAGCCTGATCCTGGGGCTGGGGCTGCCGACCACCGCCAACTACGTGGTGATGGCCACCCTCACGGCCCCGGTGATCTACAACCTGGGCAACCAGTTCGGCTTCGCCATCCCGCTGCTGGCGGCGCACCTGTTCGTGTTCTTCTTCGGCATCCTGGCCGACGACACACCGCCGGTGGGGCTGGCCGCCTATGCCGCGGCGGGGATCGCCCGCAGCAACCCGATCCGTACCGGGGTGCAGGGCTTCGTCTACGATATGCGTACCGCCATCCTGCCGTTCATGTTCATCTTCAATACCCAACTGCTGCAGATCGACGTGGAGGGCTGGTTCAACATCCTGCATATCTTCGCCAGCGCCCTGGTGGGCATGCTGGCCTTCGCGGCGGGCGTGCAGGGGTTCGTGCGCATCCGTACCCTCATCCCGGAGCGGCTGGTGCTGCTGGGTGTCGCCTTTATGCTGATCCAGCCCAACTGGTTCACCGACATCCTGGGCGTCAGCCTCTACGCCCTGGTCTACCTGTCCCAGTGGGTGCGGTTGCGGCGCCGAGCGGGCAGGGCTCGATGAGTGCGGCCGTCGGGAGGTGTCAATGAGGCGTCAAGCAGGCATGGCGGTGATGGTCGGGCTCGTGGCGGGGCTGCTGGCGCTGGCCTTGACGGCACTGGGGGGAGGCTACTGGATGATGTTTCAGATGCCGGGAAGGTCCTATCGCGAGGCGCCGCCACCCCTGGATGCCGAGGGGCAGGCCCTGCGTGAGCGCCTTCGGGAACATGTCCGGGTGCTGGCCGACGAGGTCGGCGAGCGGCACTACTGGCGGCCCGAGGGCCTGCACGCGGCGGCCGACCATATCGAGCGGGCCTTCCGGGAGGCCGGCCACGCGCCGGTCCGGCACGCCGTACCGACCCGGGGGCGGGTATTCGACAATATCGAGGTGCGCCTGCCGGGCAGCGGGACGACGGACGAGATCCTGGTGATCGGCGCCCACTACGACACCGTGCGCGGCACCCCCGGTGCCGACGACAACGCCTCGGGCGTGGCCGTGCTGCTCGAGCTGGCCCGGCTGCTGCGCGAGGCCGAGCTCGACCGCTCGCTGCATCTGGTCGCCTTCGCCAGCGAGGAGGCCCCCTTCTTCGGCAGTGACGCCATGGGCAGCCTGAGGTATGCCCGGGAGGCCCGGGCGCGGGGCGACGAGATCGTCGGCATGATCTCGCTGGAGATGCTGGGCTACTACATCGACGCGCCGGGCAGTCAGCGCCATCCGCCGCTGCTGGGCCATTTCTATCCCGACCGGGGCGACTTCGTGGCCTTCGTCGGCAACCTGGCGTCGCGGCGGCTGGTGCACCAGGCCATCGGCGCCTTCCGCGAGCATGCCGAGCTCCCTTCGGAGGGGCTGGCCGCGCCGGAGCTGCTCGGCGATATCCGCCGCTCCGATCACTGGGCCTTCTGGGAAATGGGCTACCCGGCGATCATGCTCACCGACACCGCCAACTTCCGCAATCCCTACTACCACGGCCCCCACGACACCCCTGATCGGTTGGACTACGCGGCCATGGCGCGGCTGACCACCGCGCTGGCCAGGGCCGTGGAGACCATGGCGCGGCGCCGAGCCGGCGGCAAGCGTTGAATGCCCCGGCCTCGCCGCCTGGCCATCTCGCCTACTGTGACATCATTGGACATGGTGCAGGCCAGGGCAGGCGTCAGCGGTGAGGCGGCGAGGTGATGAAGGGTGTCGTACTGGCGTGTAGCGCTCTGCTGTTCGTGGCGATGGTCGCCGTCGCCCTGTGGCCGGCGACCAGCGGGCCGTCGCGCGGCCCGCCCCTTGCCGGCGGTGAACTCGAGCCGGCGGCCCTGGAGGGGCGGCGCGGCGCCCTGGTGGACCAGGTCGTGTTCACCCGGGAGGCGGACGTGGGCCGGGTCACCGGGCTGATCGAGGCCGGCTCCCACCAGGTCTTCACCCAGGGCATCTCCAGCCCCACGGTGTTCCACCGCCTGCGTGACTCCCTGCATGCCACCCACGACCTCTCCTACGGCACCTCCAGCGAACTGACCCTCAATCCGGCCGGCCCCGAGCTGGCGGGCGGCGAGCTCAACCCCTTCCATGTGCCGGCGATCCGCGAGGCGCTCAATCGCCTGGTGGACCGCCGGTACATCGCCGAGGAGATCTTCGGCGGCCTCGCCGTCCCCCGCTACCTGCCGATCAGCACCGCCTTTCCCGACTATGCCCGCCTGGCCGACGTGGCCCGCGAACTGGAGCTGCGCTATGCCCATGACCCCGAGGCCGCCCGCGAGGCGATCCATCGCGAGATGGAGGGCCTCGGCGCGCGTTTCACGGATGGCCGCTGGTGGTACCGCGACGCCCCGGTGCGCCTGAATGTGCTGATCCGCACCGAGGACGAGCGACGCCGGATCGGCGACTACATCGCCAACCTGATGGAGGACCTCGGCTTCGCCGTCGAGCGACGCTATCGCACGGCGGAAGAGGCCTCGCGGCTGTGGATCGCCAGCGACCCGCGCGCCGGGCACTGGCACATCTACACCGGTGGCTGGATCATCGTGGTGATCCTGCGGGATCAGGCCGACGTCTTCAGCTACTACTACACCCCGCGGGGTCGCCCCGAACCGCTGTGGCAGGCCTACCAGCCGTCGCCGGAATTCGACGAACTGAGCGACCGCCTGGTGCGGCGCGACTACCGCAGCCGGGAGGAGCGCCGGGCGATGATGGCCCGCGCCCTCGAACTCGCCATGGAGAATTCGGCACGAATCTGGCTGGTCGATCAGCTCAACGCCTCGGCGCGGGCCGCCAACGTCGAGGTCGCCGTGGACCTGGCCGGCGGGCTGTCGGGGTCGGCGCTGTGGCCCTACACCCTGCGCTACACCGACCGGGTGGGCGGGCAGATGGTGTTCGGCATACCGAACCTGCTGGTCGAGCCGTGGAACCCGGTGGCGGGCAGCAACTGGATATCCGACCAGATGATCATGCGTGCGACCCAGGACCCGGTGCTGATGCCCGACCCCTTCACCGGCCTGTACCTGCCCCAGCGCATCGAGAGCGCCGAGGTGACCGTGGAGGAGGGGGTGCCGGTCGGTCGTACCCTCGACTGGCTGAGCGTGGAGACCGCGAAGGAGATCCCGGTGCCCGAGGCGGCCTGGCTCGACTGGGACGTCGGGGCCGGCCGCTTCGTCACCGCCGGCGAGCGGCACCCCGAAGGCATCTCCGCGCGCACCCGGGTGCGGGTGAGGTACGAGGAGACGCTGTTCGAGCAGCGCTGGCACGACGGCTCGCAGCTGTCGCTGGCCGACTTCCTCCTGCCGTGGATCCTGACCTTCGAGCGAGCCGACGAGCAGAGCCGCCTGTTCGATATCGCCCATCTGCCCACCTTCGAGGCCTTCCAGCGCCACTTCCGCGGCTGGCACCTCGTCTCCCGTGACCCGCTGGTCATCGACATCTACAGCGACCAGATCTATCCCGATGCGGAGACCATCGTCGCGCAGCGGGCACCGGCGCCGATCCCCTGGCACACTCTGACGCTGGGCATCCTCGCCGAGCACAGCGGGGAGCTGGCGTTCTCGTCGAACAAGGCCGACCGGCTGGGGGTGGACTGGATGAGCCTGGTGGCGGGGCCCAGCCTGTCGGTCCTGGAACGCCAGCTGCGCCGGGCGCGCGAGCGCGGTACCCGGCTCTATCCGGCGGCGCTCGGCGAACTGCTCGACGAGGAGGATATCGCCGCGCGCTACCGGGCCCTGACCGACTGGCATGCCGCACGTGGCCACTTCTGGGTCGGCAACGGCCCCTTCCAGTTGCATTCGGTCCATCCGGTGGAGGGCAGCCTGGTGCTGCGTCGCTTCGCGGACTTCCCCGACCCGTCCGACAAGTGGTTGCACTTTTCCCGCCCGGAGATCCCCGAACTCGACCTCGACGGGCCCCTGGTCGTGGCGATCGGGGAGGACGCCGACTTCCGTCTCGCCGTGACCTTCGAGGGCGAGCCCTATGCCGCCGAGGGCATCGACAAGGTGCAGTTCCTGCTCTTCGATGGCCGCGGTGAGCTGGCCCGGCGGGGCGAGGCCGAGGCGCTCGATGATGGCCTGTGGGGAGTCGAGCTGTCGCCGGAGGCGATCGCGGCCCTGGGGGCCGGGGCCAACAGCCTGGAGCTGGCGGTGACCAGCCGCCGGGTGGCGCTGCCGGCCTTCGCCTCCCACGTCTTCGCCACGGTATCGCCCGGCGGCAGGGAGGGCACGCCATGAGCAAGGCTCCCCTCGCGGCGCGGCGCCGCGGCCTGTGGCGCGACCTGCGCCACCTGCTGGCCTACGCCGTCAAGCGGCTGCTGGCGCTGCTGTTGACCGTGCTGGTGGGCGTCTACCTGACCATCCTCATCGCCAACATGGGCGGCCAGGTGGACGAGCTGCGCCTGGTGCAGATCCGCAGCCAGGCTGCCGAGGCGGTGCGCGCCGACCCGGCCCTCCAGGACATGCCCCCCGAGGAGCGCAACGCGCTGATCGAACGCCGGGTGTCGCTGGAGGTGGAACGGCTGCGCCTCGACCAGCCGTTCGTGGTGCGCAGCGTCGACTACCTGCAGCGCGCCATGCGCCTGGACCTGGGGCGGGCCGAGCAGATGCACAGCGACCTCGGGTCGCGGGCGGTCTACGACATCATCGTCGAACGGCTGCCGGCGACCCTGCTGCTGTTCGGCAGCGCCAACCTGCTGGTGTTCTTCACCTCGGTGTTCATCGCGCTGTCGCTGTCGCGCCGCTACGGCAGTGCGCTGGACCGCAGCGTGATCGCCCTGGCGCCGACCTCGGCGGCCCCGGGGTGGTTCTACGGCATCTTCCTGATCCTGGTGTTCGCCTTCCTGGTGCCGCTGCTGCCCGCCGGCGGCATGGTCACCGCGCCGCCCCCGGAGAGCCCCTGGGCCTATGCGGCGAGCCTGGTGCGGCATATGCTGCTGCCGCTCACGGCGATGTTCCTGTCGTCGATCTTCGTCTCGATCTACTCCTGGCGCACCTTCTTCCTGATCCACTCCAGCGAGGACTACGTGGAGATGGCGCGCGCCAAGGGGCTGCCGTCGCACCTGATCGAGCGTCGCTACATCCTGCGCCCGACCCTGTCGCCGATCATCACCAGCTTCCTGCTGATGCTGATCGGCCTGTGGAGCGGTGCCATCATCCTCGAGCAGGTGTTCAACTGGCCGGGACTGGGGTCGCTGCTGTTCCAGGCCATCGGCCACCGGGATACCCCGGTGATCATCGGCGCCGTGGTGATCTTCGCCTACCTGCTGGCGGTGACGGTGTTCCTGCTCGATATCCTCTATGCGCTGCTGGACCCGCGCGTGCGCCTCGTGGGAGAGCGGCGATGACGGGCGGACGGTGGCGCGACGGCTGGGGGGAGCTGCGCCGCTACCCCTCGGCGCTGGTGGGCATGGCGATCATCGCCGTGCTGGTGGGGCTGTCGCTCTACACCGTGATCGCCATTCCCTACTCCGAGGCGCTGGACAAGTGGCGGGGCGGCGAGCCCTGGCGGCTGCACCCGGTCAACGCCGGCCCGCTATGGGTCGATCGCCTGACCGGTGGCCACCAGCCGCGCACCCTGATCGTCGCCAGCGACGCCGCCGAGATCGAGACGGTGCCCTTCGAGGGCGGTCGCCGCCTGCGCATTCCCCTGGCCTTCGACTACGACTACGCCGGCTTCCCCAGCGAGATCAACCTCTTCCTGCGTGCCGAGGGGCATGCGCAGCGGCCCTTCGCGCGGTTGCTGTGGCAGACCCCCGACGGCCGGGAGCTCTCGCTGGGCGGGCATCGCATCGGCCGCGAGGACCGCGTCTCGATCTCCCAGGACCGGGCCCTGGAGCGTCGGCTGGGCGGGCGGGTGCCGCATATCGGGCTGCTGGCCGCGCCCGACGGCGAGGCGGTGCCACGGGTCCAGCCGGGCCGCTACCGGCTGCTGCTGGATGCGGTGGTGTTCGACGACGAGGCCGGCATCGACGCCGAGCTGGTGCTCTACGGCCGGGTGCACGGCATCGCCGGCACCGACCACCAGCGGCGCGACCTCAGCCTGGCCCTGCTGTGGGGCACGCCGGTGGCGCTGGCGTTCGGCCTGCTGGCGGCGGTGGGCACCACCCTCATCACCCTGGTCATCGCCGCGGTGGGGGTCTGGTACCGCGGCTGGGTCGACGCCACCATCCAGCGACTCACCGAGGTGAACATGATCCTGCCGCTGCTGCCGATCCTGGTGATGGTCGGTACCCTCTACTCCACCAGCATCTGGCTGATGCTCGGGGTGGTGGTGCTGCTGGGCATCTTCAGCGCCGGCATCAAGATGTACCGGGCGATGCTGCTGCCGATCCGCGAGGCGCCCTACATCGAGGCGGCCCAGGCCTACGGCGCAGGCAACCTGCGCATCGTCATGCGCTACATGATTCCACGCATCCTGCCGGTGCTCATCCCCACCTTCGTCACCCTGATCCCCACCTTCGTGTTCCTGGAGGCCTCGCTGGCGGTGCTGGGGCTGGGCGACCCGGTGCTGCCCACCTGGGGCAAGGTGCTCAACGACGCCCAGTCCCGGAGCGCGCTCTACAACGGCTACTACTACTGGGTGGTGGCACCGGCGGTGCTGCTGATGCTCACCGGGCTGGGCTTCGCCATGCTCGGCTTCGCCCTGGACCGGGTCTTCAACCCGCGACTGAGGAGCCTGTGATGAGCGTTCGTCCGTTGCTCGAGGTGGAAGACCTGCACCTGCACTACCAGACCCGGCGCGGCGTGGTGCGCGCCGTGGACGGCGTCGGCTTCGAGGTGCGACGCCACGAGGCCCTGGTGGTGCTGGGCGAGTCCGGCTGCGGCAAGAGTTCGCTGGCCAAGGCCCTGATGCGGGTACTGCCGCGCAATGTCCACCGCACGGCCGGGCGGGTCAGCCTGGGCGAGACCGAGGTGACGGCGCTCTCCGACGAGCGCTTCCGGCGCGAGGTGCAGTGGTCGCGGCTGGCCCTGGTGATGCAGGCCTCGATGAATGCCTTGAACCCGGTGGTACGGGTGGGCGAGCAGGTCGCCGAGCCGCTGCGGGTGCTGCGTGGCTGGTCGCGGCGGCGGGCGCTGGAGCGGGCGGCGGAGGTCTTCGCCCTGGTCGGGGTCTCCACGGACTTCCTGGCCCGCTACCCCTTCGAGCTCTCCGGCGGCATGCGCCAGCGGGCGGTGCTGGCCATGGCGCTGGTCGCCGAGCCGGAGCTGGTGATCCTCGACGAGCCCACCTCGGCGCTGGACGTGCTGACCCAGGCGAGCATCATGAATGCCTTGAAAACCATCAAACGTGAACTCGGTACCAGCTTTATCCTGATCACCCACGATGTGGCGACCTCCAGCGAGCTCGCCGATCGGGTGGCGCTGATGTACGCCGGCCAGTTCGTCGAGGTGGCCGACGCCGCCGCCTTCTTCGCCGAGCCGGCCCACCCCTACTCGCGGATGCTGATGGCCAGCGTGCCGCGGCTGCGTCAGCGGCAGCGTCCCGAGTCGATCCCCGGCCAGCCGCCCAGCCTGTTCGACCCGCCGAGCGGCTGCCGCTTCGCCGAGCGCTGCCCGCATCGCTTCGCCCGCTGCGCCGATGACCCCGAGGCGATCCGCCTGGGCGAGCGACACCGGGTGCGCTGCTGGCTGCATGACGAATCCACGCGACGGGGAGGGGCGTGATGGTAGCATCCCAGGCCGTCTTCCACCGGGAGTCCGCCGAGGCGCCCTTGCTCGCGGTCCGCGACCTGCACACCTGGTTCGCGCTGCGCCAGTGGGGCTTCCTGCGGGTGGGCGCCGTGCACGCGGTGGACGGCGTGAGCTTCGAGCTGGCCCGCGGCGAGGCGGTGGCCTTCGTCGGCGAGAGCGGCTGCGGCAAGAGCTCGCTGGCCCGCACCCTGCTCGGGCTGCATCGCCCCACCCGGGGCGAGGTGCGCTTCGACGGGCGCTCGCTGGGTGAGCTCGACGGCCACGCGCTCAAGGCGTACCGGGCCCGGGTGGGCTATGTCCAGCAGGACCCCTACGGCGCGCTGCCACCCTTCATGGACGTGCGGCGGATCCTCGCCGAGCCGCTGATCATCCATGGGGTCAGGCACCGCGCCGAGCGCGAGCGGCGTATCCGCGCGGTGCTGGAGGAGGTGCGGCTGTCTCCGGTCGAGGAGTCCCTGGGCAAGTTCCCGCACATGCTCAGCGGCGGCCAGCAGCAGCGGGTGGTGATCGCCCGGGCGCTGATCCTGGCGCCGGCGCTGCTCATCGCCGACGAGCCGGTGTCGATGCTCGACGCCTCGGTGCGCATCGAGATCCTCGACCTGCTGCGCGGCATCCAGGCCAGGCGCGAGCTGACCCTCGCCTTCATCACCCACGACCTCTCCACCGTGCGCCACTTCGCCGAGCGGATCTTCGTGATGTATGCCGGCCGGGTGGTGGAGAGCGCCCCGGTCGACGAGCTGCTCGACCACCCCCGGCACCCCTACACCCAGGCGCTGCTCGCGGCGATCGCCGATCCGGACGCGGCCAACGCCTCCCGCCTGCGCGAGGTGCCCGGCGGCGAGCCGCCGAGCCTGCTGCACCCGCCCAGCGGCTGTCGCTTCCATCCGCGCTGCCCCCACGCCATGGCCGGCCTCTGCGACCGCGACGATCCCCCCGATTTCGAGCCCCGGCGCCACCACCTCTCGGCCTGCTGGCTGCATCGTTGACGCGGCTGGGGTCATGGCGAGGGGGGCGGGAAGCGGGCGAGGAGCTCCTGCACCCGGCCGTCGCGCCGCACCTCCAGTGGCAGCAGGGTGCCGGTCACCATGCGCTGTATCAGCCGGGTGAGGTCCCCCGGGGCGCTCATGGGGCGGCCGGCCGCGCGCACGATGACGTCGCCCTCCCGCAAGCCGGCCTCGGCGGCCACGGAGTCCGGCCCGACGCCGTGGATCGCCACGCCCTCGGCGTGCTCGCCGATCAGCACCCCCAGGCGCAGGGTCGCGGGCGGTTCATGGGGCGATTCGTCCCCCAGCAGGTAGTAGGCATCGGCCAGGCCCGGCTCGACTGGCCGGCAATCGGCGTCCGGCGTCACCGGCAGCAGGGTGCGGTGGTCGCCGAGGCCCAGGTCGTCGAGCTGGTGCGGCACGCCATGGCCGTGGGTGAGGTGGCCCTGGCCAATCAGGCCTACCACCAGGGTGTCGCCGCCGCCGGCCACGGCCAGGGCGGTGGCCATGGCCCGGTCCCAGACCAGTTGGGCGTCGATGAAGCGGTCCAGGCCGTTATCGTCGTCGCCGGGGTGGCGCTCGTACTCCTCGGCCAGGAATTCCCGGTAGGCCTCGGGCGGCGCCGCCGGTGGCGTGATGCCGAAGCGCTGCGCGTCGGGGACGGCGTCCCAGCCTTCGTCCACCAGTCGCCGACGCAGCGCGTGGTCGACGTTCAGGGCCAGCAGCGGTATCCGTTGCATGCGGGCGAAATGCAGGATCGGGAAGTAGAGCGCCGGGTCGAAGCCCCAGGCGTCATGCCATTGGCTGGCCTCGAGGAAGCCGGCCTCGTCCAGTTTGCCGGCCACCCAGGCGTCCAGGGCCGGCTGGGCCTCGCGGGGCAGCATTTCCAGCCCGATCACCAGACGTGGACGATGGGCGTACAGGCCGGCCAGGGTGTGCAGCTGCCAGCGATGGTGCGCCAGGCGATCGTGCTGTTCGCCGAGCAGCACCACCTCACGTTCGGCCAGCTCGGCCATCAGGGTATCCGGGGAAACGGGGTCGCCGCCGTCCAGGTACCACTGGCCGGTCGCGGGACACCCGTCGGCGGTCGCCGGCGGCGCGAGCCAGGCCAGGGCGAGCGCGCCGCACAGGGCGAGGCCTCGGGCTCGGGAAAGTCGCGGCATGGCACCTCCTGTGGCGGCGGGGGACGGGGCGTTCGAGCTTACCCCAGGCGAAAAGAGGCCGCGATCGCGACGATCGCGGCCATGGCAGGGAAGGCGGTTGCCCTCCCGGCCCCGCTCGAGCCTGGGGTCAGCGCTGTCGGCTGATCTGCCCGTGCGGGATCTCGGCCATCAGGCGGTCGAACTCGCTGCCGCTCATGTGGACCAGGGTCTCGTGATCACCGGCCTCGAAATAGATGTCCGGCTGATGACGCAGCATCTCGTCGAGATAGACCTGCAGGCCATAGGCCTGCCCCACCGGGGTGGTGGCACCCGGGTCGCAATCACTGAAGCGGCTCCGGACCTCGTCTTCCGAGGCGAGGTCGACCTTCTCGTGGAACAGCTGCGACAACTTGTCGAGATCCGCCTCGCAGTCGCTCGGCACCACGGCGACATGGTAGCCGGAATCACCGTGCAGCATGACCGCCTTGGCCAGCTGACTGCCGGCGACATGGGCCTGCTGGGCGATACGACTGGTCGTCACTTCCCGCGGGTGAGTGACCTCCTCGAAGTCGATATCACAGGCCCGGAGGTACTCGCGTATCGTCATCGGCATGGCCATGACATTTCCTCCTTCGGCCGCGAGGGCCGAAAACGACGGAATTGAAGATGCCTCCCTTCGTGTTGAACTCCCCATCTCCAGCATAGCTCCGATGGACTGCGGTGGCATCGGGGCGAACCGGCCATACTCGGGCCGGCGCGAAGGCGCTATCATCGGCCGGTGGGGCAGGGGCGGCGGCTGACGCTGCAAGGCGTCGAGCCGCGGGCCGACGGCGAGTGATCGGACAGCCAGGGAGGTGGCGAGTGCAGGGAAGGGTGGTCATGGCCCGGTTGAGGGCGACCCCGCGATTGCCGGCGGGGCAGGGGCGGATCGAGGCGATCGATCTGGCCCGCGGCGTGGCCATCGCGCTGATGATCCTCAGCCATGCGGTCAGCGGGTTGCTGGGCATCCGCCAGGTGCCCGACTGGGGCATGGTGCCGATCCATCTGCTCACCAAGTTCTCCTCGTCGTTGTTCATCACGGTGTTCGGCATCGCCCTGGCGGTGGCCTTCCTGCCGAAGACCGATGCCCCGGACTGGCCGCGCCGGCGCCTCAAGCTGATGCTGCGCGGCTTCGAGGTGCTGTTCTGGTACAAGGTGCTCACCGTCGTCGAGATGCTGCCGCTCTACTCGGCCCCGGACATCCTCGACACCCTGCTCTACCGGCGTTTCCCGATCTGGGTCGAGATTCTCGGCTTCTATGCCATTGCGCTGCTGTGGTTGCCCTGGGTCCTGCCGCTGTGGCGGCGGCTGCCGCTCTGGGCCCGGTGCGCCGGCCCGCTGCTGGTTGCGCTGGTGGCGGGCTGGCTGGAGCGTCACTTCGCCTTCTGGGGCATCGAGCCGCTCAAGGCGATCCTGGTCGAGGACGCGGACCACTACGCCTGGGGCCAGCTCTCGCGGTTGCCGCTGGTGATGGTCGGTCTGCTGATCGGCGAGGCCGTGCTGTGCTGCTACCGGCGGCCACCGGCCCGGCGCCGCCTGGCGCTAGTGCTCGCCGCCGCGGGAGCCGTCATGCTGCTGGGGTTCGTGGCGATATCGCTGCCCGGCCTCGACGAGGCGCTGGTGGCGGTGGCCTGGAACGTCGGCAAGCACCCGCCGGCGCTCGCCTTCATGCTGTTCAGCCTCGGCGGCGCCCTGGTGATCCTGGCGCTCTGCCTGCTCGGTGGCGAACGCGGGGCGGCCGCCCTCGGGCCGATCACCACCATCGGCTCCGATGCGCTCATGGCCTTCATCTTCCATATCGTGGTGATCTTCCTGGGCTTCCGCTTCCTGTTCGAGGCCTGGCAGGTCTACGCCTATCCGCAGGTACTGGGGATCGGCCTGGCACTGATCCTGGCCACCGCGGGCTGGATCGCCCTGACCCGCTGGATCCGGGAGCGGAAATGATGCGCACGCTCGTCCTGGGCCTCGCCCTGATGGTGCTGCCGCTCCCGGCCCTGGCCGATCCCCCCTGGGCGGCACGGCTCGAGGCGAGGCTGGCGGCCCTGGAGGCCGGGTTCGACGGCGAACTGGGGGTCATGGTCCGGCCGCTCGGCGGCGGTGAGCGCTTCGGCTGGCGGGCCGGCGAGTCCTGGTACCTGGCGTCGCTGATCAAGGTGCCGGTGGCCATCGAGCTGATGGCACGGGTCGAAGCGGGAGAGATGGCGCTGGACGAGCGGCTGGTGCTCCACGAGAGCGACTACGTCGACGGTGCCGGGCCCACCAACTGGGCGCCCCCCGGGGCCGAGCTGAGCCTTCACGAACTGCTCGTGGCGATGCTCACCGTCAGCGACAACACCGCCGCCGACATGCTGATCCACCGCCTCGGCCTCGCGGCGGTCAACCGGCGCGCCCGGCGCCTGGCCGGGGGCGAGGGGCTGGGGCCCATCACCACCCTGCTGGACGTGCGCCGCCAGGTCTACGGGCGGCTGCATCCGGCGGCACGGGCCTTGGGCGGCATGGACTTCATCGAACTGCAGAAACGCCACAGCGATGCCACCCGCCTCGACTGGCTGACCGGGCGCCTGGGGGGTCCCCGCCAGGCGCTGCAGCTGCCCTCCCTGGAGGCCGCCTTCGATGCCTACTACGCGACCGATCTCAACAGCGGTCGGCTCGATGCCGTCGCCGAGCTGCTCGCCGCGCTGGGCGAGGGCAGGGCGCTGGGGCCGGCGGCCAGCGCCCGGCTGCTGGCGGTGATGGAGCGTACCACCAGCGGCGACCGGCGCCTCAAGGCGGGCTTCGGTCCGGGGGTGCGCTTCGCCCACAAGACCGGTACCCAGCGCCGACGTAGCTGCGATGCCGGCCTCGCGACCCTGGGCGAAGGCGCCGACAGCCGCCGGGTGGTGATCGTCGCCTGCACCCGGGGCGAGGCGGATGTCGAGCGTTCGGAACGCCTCCTGGCCGCGATCGGCCGGGCGATGCGCGAGGTCGGGCTGCTGGAGCCCTGACGCCCGTCGCCCAGGGGCTTCCTTCTTAGTCGAAGGTATAAGTCGCTCGGGCGGCATTCTCGTTGACAGTCACCGGAACTCGGCCTAACCTCACCAGTGGTTGTTACCGGTAACATACAAGCATCACGCCTGGGGAAAGTTCACGGCGACATCCTGCCGGTTTCGACGCTTTCTGCTGAACGAGACGCTTGCAGCAGCGCACGATCCCAACAACGTACAACCCACTTTGGAGACACACGCCATGACAGCCATCTGGCGCAGCACGCTCACCCTGGCCGGCGCGGCCACCCTGTCCCTGGGCATCGCCCAGGCCCAGACCCCGGACCTCTCGGACCCGCCCGCCATCGAGGGCGACACCGTCGCCGACCACGGCAGCCACACCATTCGCATGGGCATCGGCCTGGCCGAGTCCTCGCCGCAGTACCTCTCCAGCCAGTACTTCGCCGATATCCTCGACCAGCGCACGGACGGCCGCATCGCCGTCAACATCTTCCCCAACAGCCAGTTGGGCGACGACGTGCAGATGATGGAGATGCTCCAGACCGGCACCCTGGACATGACCTATCCCTCCACCTCGCCGGCCACCACCTACGTCGAGGAGCTGGCGGTCTTCGACCTGCCGTTCCTGCTGCCGACCCGCGAGGCGGCCGTGGCGGTGATGCAGAGCGACGTCGCCCAGTCCATGCTCGACGCCTTCGACGATACCGGCATCAAGGCGCTGGCCTTCTCCGAGAACGGCTATCGCCAGCTCTCCAACAGTGCCCGGCCGGTCGCGTCGCCGGAGGACGTCGCCGGCCTGGATGTCAGCGGCCTGACCATCCGCACCATGGAGAACCCGGTGCACCTCTCGATCTGGGAAACCCTGGGGGCCAACCCCACGCCGATGGCCTTCGGCGAGCTGTTCTCGGCCATGGAGCAGGGCGTGGTCGATGGCCAGGAGAACCCCTGGAGCACCATCCTCACCTCCAACTTCCATGAGGTGCAGGACTACGGCTCCGAGACCCGTCACGTCTACACGCCCTTCATCCTGATGATGTCCGAGCGCACCTGGGACGGCCTCGCGCCGGAATACCAGGCACTGGTGCAGGAAGCCGCCCGCCAGTCGGCCGAGTACGAGATCCAGCTGGCCACCGAGTATGACGACTGGTCGCGCGAGCAGCTCGAGGAGCGTGGCATGCAGATCACCCGCCTCGACGACGAGCAGATCGCCGCCTTCCAGGAGGCCGTGCAGCCGGTCTACGACGAGTGGGCGCCGCGCATCGGCGAAGACCTGATCGCCGAGATCCAGGCGATCGTCGAAGAGACCGCCAACGACTGATCCCTTCCTTCTACTGACTGGGCAGCGGCAGGGGGCATCGGCCCCTTGTCCTGTCGCAGGAGCGTCGCATGTCAACGTCCACTCCCCCGCCCGTCGATCCCGGCGTGTTTCTCGACGACCCCAATCGCGAGCCCCTCGAGCTCGACATCGAGGCGCGCAAGGGGCCGGCGGTCTTCCGCTGGCTGACCGTGATCATGGAGCAGCTGATCGCCGCCATCCTGGTCGCGCTGATCGTTTCCGTCTCGGCCAACGTCATCGGCCGCTCGCTGCTCAACCGCTCGCTGCCCTGGGCAGACGAACTGGCGCGGATGCTGTTCATCTGGCTGATCTTTCTCGGGGCCGCGGCGGCCTTTGCCCGCTTCGAGCACATCGCCGTGGACTTCCTGGTGCGCAAGCTCCAGCCGCGCGGGGCCCATCTGCTCTACATGCTGCAGAACCTGATCATCACCGTCCTGATGGGCATCGTCGTCTGGGGCGGCTACTTGGTGATGTCCCGTTCTACCGGGCGCACCGCCATCCTCGGCGTGCCCTGGAACCTGATCAATGTCTCGCTGGTGCTCTGCGCCGGCTTCATTGCGGCCGTGGCACTGTGGCGTGCCTGGCAGTGCGTGCGGTTGATCCGCGACCCGTCATCTCCTGCATACCGCGGAGGGCACTGAGCCATGTTGTGGATCTTCCTTGCCATCCTGTTTGCCTCCATCACCATCGGCCTGCCGATCGCCTTCGGCCTCGGCGTCGCGGCGGTGGTCATGGCGGTCATGTCCGATATCCCGCTGTCGATCCTGATCGAGCAGTCGATCCGCGGGGTCAACAACTTCCCGCTGCTGGCGATTCCGTTCTTCATCCTGGTCGGCGAGGTGATGAGCGCCGGCGGCATCGCCCGGCGGCTGATGGACCTGGCCGGGGCGCTGGTCGGCTTCGTGCGCGGCGGCCTGGGCCAGGTGGCGATCACCGGCTCGATGTTCTTCGGCGGCATCAGCGGCTCGGCGGTGGCCGACACCGCCGCCACCGGGGCGATGATGATCCCCTCGATGAAGCAGCAGGGCTATTCCGGCCCCCATGCCACCGCGATCAACACGGTCTCCTCGGTGATCGGCATCATCATCCCGCCGTCGATCCCGCTGATCCTGTTCGGCATCGTCACCGAGACCTCGATCAGCCGGCTGTTCATCGCCGGCATCGTGCCGGGGCTGCTGATCGGTTTCGGCCTGATGGTCACCACCTTCATCATGGCCAGCCTCGAGCACGCCGGGCAGACGCGGAAGTTCCGCCTCGACCTGCTGTGGCAGGCCTTCAAGGCCGCCTGGCTGGCCCTGGTGCTGCCGGTGATCGTGATCGGCGGCATCATCGGCGGGGTGTTCACCGCCACCGAGGCCGCGGTGGCGGCGCTGCTCTACTCGCTGGCCATCTCGCTGCTGGTCTACCGCGAGTTCCGCCTGCGCGACCTCTGGGGGATGCTGATCCGCACCGCGCGCCTGACCGGCATGGTGCTGCTGCTGCTGGCCTTCGCCACGGTGATCGCCTGGTTCCTGACCATCAACATGGTGCCCCAGACCCTGGTGCGCCAGGTGCAGGCGATCACCCAGGAGCCGTTCTGGCTGCTGATGATCGTCGCCGGCCTGCTGCTGCTGGTGGGCTTCGTGATGGACCTGACCCCGGCCATGGTGATCATGGCCCCGATGCTGACGCCGATCGTCACCTCGGTGGGGGTCGACCCGGCCTACTTCGGCGTGCTGATGGCCTTCATCCTCGGCATCGGCCTGCTGACGCCGCCGGTGGGCACCTGCCTCTACGTCGGCTGCGGGGTGGGCAAGGTGTCGATGGAGGCGCTGGTCAAGGCGATGCTGCCCTACTATGCGGCGTTGCTGGTGGTGCTGGTGGTGCTGATCGCCTTCCCGGCCATCGTCACCTGGCTGCCCGACCTCACCGCCGTGCGCGGCAACTGACGACAGGGTGTTCATGTGAAGGATTCCACCTACCGTATCCTGGTGATGGGCGTATCGGGCTCGGGGAAGTCCCTCGTCGGCCGCCTGCTGGCCAGCCGGCTGGGCGTCGATTTCATCGATGGCGACGACCACCACTCACCGGCCAGCATCGACAAGATGGCCAACGGCATCCCCCTGGACGATGCGGATCGCGGCGAGTGGCTCGCGACCCTGGCGGGCTTCTTCGCCGACTACCGGCGCCGCGAGGCGTCGGTGGTGATCGCCTGCTCGGCGCTGAAGCGTCGCTACCGGGACACCCTGCGCGGGGGCGACGGCGGTCTCGCCATCCTGTTTCTCGAGGGCGATCGCGAGCAGCTTCGCCAGCGGCTGGGAAGCCGGGAAGAGCATTTCTTCAGGGGCGACGCCATGCTCGACAGCCAGCTCGGCGACCTCGAGCCTCCCGGTCGTGATGAAGCCGTCGTCGTGGATATCGGCCAGCCGCCGGAGCAGATCGTCGATGCCTTCCTGGAGGCCCTGGAGCGGCGCTGACGGCGGCACGGGGTGTCGACCGGCACATGAATCGTCGCGGAAATTTGGCTATGGTGGTCGGCTTTCCAGACACTTCTCCAGCGAGCGGGGCACCGGATGCCGTGAAGAAGAGACGACCGACCCTCCAGGACATCGCCGACCGGGTGGGGGCGACGAAGATGACCGTCAGCCGCTGCCTGCGCAACCCCGAATCGGTGTCCGAGGGGCTGCGGGAGCGTATTTTCGCCGCGGCCGAGCAGGTCGGCTACATCCCCAACCGGGCGCCGGACCTGTTGTCCAAGGCCACCAGCCGCTCGATCGGCGTGCTGGTGCCGTCCCTGACCAACCAGGTGTTCGCCGATGTCATCGTCGGGATCGAGACGGTGACCGAGCCGGCCGGCTACCACCTGATGCTCACCCACTATGGCTACAGCCCGGAGTTGGAGGAGCGCAGCCTGGCCTCGCTGCTCTCGTACAACGTCGACGGGGTGATCCTCTCCGACAGCCGTCACACGCCACGCAGCTGCCGCATGCTGGAGACGGCCGGCATTCCCTCGGTGGAGATCATGGATACCCATCTGGCGCCGATCCACCAGGCGGTCGGCTACGACAACGTGGCCGCCGCCCGCGACATGGTCGCGGAGATGATCGGTCGCGGTCGCCGCCACATCCTCTACCTGGCGGTGCGCCTCGACGAGCGCACCCGCCAGCGCGAACTGGGCTACCGCCAGGCCATGGAGGCCCATGACCTGGCGCCCCTGACCCTGCAGCGGACCCAGCGCTCCTCCTACAGCGTGGGGGCCGCGCTGCTGACGGAGATCCTCGCCGAGCACCCCGAGACCGACGGCATCTTCTGCACCAACGACGACGTGGCCGTGGGCGCCTACTTCGAATGCCTGCGGCGGGGCGTCCCGGTGCCCGGGCAACTGGCCATCGCCGGCTTCCATGGCCACGACGTGGGCCAGGTGATGTCGCAGCGGCTGGCCAGCGTGGTCACCCCGCGCGAGGCGATCGGTGAGCGCGCCGCCCGCGAGCTGCTGGCGCGCATCCGCGGCGAGGCCCCGGGCGACCCTGTCATCGATCTGGGGTATCGCATCGAGATCGGCGCTACACTCTAGCCGGCTTTAGATATGCGCTCTGGCGATGAGTCCGCTAGTCTGTCGCCATTAGCAAGTGGCGCCCGACACGGTAGGCTACAGGGAATGCGCTTGACGACGCGTCCCGCCGGGGCCAGTCGTTCTGCACACATCACACAAGGAGTGCTCATATGTCGTTTGCTCGCCGTCTCCCGTCGTTGCTTTTCCTGACGGTGCTGCTGGGGCTGTTCGCCGTGCCGGCGGCGGCGGAGTCCGGCCGTCTGAAACTGGTGGCGACGACCGGCATGATCACCGATGCCCTGCGCCAGGTCGGCGGCGAGCAGGTCGAGGTGCAGGGCCTGATGGGCGAGGGCGTCGATCCCCACCTCTATCGCCAGACGCGCCGCGACGTCACCGCCATGACACGGGCCGACGCGGTGTTCTGGAACGGGCTCTACCTGGAGGCGCAGCTGGAGGAGTTTCTCGACCGCCTGGGCCAGCGCAAGCCGGTGTTCGCCGTGGGCGAGGCGGTGCCGGAAAAGGCACGCCGGGCCGATGAGGTGTACCCCGACCAGTCCGACCCCCACGTGTGGATGGATCCCGGCCGCTGGCGGTACGCGGTGCTGGCCATCCGCGACGCCCTGAGCGAGCTCGCCCCCGAGCACGCCGAGGCCTTCGCGCGGCAGGCCGACGCCTACCTGGAGGAGCTCGAGGCGCAGGACGCCTATGCCCGCGAGGTGCTCGCCAGTGTGCCGGAGGAAGCCCGCGTGCTGGTGACGGCCCACGACGCCTTCGGCTACTTCGGCGAGGCCTACGGGTTCGAGGTGCTGGGGATCCAGGGCTTCTCCACCGAGAGCGAGGCCGGCCTGGCGCGGATCGAGTCGATGGTGAACGTGCTGGTGGAGCGGGGGATCGGTGCCATCTTCATCGAGTCATCGGTCTCGGACCGCAACATCCGTGCGCTGATCGAGGGGGCGGCGGCCAAGGGGCACGAGGTACGCATCGGCGGCGAGCTCTTCTCCGACGCCATGGGCGCCAGGGGAACCTACGAGGGCACCTGGCTCGGCATGATCGACCACAATGTCACCGTGATTGCCCAGGCGCTGGGTGGCGAGGTGCCCGAGGGAGGCCGCCTGAGACGTCTCGCCTGGGCGGGGGGGACACCGTGAATCGTGCCACGAGGGTCAGCGAGGAGGTTGCGGCGAGCCCCCTGGCGGTCCAGGGCCTGACCGTCAGCTATGACCACCGTCCGGTAGTCTATTCGGTGGACTACGTCACGCCGCCGGGCAGCATGACGGCCATCGTCGGACCCAACGGTGCCGGCAAGTCGACCCTGCTCAAGGCGGCGATGGGCATCACCCGGCGGCTGACCGGCGACGTGCGCGTCTTCGGCCAGCCCATCGAGCGGATGTCGCGGCACATCGCCTATGTGCCGCAACGCAACAGCATCGACTGGGACTTCCCGGCCACGGTGATCGACGTGGTCACCATGGGGCTGTTTCGCAACCTGCGCTGGTGGCAGTTCACTCGCCGGCATCACCGCGAGCAGGCCATGGAGAGCCTGGCCCGGGTCGGCATGGAGGCCTTCGCCGAGCGGCAGATCGGTCAGCTCTCCGGCGGTCAGCAGCAGCGGGTGTTCCTGGCCCGGGCGCTGACCCAGCAGGCCGAGCTGACCATCCTCGACGAACCCTTCGCCGGCGTGGATGCGGCCACCGAGAAGGCCATCGTCGAGGTGCTCAAGCGGCTGCGAGAGGAGGGCAGGACCCTGCTCTGCGTGCACCACGACCTCGCCACGGTGCGCGACTACTTCGATCAGGTGCTGCTGCTCAACGTGCGCCGCATCGCCGCGGGGCCCGTCGAGGAGGTGTTCACCGAGCGCCACCTCCAGGCGACCTACGGCGGTCGCCTGAGTACCGTCCAGCTGGCGCGTCTGGTCGACGATCAGGTCCCCGTGACGCTGGGGAGCGCGTGATGGAGATCTGGTGGCGCGCCCTGACCTTCACGCTGGGCTACAACACCAGCCTGGTGACCGTCGGCAGCATGCTGCTCGGCGCCGCCGGGGGCATGATCGGCAGCTTCGTGCTGCTGCGCAAGCGCTCGCTGGTCAGCGATGCGATCAGCCACGCGACCCTGCCGGGGCTCGCCCTGGCCTTCATCCTCGCCGGCCTGTGGCAGGGCGACGGCCGCTGGCTGCCGGGGCTGCTGCTCGGTGCCGCCTTGAGTGCCGCCGTGGGGCTCTGGGCGGTACAGACGATCAGCGCGCGGACCCGGCTCGGCGAAGATGCCGCCATCGGGGCGATCCTCTCGTCGTTCTTTGCCTTCGGGGTGGTGCTGATCACCGTCATCCAGTCGATGCAGGTGACCGGCCAGGCGGGCCTGACCGGCTACCTGGTCGGTGCCACCGCCGGCATGCTGGCCGCGGAGGCACAGTTGATCGCGCTCTGTGCCCTCGGCCTGCTGCTGGCGATCTTCGTGATGCGTCGCAGTTTCCTGCTGGTCTGCTTCGACGCGGAGTTCGCCCGTACCCAGGGGGTGAGCACCGGGCGGGTCGACCTGCTGATGCTGCTGCTGCTGATGGCGGTGGTGGTGATCGGGCTCAAGGTTACCGGGCTGATCCTGATCGTGGCGCTGGCCATCATCCCGCCGGTCACCGCACGCTTCTGGACCGACCGTCCGTTGCGCATGGTGGCGCTGGCCGCGCTGCTGGGGGCGGCGGCCGGCTATCTCGGCGTGACGCTCTCCAGCGTCCAGGAAGGCTTGCCGACCGGGCCCTTGATCGTGCTGGCCGCCTTTGCGCTGTTCATGGTCTCCTTCCTGTTCTCGCCGTGGCGCGGGGTGCTCGCCGCGCTGCTGGCCTATCAGCGCTTCCGTCGCCGGGTCCACGTGCGCCAGGGCCTGCTTGCGCTGGCCCGGGAGGAATCGATCTTCGACAACCTGACCCTGAAGCTGCTGCAGCGCCAGGGGTATATCCGCCGCGACGGCGTGGCGACCCTCCCGGGGCGCGCCGCCGCGCGCGACGCCGAGCATGAGGAGCGCCTCTGGGCGCTCTACCGCGAGCGCCACCCGGATGATGCACTGCAGCAGGAGCACTCCGGTTTGACGCCCATCGCGCAGGTGCTCTCGCCGGATGCGATCATGGCGCTGGAGGCCCAGTTGCCGCCGAAACCGGAGGGTGGGCGATGAGCGATTTCATGATGTTCAGCCTGGTGCCGCTGACGGTGGCGGTGGTCATCAGCATGACCTGTGCGCTGCTGGGCAATTTCCTGGTGCTGCGCCGCCAGAGCCTGATCGGCGATGCCATCAGCCACGTGGCATTGCCCGGCATCGTGGTCAGCTTCCTGCTCACCGGCACCCTCGCCTCAACGGCGATGATGCTGGGGGCCGGGGCCTCGGCACTGGTCACGGTGGCGATGATCGAGCTGATCCGACGGCTCGGCCGGGTGGAGATCAGCGCGGCCATGGGCGTGACCTTCACCAGCCTGTTCGCCGTGGGCGTGCTGCTGCTGGAGTGGCACCAGGCCAGTGGGGTGCACCTGGACGTGGAGCATGCCCTCTACGGCAACCTGGAGAGCCTGATCTGGTTCGACGGCACCGGGCCGGCCGCGCTGTTCGACCCCGTGGCCCTGGCGGACCTGCCGCCGCAGCTGGCCAGGGTCGTCTGGGTGGGGCTGGTGGTGGCGGCCTTCGTGGTGGTGTTCCGCCGTCAGCTGATCCTCGGCAGCTTCGACCCGGACTTCGCCGCCAGCGTCCGGGCGCATCCCGCCCTGGTCGACCTGCTGCTGGTGACCATGGTGGCGGTGGCGGCCATCGCCGCCTTCGAGGCGGTGGGCTCGATCATCGTCATCGCCATGTTCATCTGCCCGGCCGCCGCGGCGCGGCTGATGACCAATCGACTCCGCGCCCAGATCGCCTGGAGCCAGCTCTTCGCCGTGATCTCGGCGGTGCTTGGCTACCTGCTGGCGGGGCAAGGCCTCGGCTGGCTGGGCTTCGATATCTCGGTGAGCGCCGCCGGCACGATCGCCACCCTGGCCGGGCTGATCCTGCTGCTGGCCTGCCTGTGGGGGCCGCACCGGCACCGCACCGGTGTCGCGGCATCACCCTGACGGGGGGCGGCCGAGGTTGCCGCCGGTGATCACCACCACGCTGTCGTCGCGGCCGCAGTCTCCGCCAAATGCCGGCAATCAACTCCCAACCTGATGATTTTCCGAAAATATTTCTGGATATTCCTCAGGGTCAGAGGGTTCGCCAGGGCCGCGGGGGTGGCTCGTGCAGGGCCTCGGCAACGATCTCCAGCGCCCGGGCCAGGGCCTCGCGGGAGGCGGCGGCACTGAGGCAGAGGCGCAGCGCCTGGGGCGCCGGTTCGCTGCCCACGCAGAAGGGCTCGGCGCTGTTCAGGCGGACCCCGCGCTGCTCGAGCACCTCCAGCAATTCGGCGCTGCGCAGCTCGCCCGTCAACGGCAGCCAGAGGTTGGCGCCGTGGTCGCGCCCGCGGGGCGAGAAGGCCGCGAGTCGCTCGTGGGCGAGCCGCTGACGTGCACCGAGCTCCTCGGTCTGCCAGGCCAGCAGCCGATCGCCCTCGTCGCTGGCCGCCCAGCGACAGACCGCCTCCACCATCAGCGGCGGCACCATCCAGCTCTGGGCGCGCAGGGCGGTGCAGAGCCGGTCCTGCAGCGGCTCCGGCACCGCGAGGGTGCCGATGCGCAGGCCGCCGGCGAGCACCTTGGAGGTGCTGAAGATGAACAGGGTGCGCTCCGGCGCCAGCCGGTGGAGCGGCGTGCCCCGTTCGGCCTCGGGCAGGTACTGGACGCCGTCCTCGAGGATCCAGAAGTCGTGGCGGCGGGCCAGCTCGGCCAGCCGCTCGCGCTTCGCCTCGCTCAGTACCGCTGCGGTGGGATTGTTCTGGTCCGGCGTGACGTAGACCAGCCGCGGCGGCTGCTGGGCACAGAGCCTGGCCAGGGCGTCGAGGTCCATCCCCGACTCGGTGAGCGGCACGCCGAGCACCTTGAGGTGCGCCTGACGGGCCGCGCCAATCAGCCCGGGGTAGGTGAGGGCATCGGCGGCGATGCGCTCGCCGGGGCGGGTCAGCGCCTGGAGCGCCAGGCTGATGCCGTGCTGGCCGCCCTGGGTCACCAGCAGGGCGGCCGGGTCCGTCGCCATGCCCAGGCGGGTCATCCAGGCGGCCAGCTGCTCGCGATGGGCCGGCACGCCACGCTCGGACTGGTACGCCACCGCACGCTGCAGCAGCTCGGCATCGGCGGCGATGCCGCGCAGCGCCCGGCCCAGGGCGTCGGCCCGCAGTGGGTGGGGCGGCGGCAGGCTCAGGCTGAGGTCGATCATGCCGTCCTCGACCCGGCGGTCGGCCATGAAAGCGACCCTGCCGGGCGCCGTGTCATCCCGCACATAGGTGCCGCTGCCGACCCGGGCCTCGACCCAGCCCTGGCGTTCGGCCTCGGCGTAGGCGCGGGTCACGGTGCCGACGGTCACCCCCAGTTCGTCGGCGAGGCGCCGCTGGGGCGGCAGGCGCTCGCCGGGGGCGAGGTCGCCGGCGAGGATGGCGCCGGCGATGGCCTCGGCGATGCCGCGGTAGCGGGGCCCCTGGTCGGTCAGTTGCGGTGTCCAGATTGTCATGGTGACAATAAAACCTTTGACGCCGATATTGCACCCATTATGCTGAGAAATGTCCGCAATTCCAATCGATTCAATCAAAATTGTATGGGTGCAATGACATGGAAGCCTTGGCATTCCTCGGGCCGGCGGCCCTCTACATGATCTCGATGACCATCACCCCGGGGCCCAACAACGTGATGCTCACCGCCTCGGGCGCCAACTACGGGTTCCTGCGTACCCTGCCGCATATCTTCGGCATCCTCGGGGGCTGCTTCCTGCTCTTCGCCGGGATCGCCCTGGGCCTGGGGCTGGTGTTCGAGCGCTATCCGCTGGTGCAGACGGGGCTGCGCCTGGTGGGCAGCGCCTACCTGCTCTACCTGGCCTGGCGCATCGCCACGGCACCGCCCCCCGACCTGCGGCAGCGGGGCGAGGGGCGTCCCCTCAGCTTCTGGCAGGCGGCGGCCTTCCAGTTCGCCAATCCCAAGGCCTGGGTGATGGGGCTGGCGCTGATGGCGGGTTTCCTGCCCGCGGGCGGCGATACCGTGGTGAACGCGCTACTGCTGGCTGGCTTTGCCGAACTGGTGGGATTGCCATGTATCGCCCTGTGGGCCGGCTTCGGCACCGCCATCGGCCGCTGGCTGAACAGCCCGCGGGCCTGGCGGATCTTCAACGGCGTGATGGGGGCACTCACCGCCGCCTGCGTGATCTTCATCCTCGGCTGAGTGCCCCGGCCGGTCCGGGGCATCGAATCAGGTGGCGTGGCCGTCGCCCTGCCGGCGGCGCCTGGCCATCAGGGTGATCTCGACATGGGCGCCGCCGTACAGGCGCGGCGACTGGGTGCAGGTCCGGGCCGGGTAGCGGTGATCCTCGAAGAACTCGGCATAGACGGCATCCATCATGCGGATCTCGTCGAGGTCGGTGATATGCACGTCGACCCGCACCGCATCGTTCAGGCTACAGCCCACCGACGCGAGCATGAGCTGGATGCGTCGCATCACCAGCCGCGTTTCCTCGCGGATGTCGCCGAGCACCGTCTCGCTGCCCTGGATATCCTCCGCGGTCAGGCCGGAGAGGAAGACATAGTCGTCGTCGATCGCCATGTGGCTGCCCGGGAAGAGCGGCGTGGGCAGGGTGGGGTCGTTGCGATGATCCGGCATGAGGCGCCCTCCGTGTCTCGGGATTCACCGTCACTATAGTCGCTCGGGCGCTTGTCTCACCGCGGCTATACTGGGCAGGCATCGAGCAGGAGGGCCATACCAGGAGCCTGTCGGACTTAACGCTGATCTACTGCGCGAGCCGGTCTTTCTCGCGACGATCGGTCAAGTCCGACAGGCTGCTAGCGGTGTTACAGGAACTCCTCCAACTCCTCGCTGCCCAGGTTGCCGCCGGTGATCACCACCACGATATCGCCCTCCGGCGGCAGCGCCACGGCCTCTTCCAGCAGGGCGGCCACGCCCACGGCGGCACCCGGCTCGGCGGCGAGCTTGGCCTGGTAGAGCAGATGGTGCATGGCGCGGCGGATGGCGGCCTCGTCCACGGCGACGAGCTCGCGGACATTCTGCCGGCTCAGCGGATAGGTGTGCTCGCCGACGATGGCGGCGGCCAGGCTCTTGGCGCAGGTGCTTACCCGCTCTAGCCTTGCCGGGCCACCCTGGGCCCAGGCGTGGGCCATGCTGGCCGCTCCGACCGGCTCCACGCCGATCAGCGAAAGCGCCGGGCGCAGGCTCGAGGCGGCCACGCCGATACCCGAGATCAGCCCGCCACCGCCGATGGGGCAGAGGATCGCCGTGGCCGCCGGGGCCTGCTCGAGCAGCTCCAGGCCCACCGTGCCCTGGCCGGCCATGATGCGCTCGTCGTCGTAGGGGTGCACCAGGGTGAGGCCGTGCTCCTCGACCAGCCGATGCATCAGCTCCCAGGCCTCGTTGATGTCGCCGTGCAGGATCACCTCGGCGCCGAGCTCACGACTGCCTTCCACCTTGAAGGGGCTGGCGTTCTCGGGCATCACGATGGTCACCGGCACTCCGACCTGGCGCGCCGCCCAGGCCAGGCCCAGGGCGTGGTTGCCGGCGGAGACGGCGCCGAGCCCGCCCTCGAGCGCTTCGCGGCCGGCGGTGCGCAGCCAGTTCAGGGCGCCGCGCGCCTTGAAGGAACCGGTGCGCTGGAAGAGCTCGCCCTTGAGCCACACCCGCCGCCCCAGTCGCTCGGTGAGGGTGTGGTCGAGCACCAGGGGCGTGGGGGAGAGGGTGTCGGCGATGCGCGCCTGCGCCTGCTGAAGCCGTGCCAGATTGATCATCTCGCCTCCATGGGGGATCGCAGGACCGTCCAGTCGGCCTGGCTATCCTTCAGTGTAACGTCGCGGCGAGTCGTGGTGTCGATATCGACTGCGGGCTTGGTAGCGAGCCGAAGCCGGACAGCGATGATCCTTGGCTACTGAACTCAGGGATCATGCATGTGTCGTACTATTTGACGTACGTGCGTGAAAGCGTACGCTCATTTTGAAAGCTCAACCGGAGGTGTACCATGCCGACCATGACTGCCAGCGAAGCCCGCGCCAACCTCTATCGGTTGATCGACGAGGCGGCCAGTTCGCATCAGCCCTTGCTGATTTCGGGCAAACGCAACAAGGCGGTATTGATCTCGGAGGAGGACTGGGAGGCGATCCAGGAGACGCTCTTTCTGCTCTCGGTTCCCGGCATGCGCGAGTCGATTCGCGAGGGCATGGCGACTCCCGTTGACGAGTGCAGCGAGGAGCTGGACTGGTGACGTGGCGGCTGGTCTACACCAAGCAGGCCCAGAAGGATGCGAAGAAACTGGCGTCGAGCGGTTTGAAGCCGAAGGCCCAGGAAGTGTTGAACCTGCTGGCCGAAGATCCCTTCCAGAAACCCCCTCCCTTCGAAACGCTCGTCGGTGATCTTTCCGGTGCCTCTTCCAGGCGAATCAATATCCAGCATCGTCTGGTCTACCAGGTCCTTGAGGGCGAGCGGATCGTCAAGGTGCTACGGTTCTGGAGTCACTACGAATAGTCGAAGGCCCCGTGCGGCGGCACGTGGCCTTCGTCGTACTCAGGGCCGGCAGACGAAGTAGTCGTTCATGATGTCGTGCTCGAGCTGGTGGACCCGGATGTTGCGGAAGCCGGCTTCCTCGAGGTAGGCCAGGGCGCGCTCGCGGCCCCACATGGTACCCACTCCCTCGCCGCCCTGGGCCAGCGAGACCGTCACTGGGCCTATTGCGACGCGCCCATCGACGAGGTGGCCGAGCAGGTGGGCTATGCCGACCCGAGCTTCTTCCGCCGCCTGTTCGGGCGCCGGGTGGGCCTGACGCCGAGCCAGTACCGCCGGCGCTTTCGCGCCATGCGATTGCGCCTGCAGTGACGGGGCCGAGCGAAAAGTCCCGACCCCGGTGTCGATTCCTCTGCCCACCGTTCGACCCAGCAGAGGACACCCCGACACACAAGGAGGAGCGAGCCGGATGAAATACGCCGCACTGGTCTATTACCAACAGAGCATCATCGACGCCATGACCGAGCAGGAGTGGCACGACCTCAACCAGGAGTGCCTGGCCGGCGTGGAGCGCCTGACGGACAAGGGCCACTACCTGGGCGGCCAGGCCCTGCAGCCGGTGGGCACCGCCACCAGCGTGCAGGTGCGCAACGGCGAGGTGCTGGTCTCCGACGGCCCCTTCGCCGAGACCAAGGAGCAGTTGGCCGGCTTCTACCTGCTCGACGCCCGGGATATGGACGAGGCCCTGGAGCTGGCCAGCCGGATTCCCCCCGCCCGCTTCGGCACCATCGAGGTGCGCCCGGTGCGGGAACTGCCGCCCAAAGATGAAGGAGTACAGTCATGACATATGTAGATGGATTCGTTGCCGCCGTTCCCACCGCCAACCGGGAGAAGTTCATCCAGCATGCCCGCGACGCCGCGGTGGTGTTCAAGGAGCACGGTGCCCTGAAGGTGGTGGAGTGCTGGGGGGATGACGTGCCGGAGGGCCAGGTCACCTCCTTCCCCATGGCGGTGAAGTGCCAGCCGGACGAAACCGTGGTCTTCTCCTGGCTGGTCTGGCCCTCCCGTGAGGTGCGCGACCGGGCCATGGCCAAGGTCATGGAGGACCCCCGCCTGCAGCCCGACGTGAACCCCATGCCCTTCGACGGCCAGCGGCTGATCTACGGCGGCTTCGAGGTGATCGTCGACGAATAGCCTCGCTGTCAGCGAAAACCTGGCGGGCGCTGCGGGTCTTCGGAAAAGTGCCTGGCCGAGCGGCACTGGCCGGGGGAGGGCCACCTGACGCCCCGCGGCTATACTTGTCGAGCAGCCAAGCGGCGAACCCGAGGGGCAGGCCATGGCCAGCAGCGACGCCTACCGCATCCATCGGCTCAGCGTCGAGGACCCGCCCATGGGGTGACCCCTTGCACCGGAGAACCACGGCCATGACCAACCCCAGCAAGCCCCTGTTCTGGCGCGACCCGCGCATGCCCCATGTGGAGCTGCGCAAGGTCGATGACGGCCGCAAGGTCTGCTATGCGCCGCACAGCCATACCCAGTGGTCGCTGGGCGCCATCACTGCGGGGGAGAGCACCTTTCGCTATCGCGATGACGAGTACCGGCTCCGGGCCGGGAGCCTGGTGCTGATGAACCCGGACTGGGTACACGCCTGCAACCCCATCGACGACCGGCCCTGGGCCTACCTGATGCTGTACGTCGATGCCGACTGGCTGACGCACCTGCGCCACGCCGCCGGCCTGCTCGAGGCGCCGCGCTGGCAGGACATTCCCACCGCGGTGATCGCCGAACCCGCCTGGTACCAGGGTTATTGCCGGATGGCCGCCTGCCTGCTGGACCCGCAGCGCGACCTGCTGGACAAGCAGAGTGAGGTGGTCGAGTACCTTTCGGCCCTGATGCACCACCTGGCCGGCCAGCCGACCCATCCGCGGCCGATGCCGCCGGCCACCCTGCGGGAGCTGGCCGCCTACCTGGACGAGCACGCGGTGGAGGAGGTGTCGCTGGACGCCCTGTGCCAGCGCACCGGCTACAGCCCCGGCCATCTCATCCGCGCCTTCAAGCAGCACTTCAGCCTCACGCCCCATGCCTACCTGATCAACCGCCGCATCCAGTTGGGGCAGCGTGAGCTGAAAGATGGCACGCCCATCGCCGAGGTGGCGCTGAATGCCGGCTTCAGCGACCAGCCGCACTTCCAGCGCACCTTCAAGCGACTGGTGGCCGCCACGCCCCACCAGTACCGCCGGTCGCTACTCGATCAGTAGGTAGACACAGCTGGCGGCAAGCAGGGCGGCCAGGACCCGGTTGACGCTGACCAGGACCGCGGGGCGGTGGACATGGCGGCGCAGGAAGGCCCCGGCGTAGACCCAGCAGCCCAACGACAGCCAGCAGATGGGCAGGTAGAGGGCGGCGAACAGCAGCACCTGCTGCAGGTCGTGGCCGCTGGTGTAGGCCCCGATGCCCGAGGCCGAGGCCAGCCACGCCTTCGGGTTGAGCCACTGCATCAGCGCACCGGTCAGGAAGCCCGGCGCCCGCTGGCTGTCGCCCGCCGGCAGCCGGCCGTCATCCCGGGCCAGCCGCACGCTCAGGTAGAGCAGGAAGGCGACCCCGGCCCAGCGCAGGGCGTCGTTCAGCCCCGGCACCACCGCCAGCAGCGAATAGAGGCCCAGCCCCACGGCAATGAACAGGGCGATGAACCCCAGGGTGGCGCCGGTGACGAAGACCAGCCCCCTGGGCAGGGGATAGCGGGTGCCGCTGCTCAGGCACACCAGGTTCACGGGACCCGGCGAAATCGAGGCCGCCAGGGCAAAGGCCGACATCGGCAGAATCATGGCAAGGCTCATCGTCATCCTCCTGGGTGGCAATGGCCTGAGTCTGCGATGGCGGTCGCTGGCGGTATTGAACGAAATTGAGGTGCCCCGCCCAGCCGGTAGCGGTTCGCGCTGCGGTGAGCGCGTGCGTGTCTGCGGCCCCATCACGATGCGCATCGTTCCCCGGCGGCGGAGTTTCTCGAGGCCGAGGGCATTCCCTACGTGGATGAGTGAGGCCCTTCGCGGCTCGTTGCCGCGAGAGCCGGCCTTGTCAGGACCGCCGGTCGGTAGTTTTTTGTCAAGGGCCGAGACGGACGGCGGCAAAAACGGGATAATGGCGGGTTTTCCTCCATCGCTCTGCCGCCCACGCTCAACCGTTCGGTGCCGTTCCCCATGGAAATCAAAGTCAATTTTCTCGAAAACCTCCGGCTGGAGGCCAAGTTTGACGATTTCACCGTCGTCACCGATCAGCCCATCCGTTACAAGGGCGACGGCTCCGCGCCCAGCCCCTTCGACTACTTCCTGGCCTCCTCGGCGCTCTGTGCGGCCTACTTCGTGCGGGTCTACTGCAACGCGCGGGGCATCCCCACCGAGAACATCCGCCTGTCGCAGAACAACATCGTCGATCCGGAGAACCGCTACAACCAGGTCTTCAGGATCCAGGTCGAGCTGCCGGAGGACCTCTCCGACAAGGATCGGGAAGGCATCCTGCGCTCCATCGAGCGCTGCACGGTCAAGAAGGTGGTGCAGACCGGTCCCGAGTTCCAGATCGAGACCGTGGAGAACATCGACGAGGATGCCCAGGCCCTGCTGATGGCCAAGCCGGAGGGGGAGGCCAGCACCTGGATCGAGGGCAAGGACCTGCCGCTGGAGCAGACCATCGCCAACATGACGGGCATCCTGTCGGATCTCGGCATGAAGATCGAGATCGCCTCCTGGCGCAATATCGTGCCGCATGTGTGGTCGCTGCACATTCGCGATGCCGCCTCGCCGATGTGCTTCACCAATGGCAAGGGGGCCACCAAGGAGAGCGCGCTGTGCTCGGCACTGGGCGAGTTCATCGAGCGCCTGAGCTGCAACTTCTTCTACAACGACCAGTTCTTCGGCGAGGAGATCGCGGGCAGCGCCTTCGTTCACTACCCGGACGAGGAGTGGTTCCAGCCGGGGCCGAACGACGCGCTGCCTGCGGGGATCCTCGATGACCACTGCCGGGCGATCTACGATCCGGATGGCGAGCTGTGCGGCTCGCACCTCATCGACACCAACTCCGGCAAGGTGGCGCGCGGCATCGTCTCCCTGCCCTTCGTGCGCCAGTCCGACGGCGAGACGGTGTACTTCCCCTCCAACCTGATCGAGAACCTCTACCTCAGCAATGGCATGAGTGCCGGCAACACTTTGCATGAGGCCCAGGTGCAGTGCCTGTCGGAGATCTTCGAGCGGGCGGTGAAGAAGCAGATCATCGAGGAGGAGATCGCGCTGCCGGATGTGCCCCTGGAGGTGCTGGAGAAGTACCCCGACATTCTGGAGGGCGTCGAGGCGCTGGAGGCCCAGGGCTTCCCGGTGCTGGTCAAGGACGCCTCCCTGGGCGGTCAGTTCCCGGTCATGTGCGTCACCCTGATGAACCCGAAAACCGGCGGCGTCTTCGCCTCCTTCGGGGCGCACCCGAGCTTCGAGGTGGCCCTCGAGCGCAGCCTGACCGAGCTGCTGCAGGGCCGTAGCTTCGAGGGCCTGAACGACTTCATGGCGCCCACCTTCAACTCCCACGCCGTCTCCGAGCCCAACAACTTCGTCGAGCACTTCATCGATTCCTCGGGGCTGATCTCCTGGCGCTTCTTCAGTGCCAAGGCGGAGGTCGAGTTCGTCGAATGGGACTTCTCGGGCACCAACGAGGAGGAGGCCGCTTGCCTGTTCGGCATCCTCGAGGAGCTGGGCAAGGAGGCGTATGTGGCCGTCTTTGATGACCTGGGCGCGCCGGTGTGCCGTATCCTGGTGCCGGGCTACTCCGAGGTCTATCCGGTGGAGGACCTGATCTGGGACAACACCAACATGGCGCTGGACTACCGGGAAGACATCCTCAACCTCCACGCCTTGAGCGATGACCAACTGGCCGACCTGCTGGAGCGCCTCGATGAGAGCCAGCTCGACGACCATACGGACATCATCACCCTGATCGGCATCGAGTTCGACGAGAACACCGTCTGGGGCCAGCTCACCACTCTCGAGCTGAAGCTGCTGATCAACCTGGCGCTGCAGCAGCACGAAGAGGCGCTGGAGCGGGTCGAGATGTTCCTGCAGTACAACGACAATACCGTCGAGCGCGGCCTGTTCTACCAGGCGATGAGGGCGGTGCTGGAGATCACCCTGGATGACGAGCTGGCGCTGGGTGACTACCTCTGCAACCTCAGGCGCATGTTTGGCGATGAGACCATGGAGGCGGTGGTGGGCTCGGTGACCGGCGAGGTGCGCTTCCACGGCCTGACCCCGACCAGCATGCGGCTGGAAGGCCTGGAGAAGCACCAGCGCCTGATCGAGAGCTACAAGAAGCTGCACGCGGCGCGGGCCGCCAGGGCAGGGATGACGGCCTCGACGGCGTAGCCTTCATTCGCCCGTGATGACAAAGCCCCCGAGCCAGGCGACTGGCTCGGGGGCTTGTCGTTTCTACCGCTGGATTACTTGGCCGCCAGCGCCACGCCGACCTTCGAGCGGTTGGGCCGGCCGATGGCCTGGGTGATCCAGGTGCCGGTCTCGGCCAGGGCGTCGAGGTCGATGCCGGTCTCGATGCCGAGGCCGTCGAGCAGGTAGACGACGTCCTCGCTGGCCACATTGCCCGACGCCCCTTTGTGGCTATAGAGAGTGGGCAGCCGCCGTTCAGCGGCTGTTCAAGGCGACACCTACCTTGGAGCGGTTGGGCCGGCCGATGGCCCGGGTGATCCAGGTGCCGGTCTCGGCCAGCGCCTCGAGGTCGATGCCGGTCTCGATGCCGAGGCCGTTGAGCATATACACCACGTCTTCGCTGGCGACGTTGCCGGAGGCTCCTTTGGCATAGGGGCAGCCGCCGAGGCCGGCCACGGAGCTGTCGACCACCGCGATGCCTTCCTCCAGCACGGCGTAGAGGTTGGCGAGTGCCTGGCCATAGGTGTCGTGAAAGTGGGCGGCGAGCTTGTCCATGGGGATCTCGCGGGCCACGGCCTCGAGCATGCGCTTGGCCTTGAGCGGGGTGCCGGTGCCGATGGTGTCGCCCAGCGAGACCTCGTAGCAGCCCATGTCATGGAGCGCCTTGCTCACTTCGGCGACCTTGGCGGGGGCGATCTCGCCCTCGTAGGGGCAGCCGAGCACGCAGGAGACATAACCACGCACCCGCACGCCCGCCGACTGCGCGCGTTTCAGCACCGGGGTGAAGCGCTCGAGCGACTCGGCCACCGAGCAGTTGATGTTCTTCTGCGAGAAGGTCTCGGAGGCGGCGGCGAACAACGCGATCTCCTCGACACCGCACGTCAGTGCCGCTTGCAGCCCCCTGAGGTTGGGGGCCAGGGCCGCGTAGGTGACGCCGTCGCGGCGGGAGAGGTTCTGCATTACCTCGCAATGGTCGGCCATTTGCGGCACCCACCTGGGCGAAACGAAGCTTGTCGCCTCGATGTAGCGCACGCCGGCCGCGGCCAGGCGGTCGATCAGCTCGAGCTTGGTAGCGGTGGCAATCGGCTCGGGCTCGTTCTGTAACCCGTCGCGGGGGCCGACCTCGACCAGGCGAACGGATTTAGGGAATGTCATCGTTCATCTCCAATCTCTTCAGGGCTTACCGGACCGGTAGCCCGCCGGAGCCGACCTGAGCGATTTCGAATGCCCCGACGATGGTGCCACGTTCGCCGAGAAAATCGCCGAGGCCGCCCCTATGGGGTCAGACCCGAATGGCACTTACTTAAGACGCTGACCGACGCCTAGTCGGTTGATTTACAAGAAAACGGACGATGGAATGCGGTATTGTGTAAGTCGCGAAACCACACACAAACCGCAAACCCATCGCCCGC